>NZ_CP010407.1:6150000-6451904 GCF_000830005.1 Streptomyces vietnamensis | reverse complement strand
CAGGGTGTTCTGCGGGGGCAGCAGGTAGGCGATGCCCGCGCGGTCGTCCCGGTACAGCTCGCGGCGGCTGTCGGCGAAGGACTTCGCCTCGTCCTGCTCGTGGGCGCGGAGCACCTTGGTGAGTTCGGCGATCTCGGCGGTGACGCGGTTGAGGGAGCGCCGCCACTGGTTCTCGCCGGCCTGCCAGCCGCGGTGCCAGAGGACCCGGGCCCGCCACTGGTACCAGGCCTGCTGCGCGGCGAGCGTGTCCTGGACGTCGGGGTCGGTCCACCGGGCCGGTACGACTCCGCCGACGCTGCGCCTGATGTGGGGGATGTTGGGGGCGGCGGTCTGGACGTTCGGGGGCCGTTCGGGGTCGTTGCGCCGGTTGTCGAGCATGCCGGTGAAGCCTTCCCTGGCCACCCGGTCGGGGTGTCCCGGCAGGCCGGCGAGGACGGTCTCCAGCTGGAACGGGCCGATGAGGCCGAGGAGTTCGCGGGCGCCCGCGCCCGGCTTGAAGTCCTCGGTGAGGCGGGGGATCTCGCGGGCGAGGTGGACGTCGAGGCGCTGGAGGGAGTCCTCCATGTCGTTGAGCCGCTGCCGGAGTTCCTGGGTGATGTCCCGGCTGCCCCGGGGCAGTTGCTCGGGCAGCGGCACGTCCGGCGCCTCGCGGCTCCACAGGCGGCCGATGCCGGAGCGGGTGAAGAGGTCCCGGACCATGTCCTGGCCGTCCCGGGCGGGCCGCCGGGCGCGTTCGGACATGCCGCGGACGGCCTGGGCGAGAAGCCGGGCGGCGACGATCTCGGCGAGGTCGTCGATGGGCACGGTGAGGGAGGCGGCGAGGCTGGTGGACATGCCGCGGTAGCCGATGCCGGTACGGGCCGGGGTCGAGCGCTCCACGGCCTTGTTGATGAAGCTGGCGGCGAAGGACTGGTAGTCGTCCTCCGCGCGGTTCACCGAGTTGCTGTCCTCGCCGAGTTCGGTGCCGATCAGCGACATCACCATGGCGGTGATGGAGCGGCGGAGGTCCTCGGCGCCGATGACGGCCGGCTTGGAGAAGAGGAAGGCGGTCTGCATGGTGGCGGGGCGCAGGGCGACGACCCCGTCGCCGGGGTAGGTGACGCTGAGCCGGCCGTGTTCCTCGACGTCGCCGACGGTGTCGAGGGCGTTGGGCACGTTCTGGTCGTCGACGAGCCGGGAGAGGTCCACGAGGGCGCGGGCGGCGTTGAGTTCGGCCTCGCGGCCGCCGCCCG
This sequence comes from Streptomyces vietnamensis, assembly GCF_000830005.1. NCBI lineage: Bacteria > Bacillati > Actinomycetota > Actinomycetes > Kitasatosporales > Streptomycetaceae > Streptomyces > Streptomyces vietnamensis. The sequence goes on along the minus strand of NZ_CP010407.1, from coordinate 6,450,672 downwards.
CCTCGGGCGGGAAGGCGGAGGGCATGACGACGAGGGGGTAGATCTTCACGCCGGGCACGTGGGCGTTGCGGAACTCGTGCCCGATGAGGTGGATGAAGTCGTAGAAGATGCCGGCGCCGGTGCCGCCGGCGACGGAGAAGGCGACGAAGACGTCGCAGCCCCGGATGCGGCCGCCGCCGACCCGCTTGAGGTCGCCGGCCGCCTGCCCGATGGCGCCGATCGCCTCGCGGAGCTGCCGCAGGACGGGGTCGAGGCCGGAGCGGAGGGTCGCGAAGAGGGCGGAGCGCCCGACGGTCGGCAGTTGTCCGGCGCCGTGGTTGAGGGGGGCGACGCGCGGCTGGCGGGCCTGCGGCGGCAGCCAGGACCGGGTCTCCTCGTGGAGGGAGACCCGCAGCATGCGGGCCACTTCGGGCGAGGAGTCGAAGTCGGTGGGCAGCAGGTCGCGGACGATGCGGGAGGTACGGGCGAAGGCGGCGCCCTCGGCGCCCTTGGCCCGGAACTGGGGGTAGCCGAGGAGTTCGCCCTCGCTGAAGTCGGCGTAGACGAACTGGAGGCAGTCGGGCAGCTGGAAGGGCAGCCGGCGGCCGCCGTCGACGAGGTCGGTGCCGTCGGGTCCGCACAGCTCCCGGCGCAGCTGTCGTTCGAGTTCGCTGCCGATCTTTCCGCCGGTGCCGCCGAGTCCGACGAAGAGCATGGGCTGGTAGATCTTCATGTCGTCTCTCCTCGGTGCCCGTTCAGAAGTTGCCGTCGTAGGGGTCGGACCCGCCGGACCCGCCGGATCCAGCGGACCCGCCTGGCTCGGAGGTCCCGGGGGTCCCGGAGGTGCCGGGGGCGAAACCGGTGCCGGATCCCGTGCCGGGGCCGGTGCGGGGGCCGGGGCCGGTGTCCCCGCCGCGTCCGGTGCCGGGGCCGGGGCGCCGAGGGGGCCGGTTCCTCCGCGGCGAGGGCACGCGCCCGCCCCGTACGACGAGTTCGTGCTCGCCCAGGCCGATCGGCTCACCGGGCCTGACCGGCACCTGCCGGCCGCCCCGGGGGCGCAGCAGCAGTTCGCCGGAGCCGGTGCGGCGCAGCACGTGGGCGGTGGAGGCGGCGGCGCCGCGGACGGTGCGGAGCATCGGCGAACCCCCGTACGGCTCGTCGACGGTGAAGGCGAAGGAGCCGTTCTCGCTCTGTCCCTTGCGGACGGTCAGTTCGAACAGGGACCGGCCGTCGTCGAGCAGTTCGAGCTTGGTCCCGGTGAGGTCGCGGCGGCGCCGCCGGACGACGAGCCGGATGCCGACGAGGACGGCGAGGACGAGGACGAGGACGGCGCCGCCGGTGACGGCCTTCCACCAGCGGTCCCACCAGGTGGGCGGCGCCACCACGAGGACGTCCAGGAAGGCCGTGTCGAGGACGGCGTCGCCGTCGCCGGTGTCCACGACCGCGATCTTTCCGGCCAGTTCGCCGAGGGCCGTGCCGGCCGCGAGGGTCACCGTGAAGGGGACGCGGGTGCTCCGGCCCGCGACCGCGGTGACCTGCGTCGGGGCGACGGTGAGCTCGGCGCCGGGCGTCTGGTCCTGGAGGGCCAGCCGCAGGGCGTGCGGCGCGGAGTCGTTGTTGGTGACGTCGAGGGTGCCGCGGACGGTGCCGCCCGGGTGCACGGTGACGCGGTCGACGGCGAGCCCCGCGGTCAGCACCGGCACGTCCGGGCCGCGCCGGGCGTGCACCGGGCGCCGGTCGGAGGTGATGCCGGGCGCCGCCATGCGCGTGACGAGCTCCAGGTCGCCGGTGGCCCCGGCGGGCAGGGTGAACGTGCCGGTGAACCGGACGTCCCCGGCCTTCGCGTCGGGTGCCCGCCCGTCGTCGGCGAGCTGGAAGGCGAAGGGCCGGAAGCCCGCGCCGGTGACCTCGGCCGAGGCCGTGAGACCGGCCAGCTGCCGCGGATCGGTGATGACGACCCCGCGCCGGGTCTGCATCCGCACCTGCACGGTGACCTTCTCCCCCGCGCGCGGGGACGCCGGATCGAGGGTGACGTCGGAGCGGAGGCGGCCCTGCCAGATGGCCCGGACGGCGACCTCCCGGTCGCGGTGGCCCTCCGGCGCCTCGATGTGCACCCGCCAGCGGCCGGGCAGCGGGTCCTTCACGCGCAGCGCCTCGACCGGCCCGTCCTGGCCGCTCACCTCGAAGGTCGAGCCGTCGGACTCGCCCCGTACGGGCACCTTGCGGCCCGCCGGGTCGTAGTAGGTGACCCGCACCTTCGGGTCGTGCTTGGCGACCGTGAGGGAGCCGTCGGTGGCGATCGGCGGGATGGTCACGGTCAGGTCGGCGGGCGGCTTCCCGACGGTGCCCTGGGCGATCCGGGCGCAGCGGGCGGCTGCGAAGGTCTCCTGGAGCGCCTTGTCGATCTCGGCGGACGTGCCGACGACCCGCATGCGGGGGACGGAGCCGGGGATGTCGGAGCAGGCGCCCCGGTAGCCGCCCTCGGCCATCGCGGTGAGGGCGGAGCGGTCGATCTCGCTGCCGAAGCCGAGCGGCCAGATCTGGACGCCGGCCGCCCGGGCGCGGGCGAGCTCCTCGGTGAGCCGCCGCGCGCCGTTGGACTGGCGGGTGTCGCGGTCGGTGCCGTACTCGGGGCTGTCGGCGACGTCCAGCCTGCCGTCGGTGAGCAGGAAGACGACCTTGGGCGTCCCCTTCGCCGCGGCGGGCCGGCCCTCCGTGAGGCGGGTGACCGCCTGCCGGACGGCGGCCGGGAAGTCGGTGCCGGGGCCCATGCGGGCGGCGTCCCGGCGGCCCAGCTCCTGGACGCACTCGCTGAGGTGCTCGCGGCCCGCCGCGTCGGCGACGGTGAGCGGGCAGACGTCGCGCACGGGCGACTGGCCGGGCTTCTCCGAGCTGCCGAAACCGATGACGGTGGCCCGGGAGCGCTCCGATATCTCGCCCTGGCTGAGCAGCGCGGCCGCCTCGGTCTCGCGCGCCAGGTCCTTCTCGGCGAGGCTCGCCGACTGGTCGACGACGACGGCGAAGTCGAGCGGATCGGGCCCCTCTGCAGGTTCGGCAGCCGTACGGGATGTGCCTGGGGCCCCGGGCGCGCCCGTGGCGGTGGGCGCCGCGAGCGGGCCGGAGAGCGCGAGGAGCACCCCGGCGAGGAGCAGGGCGCTCCCCTTGTTGGTCCACTGCATGTTCTCTCTCACCACAGTTCGCTGAAGAGGGCCAGGAGGGCGCCGAGCACGAGCGCGAACACGCCCAGGCGCAGCCACCGGTACTTCGCCGCGAGCACGAGCCCGTGCACGCCGGCCTGTTCGAGGAGCCAGTCGGTGGCGTCCGCCCCGGACGCGCCGAGCCGTTCCCGCAGCGCGGGGGCGGACGGGCCGGAGGTCAGCTCGCGCAGGAGCGTGCGGTCCGCGCCGATCCGGGTGCGCGGCAGGACCACCGAGACGAGCATCAGGACGCCGGCCGTCCACAGCGCGCCCGCCGCGAGCAGGAACGCGAGCCCGGTGCCGGCCGTGGGCAGCGGGGCGCGGTCCCCGGAGAACACGACGGCGAGGAAGGCGAGGGCGCCGGAGAGCAGGATCGCGGCCTTGGTGTCGGCCCGGCCGATGTCCTCCCGGACGGTGGCGAGGAGCCGCTCGGCCATGAACCGCATCTCCTCGGGCGGTACGGGGGCGGGCGCGGGGGCCCGGTCGGGGGCGGGCGACCGGTCGGAGGCAGGAGCCCGGTCGGGGGCGGGTGCGGGGACGGAGGCGGGGTCCGGGGTGTTCATTCGTCGTCCCAGTCGTCGAACTCGGAGCTGGGCCTGGCGGGCCTGGTGGGCCGGCTGGGCCTGGCTCCCCGGCCCGGCCGGTCGCGGCCCTCGCGGTCGTACGGGTCGTCGCGGTCGTACCGGTCGTTCCGCTCGTACGCGTCCGGCTCGTACCGGTCGCGGCCGTCGTCGAACCCGTCGTCGTGGCGGCCCCGGGAGCGCCCCCGCTCGCGCTCCCGCTCCCGTTCCCGTTCGGAGCCCGACTCGACGCGGGTCGGTTCGTAGACCCGGGGGTCGTGCGGGGCCTCGCCGTGCTCCTCGTCCCAGGGTCCGCGCCGGGCGGCCCCGCGGTCCTCGTCCCAGTCCGGGTCGCTCGGCTCCGGGGCGGCCTCCTCCAGGGCGCGCGGCCGCCGCGGGGAGTCGCCCGAGGGGTTGAGGACCCGGTCGGTGATGCCTCCGAGGACGGTGCCGGTCTGGGACCGCAGGTACATGAGCACCTGGTACATCTGCTCGCCGATGTCGTGCCGTTCGAGGACGCCGGTGTCCAGGAGCCGGCTGAAGACCCTCAGGTAGTCGTCCTGGCCCTCGCGCCGCTCCCGCTGGAGCTGGGTGCGGATCTCCCACTGCTTGTCGGGGTGCATCGCCATGTGGTGAGCGATCTGGGCGAGGTCGCCGCGCCGGAAGAGGGCCTCCATCTCGCGGGCGCGCTCGGCGACCAGGGCGCGGTCCGCCGCCTCCCTGCGCCGCTCCGCCTCGGCGACGCGCTCGTCGGCCTCCATCGTGACGCCGACCCGGTCGCGCCGGGAGACCTCGGCCTTGACGGAGTCGTCGAGGTCGATGAAGACGAGGACCCGGGTGCGAAGGCCGATGTCCCGGCCGAAGCTGAGGCGCCCGGTGGCGAGTTCCTCGCGCACGGCCTCGTCGGCGCGCTGCGCCTCGGTGATCCGGAACCGCCGGGACAGCCGGCGCAGGCCGTCGAGCAGTTCGTCGTGGAGCAGCTCGGCGACGTCCTCGACCTGCTCCTGGACGACGAGGTGCGGGTCGGTCACCACCCACTGGACCTTGGCGACGGCGTCGAAGAAGACGCCGTCGCCGGCGGCCGGCAGCTGGAGCCGGAACTCGGTGACGTTGCGGCCGAGCCGTACCTCGAAGACGGTGTACGGGGAGCCGAACATGGGCTTGTTGACGTCCTCGGTGCGGTCCGGCCAGACCACCCGGTGGCCGCCGTTGCGGTAGAGGAGCACGGCGGCGACCCGGCCGCTGCGGCGGCGGTACGGGGGCGCGTACTCGCCGATGAGGGGGCCGCGCGGCCGTCCGGGGGCCGCGGGTCCGCCGGTGGCCGGCGCGTGCCGCCGCCCCTGGCCGCGCGCCTGCTCCGGCTCGTCGTCCGCGCGGTCCGGGTCGAGGTCCGGGTCCTCGTCCCCGTCACGGCCTCCGGAGTGCTGTCCGCCGTTCTGGTCCTCGTGACCCGGCCGCTCGTACCGCTGCCGTTCCCGCTCCCGCCGGTCCCGTTCCTCGTACCGCTCGCGTCCGTCGCGTCCCTGGTACCGCTGCCGTTCCCGGCCGTCCCGTTCGTCGTACCGCTCGCGCTCGTCGCGGTCCCGCTCGTACCGGTGCGCCCGCTCGTCCGGCCGCGCGTTCCTGTTCTGCTCGGGCCCGGTCATCGGTTCGCTCCTTCCGTCACGGCGTCCCACATCCGGCGCGCCGCGCTCCTGTCCAGGGGCCGGTCACGGTCCCGGACCAGTTCGTTCAGCAGTCCCCTGAGCCGGTCCCGGTCGCGGCGGTCCACCGCGAGGCGCGGCAGGAAGGCGCGGACGTGCCCGAGCGCCTCGGGGTCCTTCGCGGCCCTTCGGAGCAGGCCGCCGAGGGCTTCGAGGGCCGCCTCTCCGGAGCGGGCCGTGGCGAGCGTGTGCCGCAGCAGCCGGGCGAGTTCGGGCGCGAGTTCGGGCCGGGTCGCGAGCAGCGCGACGAGCAGGGGGCGGGCCGCGTGCTCGTCGAGTTCGGGCACCTCGCGCAGTCCCCACAGGTGGGTGGTGCGGGTGGCCAGCGTGCGGATGACGGCGAGGTGGACCAGGTTGGCGAGGTTGAGCCGGCCGTCGTCGAGCCACTGCCGGAGCCGCCGCAGGACGGGCTCGGGCTCTCCTGAGGCGAGCAGCCGGGCCACGCTGAAGGAGGCGGGCACGAGGACGTCGACGTCGGTCGCCTCGCGGGTCCTGACGACCCGGGCCAGGGCGTCGAGCGAGCCGGGGACGCTCCCGGCGGCCAGGACGTAGCCGTGCGCGAGCAGCGCCGTACGGACGAGGGTGTCCTCGCCCGAACCGGCCCAGTCCTTGAGCACGGCGGCGACCGCCGGCCGGACGCGCGGGTCGCGGGCGGCCTCGGCGAGCGCGGTGGCGGCGGCCATCCGGGCCCTCGGCTCGTCCGTCACCGCCAGCGGCACCACCAGCTCGCGGAAGCCGTGGATCCAGTCCCAGGAGCAGAGCACTCCGGCGGCGACGGAGGCCCGCACCCACACCTCGGGGCGCGCGTCGTCGCACAGGGCGCGCAGCCACCGGGCCACCGGGCCGCGGACGTTGTGGTAGCCGTGCCAGATCTCACCGAGGACGGCGCCGGCGAGCGCCTCGCCCTGGAAGCGGACGGCCCGCACCGGCACCTTGGCGGGGCCGAGGTCGAGCTCGCCGTCCTCCAGGACGGCCCGGGCCTGCACGGGCCGGTGCTCGGCGTGGGTGCCGAACAGGCGCCGCCCGGGGGCGTGGTCGGGGTCGAGCGTGACGGCGAGCTCCCAGGCGAGGAGTTCGGCGGCCTCGGCGGCGAGGCTGTAGGCGGAGCCGTCGAAGACGGCGACGGCGATGCGGAACGCGCCGGCGTTCAGGACGGGCAGCGCCTCCGGGAGCACGCCGGGGCGGTCGGCGCCGGCGAACCACTCGCGGGCCTGGGAGCGGACGAAGCTCGCGCATTCGGCGACGAGTTGCTCGTCGGTCATCTCGCCGCGCCAGTGCCGGGCGAGGTGTTCGGCGAGCCGGGCGGCCTCGCGGGGCCGCAGCTCCTCCAGGCCGAGGGCCCGGACGACGTCGGGGCGCCGGGCACGCGCGCGTGCGGCGCCGAGGGCCCCGTCGGGCTCGGCGCGCAGGAGGTGCCAGAGGTGGCGGTGGAGGACCTCGTCGGCGGGCGGGGGCGCGCAGTACATCCCGTACCGGCCGCGCAGGAGCCGGTCGGCGAGCTCCCCGTTCTCGACGAGGACGACCCCGTACGCGTCCCGGCCGCGCAGCAGTTCGCCGAAGCGGTCGAGGTGCAGCTCGGAGAGGCGGGTGGCGGGGCGGCGGGCGGCGGGCTCGCCCCGGCCGGAACGGGCGGGGTGCGGCTCGCTCTCGGTGCGGACGTCCTCGGTGAGCAGCTCCAGGAGGTGGCCGCCGCTCTCCTGGAGGACGTCCTCGGTGATCTCGTCGACGCCGTGGCGGGGGTCGAGGCGGAAGACCTTGCCGCCGGTGAGCTCGTCGAGGAGGGCGAGCGCGGTGGCCTTGCGGCCGCTGCCGGGTTCGCCGCAGAGGACGAGGACCCGGTGGTCGCGGAGCCGGTCCCGCATCCGGGCGTAGCCGGCGGTCGCGCAGTACACCCGGCCGAGGTGGTCGAGCGTCTCGGGCGGGACGGGGCCCTGGACGAAGAGCGAGCGGTCGGAGCCGTAGAGGGCGAAGATCTGGTTGCCCTCGAAGACGGTGCCGTCGCCGTGGATGGTGGTCAGCCGGTCGGCCGCGCCGCCCGCCCAGGTGCGGACGGCCCGGAGCGCGGTGGCGGCGCCGCCGGTGTCGCTCTCGCCGCCGAGGGGTCCCCGGTCGGCGGTGGCGAAGACGCTCGGCTCGCGCGACTGTTCACCGGCGGAATCACCGCGCTCGCGGTCCCGGTCACGGTCGCGGTCCCGGTCGCCGCGCTCGCGGTCCCGGTCACGGTCGCGATCGCGGTCCCGGTCGCTCCGATCACGCCGGTCACCGCGGTCACCGCGGTCACCGCGGTCACCGCGGTCGCTTCGGTCACCGCCTCGTTCGCCGCGGTCACCGCCCCGGTCCTGTGCGTCGCCCCGGCCGCCTCCGTCGCCCCGGTCGTGGCCGGAGTCGGGGGTGTCGCTCCCGGCCGCCGGCTCGTCCTGGTCGCTCACCGCGGTTCACCCGCCCCCGCGGCAGGGCCCTTGCGGATGCCGGTGAAGTCCCCGTGGATGGTGTTGCCGTGGACGTCGAGCAGGTCTCCCCCGACGTGGTACGTACGGTTGCCGCCCTCGGTCCGGGGCGTTGGGCCGTCCCCCCGCGACGGCCCAACGCCGGTCCGTGAACCCCCCTCCGCGCCGGGCAGCGGCGGGGCGGTGCTGCGCGGTACGTGGAACCACGCGGTCTCGTCGGTCTCCTTGGACCGGATGCGGGCCGACCGGTAGTGCGTCGGCTCGACGTACCGCCCGCCCTCGGCGACCACGTTCCCGTACAGCCAGTCGGAGACGACGATCAGGAGGTCGACCTCGGGGCTCTCCGCCATGATCCGCTTGGCGGGGGCGCTGTCGCAGAGCCGGGCGGCGAGGTCCACCGCCCGCCCGACGAGCCCGTGCCCGTCCTGGGCGACGAGCCCCGCGTTCATGCCGATCCGCAGCCGCAGGCGGCGGCTGCGGCCCGTGTTGTGGGCGCGCAGGCTCTCGTAGAGGGTGTCGATCCACCGTCCGACCATGAGGGTCGGCGGCACGTCGGGGCGCAGGGCGGCGAGGATGCCGTCCCCCCGGTCCTCCTGGTGGAAGGTGCCGGGTTCGACGCCGACGGAGCCGTACGCCTCGTCGAAGGCGGCGTACATCGCGGCCCGGTGCAGCTCCTTCTCGGCCATGCCCAGGGTCCCGGAGCCGCAGATGTCGCCGAAGACGACGAACCGGTGGATCCCGCCCGCTACCCCGTTCACTTCCGCACTGCTCACTCTCGGACTCCCTGTGTGTGGTGCCGTGGTGGTGCGTGTGTCGCATGTCCAGACTGGCCGCGCGGCGCGGCCGGCGATGTAGCCGTTTACACACCCGGCGGAGATGCGGCCGCCGGGTTTCCGCCGGGGCGTGCGCGCCCCTGCGCGAGCAGCACCAGGACCGGCATGTCGAGGACGACGACGGTGCGGTTCGCGGTGCGGACGACGTCCTGTTCCCTGAGCAGGCGCAGGGCCTTGGCGACCGCCTCCCGGGTGGCTCCGATGGCCGCCGCCAGGTCGTGCTGGGGCAGCGGAAGGTCGAGTACGGTGCCGCCGTCGGCCCGGCGTCCGGCGCGCTCGGCCAGTTCGACGAGGCGGGCGGCCAGGCGCTGGAGGACGGTCTCGGAGGCGAGCGCGCGGCGTTCGACGTCGGCGCTGCGCAGCCGGGTGGCGAGCTGACGCATGATCAGCGCGGTGGCGTGCGGCCGGGCGGCGAGGAAGCGCCGGAACCGGTCGCCGGAGACGGCCACCGCCTCGACCGTGCCGAGTGCGGTGACGCTGGCGCTGCGCGGACCCCGGTCGACGGCGGCGAGGTCGCCGACGACCTCGCCCGCGCCGCGCAGGGCGAGGATGAGCCGCGATCCGCGCTCGGTGCCGACGGAGACGACGGACCAGCCGGAGAGGAGCGCGAGGACGTAGGCGCTGGTGTCGCGTTCGCGGATCATCACCTCCCCGGGTTCGTAGACGCGCCGGGCGCCCTCGGCGAGCAGCGACCGCCGGTCGGCCGCGGGGAGGGCGTGGAGGAAGGAGCGGTCCTGGCCGAAGAGACTCATCGCCGCTCACCCCCGTACCGTCCGCGGGTCCTCCGGGGAAGACCGTCCACCGGTGGCCGACCGGCGCTTTCGTGTGTGTGTTCCCACCTCATGTGGCCTGCTGAGCCACACTATTGACGCTGTGTCACGTCATGGGGTGAAGAACGCTAGAGGGTGCGGAAGAAACGCGTCAACGGGCACGGGGGGCGCAGGGGAGCGCCGCCGTCGGCGCCCCTGCGCCCCCCGTGGAAGCCCGCCGGAATCGTGCCTTCGACGCGACCGCCTAGGCTCCGGGGCTGCCTGGTGCCCCCGAGGACCGTGCCCGTCTGCAGGCCGGTGGTCGGTTTGTGCCCACCCTCCCCCAAGCTCTCGGCTTCGCTCGAGCAGGGGGGACCCCCTTGCCCTTGCGGAACGCCTGCCCACAAACCGACGAACGCCTGCCCACAAACCGACGAACGCCCCCTCAGAGTCTCGGGTCGACCGGTTCCGACTCCAGGGCGAGGACCGCGAAGACGGCCTCGTGGACGCGCCAGAGCGGTTCGCCCGCGGCGAGGCGGTCGAGGGCCTCCAGGCCGAGCGCGTACTCGCGCAGCGCGAGCGAACGCTTGTGACCGAGGAAGCGCTGCCGCAGCCGCTCCAGGTTCTCCGGGCGGGTGTACTCCGGACCGTAGATGATCCGCAGGTACTCCCGGCCGCGCACCTTCACGCCCGGCTGCCCGAGGCGGCCGTTCGCGTCCCGCACCAGCGCCGCCAGCGGTTTGACGACCATGCCCTCGCCGCCCGCCGCGGTCAGCTCCAGCCACCAGTCGGTGCCCGCGCGGACCGAGGCCTCGTCGCCGGTGTCGACGACGAGCCGGCGGGTGACCTGGAGCAGCCCGGTCGGGTCGTGCTCGACGAGCCGGTCGAGCCAGGCGAGCTGCTCGTCGTGCGGCACGGCCGCGAGCGAGCGCCCGCGCGCCGCGAGCAGCTGGAAGGGCGCGAACCGCACGCCGTCGAGGCCCTCGGTCGGCCAGCAGTACCTGCGGTACGCCTCGGTGAAGGCCTCCGCGTCCGCCGCCCGTTCGCGCTGCTTCGCGAGCAGCCCGTCGACCCCCTCGACCCCGCGCGCCACCGCCTGTTCCAGGGCGGCGACCGCGCCCGGGAAGACGGCGCCGGAGGCGGCGCCGACCGCCGCGTACTGCGCGCGGAGCAGCCCGGCCGACTTGAGCGACCACGGCATCAGCTCGCCGTCGAGCAGCAGCCAGTCGGTGTCGAGCTCGTCCCAGAGCCCGGCGGCGCCGATCGCGGTCCGCAGCCGGCCGAGGACCTCCTCGGTGACGTCCCTGTCGTCGAAGAAGGGCCGTCCGGTACGGGTGTGCAGCGCACCGGTCACCCCGGTGACGCCGAAGCGCTCGCGGGCCGCCTCCTCGTCGCGGCAGACCAGGGCCACGGCCCGGGAGCCCATGTGCTTCTCCTCGCACACGACCTTCTCGACGCCGTCCGCCCGGTACTGGGCGAAGGCCTCGGCCGGGTGCTCCAGGTAGCCCTCCTCCTTCGAGGTGGCGGTCGGCGCCATCGTCGGCGGCAGGTAGGCGAGCAGTCGCGGGTCGACGGCGAACCGGCTCATGACCTCCAGGGCCGCCGCCGCGTTCTCCTCGCGCACGGCGACGTTCCCGCCGTGGCGGGTCTCCACGGTCCGCCGCCCGTGCACGTCGGCCAGGTCCAGGGGGCGCCCCTGGTGCCCGCCGGGCGCCTCGGTGGCGAGCGGCCGCGCCGGCTCGTACCAGACGCGCTCGGCCGGTACGTCGACGAGTTCGCGCTCCGGCCAGCGCAGCGCGGTCATCTTCCCGCCGAAGACGGCCCCGGTGTCGAGGCAGATGGTGTTGTTGATCCAGGAGGTGGTCGGCACGGGCGTGTGCCCGTACACGACGGTGGCCCGGCCCCGGTACTCCTCCGCCCACGGGTAGCGCACCGGCAGCCCGAACTCGTCGGTCTCGCCCGTCGTGTCCCCGTACAGCGCGTGCGAGCGGACCCGCCCGGAGGTCCGGCCGTGGTACTTCTCCGGCAGACCGGCGTGGCAGACGACGAGGTTTCCGCCGTCGAGCACGTAGTGGCTCACGAGACCGTCGATGAACTCCGCCACCTCCGCCCGGAACTCCTCGCTCTCGCGCCCCAACTGCTCGATGGTCTCGGCAAGTCCGTGCGTCTCCTGCACCTTCCGGCCCTTGAGCCACCGGCCGAGCTTGTTCTCGTGGTTGCCGGGGACGCACAGGGCGTCGCCCGCGGCGACCATTCCCATGACCCGGCGCAGGACGCCCGGCGAGTCGGGGCCCCGGTCGACGAGGTCGCCGACGAAGACGGCCGTCCGCCCCTCGGGGTGGTGCCCGTCGACGTAGCCGAGCTTCGCGAGCAGGGTCTCCAGCTCGGAACGGCAGCCGTGGATGTCGCCGATGACGTCGAAGGGACCGGTGAGGTGCCGCAGATCGTTGAAGCGGCGCTCCAGGACGACCTCGGCGGCCTCGACCTCCGCCACGGAGCGCAGCACGTGCACCTTGCGGAAGCCCTCGCGCTCCAGACCGCGCAGCGAACGGCGCAGCTCCCGCCGGTGGCGCTGGATGACGTGCGCGGGCATGTCCGCCCGGTCGGGCCGGGCGGCGTTCCGGGTGCGGCACACCTCCTCGGGCAGGTCGAGGACGATCGCGATCGGCAGCACGTCGTGGGTCCTGGCCAGCTGGACGAGCTGGCGCCGGGCCTCCTGCTGCACGTTGGTGGCGTCGACGACCGTCAGCCGGCCCGCCGCCAGGCGCTTGCCCGCGATGTAGTGCAGGACGTCGAAGGCGTCCCGGCTCGCGGACTGGTCGTTCTCGTCGTCGGCGACGAGCCCCCGGCAGAAGTCGGAGGAGACGACCTCGGTCGGCTTGAAGTGGCGCCGGGCGAAGGTGGACTTGCCGGAACCGGTGGCACCGACGAGCACCACGAGGGACAGATCGGTGACGGGCAGGGTACGGGTCTCGGTGGTCATCGCGGTCCCTCCTTCTCGGTGTCGGTACGGCTCTCGGTACGGCTGAAGACGGCCATCTGGGTCGGCGGCCCGACCTCCGGGTCGTCCGGTCCCACGGGGGCGAACTCGACCCCATACCCGTACTGCCCGGCGACGCCGGCCGCCCAGGCCCGGAACTCCTCGCGGGTCCATTCGAAGCGGTGGTCGCCGTGCCGGACGTGCCCGGCCGGGAGCGACTCCCAGCGCACGTTGTACTCGACGTTCGGCGTGGTCACGACGACCGTACGGGGCCGGGCCGAGCCGAACACCGCGAACTCCAGGGCCGGCAGCCTCGGCAGGTCCAGGTGCTCGATGACCTCGCTGAGCACGACCGCGTCGTACCCGGCCAGCCGCTTGTCGGTGTACGCGAGGGAGCCCTGCGTCAGCTTCACGCGGGCGGCCTGCCGCTCCCCCATCCTGTCGAGGCGCAGCCGGCGCGCGGCGATGCCCAGGGCCCGCGCGGACACGTCGACACCGACGATCTCGGTGAAGCGCGGGTCCTTGAGCAGGGCCTGCACCAACTGCCCCTGCCCGCAGCCGAGGTCGAGCACGCGAGCCGCCCCGGCGCCGTGCAGCGCGGCGAGGATCGCCTCCCGCCGCTGCTCGGCGAGCGGCACCGGACGCTCCTCCGTGTCGGTGGTCTCGTCGACGGCGTTGTCGACGTCCTCGACGTCCAGGCCCTCGGCCTCGGCGAGCCTGACCAGTTCGAGCCGCTCCGTCGCCTCACGGGCCAGGCTCCAGCGGCGCGAGAGGTAGCGGGCGGTGATCAGCTTCCGCTCGGGGTGGCCGGCCAGCCAGCCGTCACCGGCGCGCAGCAGCTTGTCGACCTCGTCGGGCGCGACCCAGTAGTGCTTGGCGTCGTCGAGCACGGGCAGCAGGACGTACAGGTGGTTGAGGGCGTCCGCGAGCCGCAGCTCGCCCTCCAGGACCAGACGCACGTACCGCGAGTCGCCCCACTCGGGGAACTCCCCGTCCAGGGCCACCGGTTCGGCGTCCACCGTGTCCCAGCCCAGCGGCCCGAACAGCGCCCGCACCAGCTCCGCGCCGCCCCGGGCGGGGAGCGCGGGGACCTCGACGCGCAGCGGCAGCGGCGCGGCGGCCCGCTCGGGCATCGCCTTGCACTCGCCGTGCAGCGCGGTCTTGAAGACCTTGGCGAGCGCGACCGCGAGCAGCGAGGACGCCGCGTAGGGCCGGTCGTTCACGTACTGCGCGAGCGCCGAGTCCGGGGCGCCGCCCCGGCCCTTGCCCTTGCCGCGGCGCACCAGCGCCACGGGGTCCACCTCCAGGAGGAGTGCCGCGGTGCACCGCTCGGCGCTCGCCTCGGGGTAGAGGACGTGCGCCGTGCCGTGCGAGGTCGAGAACGCCTGCGCCCGCTCGGGATGCTTGTGCAGCAGGAAGCCGAGATCGGTCGCGGGTCGCTCCGGGTTGCCGGTCGTACTGATCGTCAGGAACACACCTTCGAGTATGGTTCGCCCCTCCCCTCCCCACCAGGCATTTTCCGTGCCGCCGGGGCCGGGGCGCGGCCTCAGCCGGTGCTGTCTCCTCCTTCCGTCGCCAGGGTGTCGGCGAGCGCGCCGATGGTGGCCGGGCCGACGCGGCAGCAGCCGCCGACGAGCCGGGCACCCGCTTCCGCCCAGCCGACGGCCCACGCCGGGTCGAAGGCCATGTCCCCCTGCCAGCCCCGCGCCCGGGCGTCCCACCGCTCCCCGCTGTTCGGGTAGACCACGGCCGGCTTCCCGGTCACGGCCACGGCGAGCTCCACCGCGTCCCCCGCCTCGGCCGGGTCGCAGCAGTTCACCCCGACCGCCACGACCTGCTCGTTCCCCGCGGCGACCGCGAAGGCCTCCGCCAGGTCCTGCCCGGCCCGGGTCCGCCCGCCCTCGACGGTGTACGAGAGCCACACCGGCACCCCGCACCCCTCGGCCGCCCGCAGCAGCGCCTCGGCCTCCTCCGCGTCCGGGACGGTCTCCAGGGCGAGGACGTCCGGCGCCGCCCCGGCGAGCACCTCGATCCGGGGCCGGTGGAACCGCTCGAGCGCGCCCACGGACAGCCCGTACCGTCCCCGGTACTCACTGCCGTCCGCGAGCATCGCCCCGTACGGTCCGACGGACGCGGCGACCCACACCTCCTCCCCCGCTCCCTCCGCCGCCGTCCGGGCGAGCTCCACGCTCCGGGCGAGCAGCCGCGCCGCCTCCTCCCGGCCCGTGCCTCGCCGGGCGAAGCCCTCGAAGGTGGCCTGGTAGCTGGAGGTGATCAGCACCCGCGCCCCGGCCCGCACGTATGCCGTGTGGGCCGCCTCGATCTGCTCGGGCCCGTCGGCGAGGAGCCGCGCGGACCAGAGCGCGTCCGAGAGGTCGCAGCCCTGCGCCTCCAGCTGGTTGGACAGCCCGCCGTCGAGGACGAGGACCCCCGCCCCGAGGGCTTCGGCGAGCGTGGTGACCGGTCTCATCGGATCGCCCCCGCTCATCCCAGCTGCGACTGGACCCGGGCGGAGATCAGCTCCAGGTGGTCCAGGTCCTCCAGGTCCAGGACCTGGAGGTAGACCCGGGAGGAGCCGATCGCCGCGTACCGTCCGAGCTTGTCGACGACCTCCGCGGGCGAGCCCGCGAGCCCGTTCGCCTTGAGCTCGTCGACGTCCCGGCCGATGGCGGCGGCCCGGCGGGCCACCTCGGCGTCGTCCTTGCCGACACAGACCACCAGCGCGTTCGAGTACACCAGGTCGCCGGCCGGCCGCCCGGCCGCCTCGGCGGCTGCCCTGACCCGGCCGAACTGCCGCTCGCTGTCCTCGACGGACGCGAACGGGATGTTGAACTCGTCCGCGTACCGCGCGGCGAGCCGCGGCGTACGGCTAGCGCCGTGCCCGCCGATCAGCACCGGGACCCTGGACTGGGCCGGCTTGGGCAGCGCGGGCGAGTCGGTCAGCTGGTAGTGCTCCCCGTGGAAGCTGAAGGTCTTCCCGACCTCGGTCTCCCACAGGCCGGTGACGATCGCCAGCTGCTCTTCGAGGCGGCCGAACCTCTCCTTCGGGAAGGGGATGCCGTAGGCCTTGTGCTCCTCCTCGAACCAGCCTGCTCCCAGACCCAGTTCGACCCGGCCGCCGGACATCCGGTCCACCTGGGCCACCTGGATGGCGAGGACCCCGGGGAGCCGGAAGGTGCCGGCCGTCATCAGCGTGCCGAGCCGGATCTGCTTCGTCTCCCGGGCCAGGCCGGCCAGGGTGATCCAGGCGTCCGTCGGTCCGGGCAGCCCGTCCCCGCTCCCCATCCTGACGTAATGATCAGAGCGGAAGAAGGCGTCGAATCCGAGCTCCTCGGTGGCCCGGGCCACCGTGAGGAGGGTGTCGTAGTCGGCCCCCTGCTGGGGTTCCGTGAAGATGCGAAGATCCATGCCTCCATCCTGCACCGTCGAGTGCCTGTCAACATCGCCGTCAGCTCCCCGTCCGCACCGGCTCGGTCGGGTGAATATCCGGCCCCCTGGCGGGCCGCGTCCGCCCTGGCCAGTGACCGGGGCCCGGCACTGTCGTTGGCTCGGGCGGAGCCGGACCGCCCGGCCCGCGCGCCGGCGGCCGCTGCCGGTGCGTCTCTCTCACGGCCCCGTCCTCGGCGGCGGGGCCCGGGCCGAGGAGGCCGCCATGTCCCAGGAAGCCGCGCCGGAGCGGGCCGTGCCCGAACAGCCGGTGCCGCAGTCCGTGCCCGAGCAGAAGGGCGCCGGCGCCCCCAAGGGCCTGCTCCAGCAGATGGAGGAGCTGATGGCGGCGCTCTCCGCCGACCTCTCCCAGCTGGACGCCGACCTCCAGTCCACGTCCGACCGCCACGCCCAGGAACCCGAGCCCCAGCAGGACCCCCGCCCCGAGCACCACGACGCCCAGCGCCAGGGCCCCGACCAGCACTGACCCGAGCAACAGGACCACGGCCGGCACCGCCCCTGCCGGCAGTGCCTCCACCGGCAACGACCCGACCGGCATCGCCCCGGTCGGCACCGCCCCGAGCAGGGCCGTCGCCTCCCCGCGCATCCCTACCACGACGGGCCCCGTCCCGGGCCCGCTCGGCCTCGGGCGGGGTCGGGCGGGCGGGCCCGCTCCCCGTCGCGCACGGCGAGGCGCCGCAGCATCCCGCGCACCCGGTCGCTCGACTCGTCGGCGGCGTCGATGGCCTCGATGCACTGCCAGTACAGCCCCTCCTCGTCGGTGGCGCAGGCCACGCCCACGAGCGCGATCCCCACCTCCCCGAGAAGCTCCCCCAGCGCGGTCAACGCCCCCCACGGGTCCGCGACTTCGGTCAGCTGGGCCGCGCGCGGTCCGCCCGCGCCCCAGGTCGGGTACTCCCCGATCTCGCTCAGCCCCCGCGCCTCGCCCCGCAGCTCCATCGGTCCGCAGAGCGCGAGGTGACTCCCTATCGCCTGGGCGAGCGCCTGGGCCTGCCAGGCCTCCGCCACGATGTCCTGTGCCGTCCCGCTCTCCGCCAGTGCGTGCCGGCCGAGCGCGATGAGTCGCTCCGCTTCCATCAACGCCGCCCCCGTTCGTACGACTTACTGCCCACTCACTCCACTACCCAGAGTGAGGCCGCCTGAGCCTCGACACCAGAGGAATTCGGAAATCTGTGGACAGGAAGCCTGACGGGGAAAAGTCGATCACTCCGAAGAGTGACGATCTCCGTCCGTAGCCCCGTTCGTGCCTCCGTTCGCGCCTCCGCCCCCACCCCCTCCGCCCCGCCTCCGTACGGGAAATCGGACCTCGTTCCGGTCGATCTTGGCCGCGAGCGCCGCCAGCGGATCGACCCCGAGCACCTGGCAGAACTGGAGGAGGTAGGCGAGCACGTCCGCGACCTCGTCGGCGACCCGGTGCGCCGACTCCGGGTCGTCCATCACCCGCTCCGCCTGCTCCGGCGTCAGCCACTGGAAGATCTCCAGGAGTTCGGCCGCCTCCACGCTGAGGGCCGCCGCCAGGTTCTTGGGCGTGTGGTAGGGCTGCCAGTCGCGGGCCGCCGCGAAATCGGCCAGCCTGCGCTGCAGCCCCGCCACGTCGTTGTTCTCCGTCACCCCCTCAGGTCTACCACCGTCACCCCGGGCGTCCGGCGCGCTTCCCCCGCCGCCCGTTCGCCGACCGTGCCCGCCACCCGGATGTGGCCGTCGGCGGCGATGTCCGTCGCGAGCCGCAGCAGTTCGCCCACCTGCCTCCCGTCGAGTCCCCGGTCCAGGCCGTCGGCGAGCAGCGTCAGGCCCTGCATCGCGTCCGGCACCTCGGCGATCCGGTCCATCTCCAGGACTCCGGGGCCCGTGAGCAGGGTGAGCGCGAGCGCCAGATAGCGGAGTTCGCCGTCGCCGAGGCGGCCGAGCGGCGTCACGGGCCGGCCGCCCCGTTCGAGGACCGCGCGGACGGTGCCCTCCGGGAGTTCCTGCACGCCGAGCCCGGTGACGGGTCCCGCGCAGCCCGCTCCGGCGACGGCGGCGAGGCGGTGGTGGCGGCGCGGGCAGTCCGTGTGGGTGCGGTGCAGGACCTCGGCGAGGTTGCCGCAGCCGCGCCGCAGCCGCCCCTCGCCGGGCGGCACGGGGTCCCGCATCCGCTCGGGCCGGGGGTCGCAGGCGAAGGCGGACCGCAGCCCGATGACGACCTGCTCGGCGGCGGCCAGGACCTCCCGCTGCCCCTGGGTCTTGCCCGCGACCCGCAGCGGCAGCAGGGCCGTGCCGAGCAGGTCGTCGGGGAGCGGGGCCCGGGTGACGGGGGTGGCGCCGGCCGTGTGCCACTCGGCCTGGACGGTGCTGCGGCCGGGGTCGCGGAGCGCGGTGGCGAGCAGGGTGCGGCCCCGGCCGGTGAGCCGCTCGCCGACGATCCTGAGCCGGGGCTCGGCCTGCACGGCGAGGTCCAGGCTGACGGGGCCCTCGGGTCCGTCGACCGTGCATCCGAGCCGGAAGCCGCGCCTGCCCTGGGCGTCGGGCCGGGCGCGCTCGGGGACGCAGTCGGCGGCGTCGGGGAACACCTCGTGGAGCGCTTCGCCCGCGCCGAGCCGGGCCAGCGCCTCGTACGCCCGCAGGGTGGTGGACTTGCCGCTGCCGCTCGGCCCGGCGAAGAGGGTGACCGGTCCGAGGGCGTGCACGGCGGAACGGTGACCGGCGAAGGCGGAGAGCCGCAGCTCGGTGACCGCGGGCCGGGCGCAGGGCGCCGGCCGGGCGGACAGCGGCCCGCCCCGGCCCTCCGCCGCGACCGGGCCCCGCGCCTCGGGGACGGAGGCGCGGGACCCGATGGAGCGGGACCCGACGGAGCGGGATCCGGCGGGACGGGACCCGATGGGAGGGTCCCCGGCGGGACGGCCCCCGGTGGATCCGGGCCCTGAAGCGCGGGTGCCGGAAGCCGGGGCGCCGACGGCACGGGCATCGAACGCACGCGCACCGGAAGCGCGGGCACCGGACGCGGAGGCCTCGGCGCCACGAGCATCGGGCACACGAGCGTCGGACGCACGGGCTTCGGAAGCGCGGGCATCTGAAGCGCGAGCCTCGGAAGCGCGGGCATCAGAGCCACGAGCTTCGGAAGCGCAGACTTCGGAAGCGCAGACTTCGGAAGCACGAGCCTCGGAAGCGCGGGCATCAGAGCCACGAGCGTCGGAAGCACAGGCTTCGGAAGCACCGGCATCAGAAGCAGGCGCGACAGTGGAAGAGCGGGTCGAGGAAGGAACGACGTCGGAGGGGCGGGCGTCTGACGTGCGGGCGAGCGTGGAGCCGCCGGTGAGGTCCATGCCCGGACCGTACGCAGATCATTCCCTGACGAACCGTTACGGCGAGATGACCTTCCTACGATCGGGGGACGCCGGCGGTCCGGCCGCCCACGACGTCCTCCTCGCCCTCGCCCTCCGCGCCCTCGACCTCCGTGCCGGCCGGGGCCAGCAGGAAAACGTTTCGGTCGACACGGTGCATCCCGCTGCCGAGGCCGAAGACGACACCGCTGCTGAAGTCGAGGATCCGCTTGGCGACCTCGGTGTCGGCGCTCGTCAGATCGAGGAGCACCGGGATCTGGGCGATCAGGTACTCGGCGACCTCGCGGGCGTCGGCGAAGACCTGCACGCGGAGCACGACCATGCGGCGCTGCTCGGCGGATTCGTACTGCTCGGGGATCGTGCGGTGGTCGACCCTGGACGGCCATTCGTCACGGCCGCGCAGGGGCAGGACCTGGGCGAGGCCCTCCCACTGCTCGTCGGTGACGTCGTACCTCTCGTACCTACTCATGGCCCCATCCTCCCGCTCCTCACCCGTTCGGCCCAACAACGACACGAGGTGATGGCCCGGGGAGCGGTCGGCGAGCCGCCCGAGGTCAGCCGGTCCCCTGACCCGCGCCCGCCGGCGGGACGGAGTACGTGACGGTGGCGGAGGCCGCCAGATCGCCCGCCTCGTCCCGGAGTTCGGCGAGGACCACGCAGAGGCGCCGGCCGAACTTGGCCATGCGCGCGTGGGTACGGAGCAGTCCGGGCCGGGGGCGGTTGAGGTAGCTGATCTGGAGCGAGGTGGTGAGCGCCATCGGGGTGGACCGCCCCAGCCGGGCGTTGATCAGGAGGAAGGCGGCGAGGTCGACGAGCCCGGCCTGTTCGGGGCCGGAGATCGTGCCGCCGGGGCGGGTGCGGAGCCGGGCCCCGTCCGCCTCCATGAGCAGGTCCGTCCCGCTCGCGTCGGTGACGCGGCAGGCCGCGTAGTCCGGGAACTGCCGCTGGACGAGCGCGTTCAGCTCGTCCGGCGACAGCGTGGCGGAAGCAGAAGCCGAGGCCGACGTCCTCGCGCCCGTCATCAGACGAAGCTCTTCGCCAGCCGGCGGAGGCCTTCCCCGATCTCTTCGGCCGAGTGCGTCGTGAACGAGAGCCGCATCGCGCCCGGGTCCGGCTCGCCGCAGAAGAACGGCGCCCCCGGCACGTACGCCACCTCGTGGCCGACGGCGGTCTTCAGGAGGGCCGTCGCGTCGTGGCCGGCGGGGAGGGTCACCCAGATGAACATGCCGCCCTCCGGCCTGTTCCACCGGCTGCCTTCGGGCAGGGCGCCCGGCAGGCCTTCGAGCATCGCGTCCCGCCGCTCCTGGTAGGCGGCGCGCATCACCGCGACGTGCGCGTCGAGGTCGCTGTCGCGGAGGTAACGGGCGGCCGCGGCCTGGTCGATGGTCGAGGTGTGCAGGTCGGCAGCCTGCTTGGCGATCACGCAGGCGCGACGCAGCCCGGCGGGGGCGCGCAGGAAGCCGAGCCGGAGGCCGGGGGCCATCACCTTGGAGAAGGAGCCGAGCAGGACGGTGCGGTCGGCGGCCACGGGGTCGGCGGCGATGGAGGGGACGCGCTCGCCGTCGTAGCGCAGTTCGCCGTACGGGTCGTCCTCGACGATCCAGAACCCGTGCCGCGCGGCGGCCTCGGCGACGGCGTGGCGGCGCTCGGCGGGGAGGGTGCGGCCCGTGGGGTTCTGGAAGGTGGGGACGATGTAGAGGAGGGTGGCCTTCTCGCGGACCGCGATCTCCTCCAGGGCTTCCGGGACGAGCCCCTGGTCGTCGGTGGGCACGGGGACGACGCGGGCGCCGGCGAAGCCGAAGGTCTGCAGGGCGGCGAGGTAGCAGGGGTCCTCGACCAGGACCACGCTGCCCGGTTCGACGAGGGCGGTGGTGAGGAGCGTGAGCGCCTGCTGCGAGCCGGTGGTGATCAGCAGGTCGTCGGCGTCGGTGGGCAGTGCGCGCGCGGTGAGGCGGGCGGCGATGGCGGCGCGCAGCTCCGGGTCGCCCTCGGTCGTCGAGTACTGGAGGGCCGCCTGCGGGTTCTCCGTCAGGACCCGGTCGTACGCCGCCCGGATCCCTTCGATGTCGAACAGTTCGGGGGCGGGCAGGCCTCCGGCGAACGAGATCACCTCGGGCCGCGCCGTGAGCGCCAGGATCTCCCGTACCGGCGACGAACCGACGTTGGCCAGCCGGGAGGCGGTGGCCGGCGCGGGCACGGAGGGGGTGGCGGGGGTGGCGTTCGCGGGCGCGGAGGCGGCAGAAAGCATGGCGCCAGCATATAGAGATTCAAGACGGTGTCCAGGTCGTTCGATTCCCGCCGGGCGTGGCCGAGTTGACACAGTTCGGGACCGCTCGCGGGGCGAATTCCGGTCCGATCGGGGCGTGATCCGGCCACACTGCGGGCCGTGGAATTTCGGCCGTGCGCACCGAATTCGGAGGATTCCCCTCCTCCGGCCTTTCCCGCTGGTCGCCTCCGGGAACGGGCGGCCCGGTGATCTTTCCGTGCGCTGTCCGACGCGCCGCAGCCCGTACGGGATCCGGTTCTCCGTGCGCCGTGCGCGACTCAGGGAAATCGGCCATTCCGGTCCTTGGTCTCATTGATGGACGAGTGAGCCCTGGATAGCGTTCGACCGCTCCACCACAGCGACGCACACAGCGATGAACACAGCGATGAACACCGCGTTGTCAGCGGTCTTTCGGGTCGTAGTCGAACGAGCGAGGCGAGTGGATCACCATGGCATCTTCCGTTCCCGTCGACGAGGTCGTCGTCGTCCGCACCCCCGAGGAATTCCTCGCCATGCCCGAGGACTACCGCGAGATCGCCGTCCGGGGAATGATCGTCAACACCGAGGGCGAACTGTCCGGCGCCGACGACTACATCCAGGTGTTCCTGCCGCTCGCGCCGAACGCCGAGGAACGGCAGGTCTGCGCCGAGCGCGCCGTCGAGGAGTACGACCACTACAAGATCGGCAAAAGGATCCTGGCCGACATCGGCGTGGACACCGGCTACATGGAGCAGCAGCGGCTCGTCGACCGCGATCTCTTCGCCGGCCACGAGTTCCACACCTGCACCACCTGGGCCGAGCGCGGAATCTTCTCGTACATCGGCGAGGAGACCGCGATGGTGATGATCTCCGAATTCGCGCAGAGCAGTTACAAGCCGTGGGCCGAGGCGGTGCGCACGATCATTCTCGACGAGAAGGTCCACATCGCGCACGGCGCGCGCGTGTGCCGGAATCTCGCCCGTACCGAGGAAGGCCGCGAGGAACTCCAGCAGGGGCTCGACCGATTGTGGCCGGGGTTCAACCGGATCTTCGGGAGCGCGCGTTCGGAGAGGTCGAAGCTCGCGGTCCGCTTCGGGCTCCGGCAGACCACCAACGGAGAGGCGCGCGACATCTGGCGGGCGAAGGTCACCCCGCGGATCGAGAGTCTCGGCCTGAAGGTCCCCGAGTAGCCCCCGGCCCCCGAGCCCCCTGGCTCCCGAGTAGCCCCAGGCCCCGAGCCCCCTGGCTCCCCGAGCAGCCCCCGGGCCCCGAGCCCCTGGTTCCCCAAGTAGCCCCTCAGCACCCCAAGCCCGGCCCACCGAGGAGTCCGTACGCCCAGCCCGGCCCACCGAGGAGTCCGCACCCCCATGGCCACCCCCCTGACCATCACCCCGCGTCCGCTCGGCCGCCGCGAGGCGAAGGAGCGCACCGCCGCCCTCCTGGCCGAACGCCCCGATCTCGCCGAGCGCCTGCACCGGCTGCGCCGTCTCGGCCGGGAGGTGCGCTCGTGCGAGGTCCACCTCACCAACACCTGCAACATCCGCTGCAAGGGCTGCTGGTACTTCGAGGGCGGCTTCGACACCGCCGTGCGCGAGCTGTCCGACGTCGACAAGATCCGCGCCTTCGCCCGCCGGCTGCGGGACGAGGGCGTCAACCAGGCCACCCTGATCGGCGGCGAGCCGACCCTGGTGCTGCGCCGGGTGGAGGCCTTCGTCGAGGAGCTGCCGTACATCACGATCTCGACCAACGGCCTGCGGCCGATGCCCGTGCAGGGCTTCGAGCACATCGCCGTCGCCGTCAGCATCTTCGGCGGCGGGCCGCTCGACGACGACCTGCGGGCCATCCGGGTCAACGGCTCCAAGTTCACCGGCCTGTTCGACACGGCGCTCTCGCACTACAAGGACGATCCGCGGGTCCTGTTCATCTTCGCGCTCTCCGAGGACGGGTTGCCGTACCTCGAACCGACCGTGCGCAAGATCGCCGAGAACGGCAACATCGTCACCTTCAACTTCTACAGCGAGCACGGCACCGACAACCCGCTGCGGATCGAGAACGAGCGGCGCGTCCTCGAGGAGGCCCTGCGGGTCAAGGAGGCGTACCCGGAGGCCGTGGTCAGCCACCCGTACTTCATCCGCAGCCTCATCACCGGCACCTCGCACTGGGGGGCGCGCTTCGGGTACGACGTGTGCCCGAGCCTCAGCGTCGACCACCCCGCCCACGAGGAGCGGGTCGCCAACGGCAACCCGGTGATCCCGGGCTTCGCCGCCTGGGGCGCCGACTACGAGTCGCTGCAGTTCTGCTGCACGTCCGGGGAGTGCGGCGGCTGCCGCGACAGCCAGGCCGTCTACAGCTGGCTGGTGGTCAGCGCCTCCCGCTTCCTGGACAGCGCCGCGCGCCTGGAGGAGTGGGTGGGCATCGCGGAGAGCTACTGGCGCCAGTGGCACTGGTCCCCGTACCACGCCTCGAAGCTCACCACCCCCTGATCGCAGCCCTGATCGCAGCCCTGATCGCGGCTCTGATCGCCGCTCTGGTCCCCACACCGCACGGGAGAGTCATGTCCGAGACATCCGAGGCGTCCGAGGCGTCCGAGACGCTGGACCGCGCCACCATCGAGCAGTTCATCACCGACGCCCTCGTCGAGCTCGGCGTCGACGCCGCCGACGTCCGGCCCGGGGCCGCGCTCGACGACCTGGAGATCGACTCGCTCGACATGGTCGAGCTCGCGCAGTCCGTCAAGCGGGACCTCGGCGTGCCGGTCCGCACGAAGGACTTCGACGGCATCGACACCGTCGGCCAGATCCTCGAACTCTGCTACGAGAAGGCCGGAGTTGAGTGATCCGGAGAAGGGCGGCCGGGCGGTCGTCGTCACCGGCTTCGGCGCGGTCACCCCGCTCGGCGTCGGCGCCGGCCTGCTCCACGAGCGCGCCGTCGCCGGGGACGTGGCGGCCCCCGGCCCCCATCCGGCGGTCCGGCCCGCGGACTTCACCGCGACCGACCACCTGCCGCGCAACCTGGTGCGCCGGACCGACCGGTTCACCCAGCTGGCCCTGGTGGCGGCCGACGAGGCCCTGACGCAGGCCGGGAAGCGGGACGGCGCGCCGTCGCCCTGGCGGCCCGAGCGCGTCGCCTGCGTCATCGGCTGCGGCCTCGGCGGTACGAGCTCGTTCGAGGCGCAGCGGGAGGTGTACGGCAGGGAGGGCGCCGAGTTCGTGTCGCCGCTGATGGTCCCGCAGATGATGGCCAACGCGGCCGCCGCACACCTCTCCATGCGGCACGGCTTCCGCGGCGAGAGCCTGTGCGTCGCGTCCGCGTGCAGCAGCGGCGCGCAGGCCGTCGGCACGGGCATGCGGCTCCTCGCCTCCGGCGCGGCCGACGCCGTCGTCGTGGGCGGCGCGGAGGCCGCCTCCTCGGACCTGGTGGCGGCCGCGTTCGCCAACGCCGGTGCGCTCTCGCCGAGCGGTTCCGCCCGCCCCTTCGACCGGGACCGGGACGGCTTCGTGATCGGCGAGGGGGCCGGGATCCTCGTCCTGGAGACGGCGGAGGGCGCCGCCCGGCGCGGGGCCGAGGTCCTCGGAGCCGTACGGGGGTACGGGGCGACCTCCGACGCCCATCACGTCACCGCGCCCGAGCCCACCGGCGGGCCCGCGGGCAGGGCGGTCGCGCTCGCGCTGCGGGAGGCCGCGGTGGCGCCCGGGGAGCTGGCGTACGTGAACGCCCACGGGACCGGCACCTCCCTCAACGACCGTCTGGAGTGCGAGGCCCTGCGGCAGGCCCTCGGGGCCGACGTCCTCGCCGAGCTGCCCCTCTCCTCCTCCAAGGGCGCCCTCGGGCACCTCTTCGGGGCGGCGGGCGCGGTCGAGGCCGTCGCCACCCTGCAGGCGCTGCGGCACGGCGTCGCGCCCCCGACGGCGGGGCTGCGCCGTCCGGACCCGGCGCTCGGCCCGCTCGACCTGGTGCGTACGGCGCGCAAGCTCACCACGCGCGCGCGTGGGGGCCGGCTGTTCGGGCTCTCCACCTCCTTCGGTTTCGGCGGACACAACGCGGCCCTGGTCCTGGCCGTGGAAGGACGGTCCTGATGCGCTCCTCCCGCGACCCCCACGGCGTCCCCGACCCCCGTGGCATCCGTGACTCCCACGGCGTCCCCGACCTGCTCGGCTTCTCGGGGCGCCGCTATCTGGTGACCGGCGTCCTCAACGACGACTCGATCGCCTGGCACACCGCGCGGGCGCTCCAGGAGGCGGGCGCGGAGGTCCTGCTCACGGGCTTCGGGCGGACCCGGCGGATCACGGAGGCGGCGGCCTCCGGCCTCCCGTTCCCGGCCGACGTCCTGGAGCTCGACGTGACGCGCCCCGAGGACCTCGACGCGCTCACGAAGGAGCTGGAGCGCCGCTGGGGCGCGGTCGACGGCGTCCTGCACGCGATCGCCGCCGCCCCGCAGTCCGCGCTCAGCGGCAACTTCCTCACCACGTCCGTCGAGAGCGCGACCCTCGCCCTGCGCACGGCGGCGTTCTCGCTGCACTCGCTGACCACCGCGCTCGCCCCGCTGCTGCGCGAGGGCGGGGGCGCCGGGGCGGCCAGGGGCAGCGTCGTCGGGCTCGACTTCGACTCGTCCGGGGCCTGGCCGGGATACGACTGGATGGGCGTCGGCAAGGCCACGCTCGGCGCGGTCTGCCGCTACCTCGCGCTCTATCTGGGGCACTCCGGCATCCGCGTCAACCTCGTCGCCGCCGGCCCGGTCGAGACCGTGGCCGGGCGGGCCGTCAGCACCTTCGACCGGATCGCCGACCGCTGGGAGCAGGAGGCGCCGCTCGGCTGGAGCCGCGCCGATCCGGCCCGGCTCGTCGGCCCCGTCCTGTTCCTGCTCTCGGACCTGGCGGCCACCGTCACCGGGGAGATCGTGCACGCGGACGGCGGGATGCACGCCGTCCGCATGGGGGCGAACGCCGTCGGCGAACCCCCGGGCATCGGCGCCCCGCCCCGCACCGGCAAGGAGGACCGCTCATGACCGCGGCGATCGTCGGCATCGGCTCCGCGTTGCCCGAACGGGCCGTGTCCAACAGCCACTTCGCCGCCATCGGCTCCTCCGACGAGTGGATCGTCAAGCGGACCGGGATCCGGCAGCGCCACTTCCTGCCGGAGGACGGGCACCTCGCCGACCTCGCGCTCGCCGCCTCCCGTACGGCGCTGGCGCAGGCGGGACGCACCGCGCGGGACGTGGGGCACGTCGTCGTGGCGACCACGACCCCCGACCGGACCACCCCGGGCCTCGCCGTGGAGGTGGCCGCCCGGCTGGGGGCGGACCGGGCCGCCGCGTTCGATCTGCACGCGGCCTGCGCCGGATTCGTGTACGCCCTGGACCACGCCGTCGCCCTGGTCGAGTCCGGCCGGGCGAGCACCGTCCTGGTCTGCGGCGCCGAGGCGCTGACCCGTATCACCGACCACGAGGACCGCTCGACGGCGGTCCTGCTCGGCGACGGCGCCGGGGCGGTGGTGGTGGCGGACGTGGACGCGGGCGGCGCTCCCGAACCCGCGTTCCGGCTCGGCTCGGACGGGGACCTGATCCCGCTCCTCTACGCCGACCGGTACGACCGGAAGCTCCGGATGGACGGCCCCGAGATCTTCGTCCAGGCCGTGGAGAGGATGAGCGAGGCGGCCCGGGACGTCCTCGCGCGGCGGGAGCTGACCACCGACGACGTCGACCTGTTCGTCGCCCACCAGGCCAACGCGCGCATCGTACGGGCGGTGGGCAAGGAGCTCGGCGTCCCCCCGGAGCGGCTCTACCTCAACGTCGACCGCGTCGCCAACACCTCCTCCGCCTCCATCCCCCTCGCCCTCCACCAGGCCTGGCAGGAGGGCCGCCTCGGCCCGACGGGCCTGCTCGGGGTGGCCGCGTTCGGCGCGGGCGTCACCTGGGGCGCGGGCGTGATCGGCTGGCGCCTGACGGACGGGGACACGGGGACGGCACCATGAAGGCCCCGCCCTTTCCCGTACTCGCCGAGCTGACCGCCCCCGACGGCGCCTCGCTCGTGGTCCGCGTCCACGCCCGCCCCGAGCCCGCCGCCCCGGTGGTGGTCGTCCTCCCCGCGATGGGCACCGCCGCCCGCCACTACACCCCGCTGGTACGGGCGCTGCACCGGCGGGGCGCGACCGTGGTGACGACGGACCTGCGGGGCCACGGCGAGAGCACCCCGGTCCCGGCGCGCGGGGTCCGCTTCGGCTACCGCGAGCTCGTCGAGCACGACATCGGCGCGGTCCTCGACGCCGTCGAACGCGCCTTCCCCGAGGCGCCGAGGCTGCTCCTGGGGCACAGCCTCGGCGGCCAGCTCGGTCTGGTGCACTGCGGTCTGCTCCGGCCGCGCCTCGCGGGGGTCGTGCTCGTCGCGAGCGGTTCGGCGTGGTGGCGCGCGCTCGGTACGGGGGCGGATCCCCGGCCGGGTGGGCGGTGGCTCGTACGGAGCCTGCTGTGCGTGGCCGGTGCGGAGCTGCTCGGGTACTGGCCGGGGCACCGGTTCGGCTTCGGCGGGCGCGAGTCGGTGGGCGTGATGCGGGACTGGGCCCGGCAGATGCGGACCGGGCGGTACGGGGCCGTGGGCGCCGCCGCCGACTACGAGGAGGCGCTGCGGGGCGTCGGCCTGCCCGTGCTCGCCGTCGACGTCGAGGGCGACGCCCTCGCGCCGCCCCGGGCCGTGGACCACCTGTGCGCGAAGCTTCCCTCGGCGCGGGTCGAGCGCTGGAGCTACCGCTCGTCGGACGCCGGCGGCCGGTCGCTGGACCACTTCCGCTGGATCCGGCACAACGGGGGCCTGGTCGAACGGATCGCGGTGTGGGCGGAGTTCCCACCGGTCCCGGCCGGACCCGCTCCCGCCCCGTCGGGTGCCCGGGCGTGAGCGCGCGAGGCGAGGAGGCGTCCCTTCTCGGCGCGCTGTTGCCCGGCCGGGTGCACTGGGCCGAAGAGACCCACGAGCACGCCCCCCTGTGGCTCTTCGCCGAGGAGGAGGCCCTGATGGCGCGCGCCGTGCCCGGCAGGCGGCGCGAGTTCGCGGCGGGCCGGCGCTGCGCGCACCGGGCCCTCGGCGCCCTCGGGGTCCCGGCTGCCCCGCTCCTGCGGGGGCGGCGCGGGGCGCCCGCGTGGCCCGCGGGCACGGTCGGCAGCATCACGCACTGCTCCGGGTACCGGGGTGCGGCGGTGGCACCGGCCGCCCGTTTCCTCGGCCTCGGCATCGACGCGGAGCCGCACGCGCCGCTGCCCTCCGGGGTCCGTGAGGCGGTGGCGTTCGGCCCGGAGGAGGCGCGGCTGCGCGAACTGGCCGCCCTGCGGCCGGACATCGCCTGGGACCGGCTGCTGTTCAGCGCCAAGGAGTCCGTCTACAAGGCCTGGAGCGGGTACGGCGGTGCCTGGCTCGGCTTCGAGGACGCCGAGGTGTACCCGTACCCGTCCCCACGCGCGCGTGCGGAAGGTTCCGGGGCCGCCGGCCGGTTCCGGGCGCGGCTCCCGGTCGATGCGGGCGTCCCGTCGCCGGCGGGGCCGTACCCCTTCCCCCGCGTGCTGCCCGGTCGCTGGCTCGTCCGCGGGGGCCTGCTGCTGACCGCGGTCGCCGTCCCCCGTCCCGTATCGCCGCCTCCGCACCGTACGGCCCCGAAGGAGCACCTCTGATGAGCGTCGACGACGGCACCGTTCCCGCACTCCTCGCCCGGAGCGCGGCCGCGCACCCCGGCCGGACCGCGCTGCGGCTCGGCACCGACGCGCTGGCGTACGGGGTGCTCGACGACCTCGCCGACCGGGCCGCCGCGCTGCTCCACGCGCGCGGGGTCGGGCCCGGCGACCGGGTCGCCCTCATGCTCCCGAACAGCACGCTGTTCGCCGTGCTCTACTACGGCATCCTGCGCGCGGGCGCGGTCGTCGTCCCGCTCAATCCGCTGCTGCGCGCGGGCGAGGTCCGGCACTGTCTGGCGGACGCCGAGGCGGCGCTGCTCCTCGCCTGGCACCGGGACGGCGAGGAGGCCGCCGAGGGCGCGCGGCTCGCGGGCACCCCGCACCTGGCGGTCGAACCGGCGGAGTTCACGGAGCTGTTGGCGGGCCACGCGCGCGTGGAGGCCGTTTCCCGTACGCCCGAGGACACGGCGGTCGTGCTCTACACCTCCGGCACGACCGGGGCCCCGAAGGGCGCCGAGCTCAGCCACCGCAACATCCGGCGGAACGTCGACGAGGGCGTGCGGGTCCTGCGCCTCGGTCCCTCGGACGTGGTCTTCGGCGGGCTGCCGCTCTTCCACTCCTTCGGGCAGGTGATGGGGCTCGACTGCGCGGTGGCCGTGGGTGCCTGTCTGACCCTCATGTCGCGCTTCGACCCGGCGGGCGCGCTCGCGCTCGTCGCCCGGGACCGGGTGACGGTCTTCCTCGGCGTCCCCACCATGTACGCGCTGCTGCTGCGAGACCCGGACCGCGCCCGGTACGACGTGTCCTCGCTGCGGGTCTGCCTGTGCGGCGGCTCGCCGCTCCCGGTGGCGGTGCTGAACGGTTTCGAGTCCGCGTTCGGCTGCGCGGTCCTCGAAGGGTACGGCCTGTCCGAGTCGTCGCCGCTGGCCTGCGTGAACCGGATCGACCGGCCGCGCTCCCCCGGCACGATCGGCATCCCGATCGAGGGCGTGGAGATGCGCGTGGTGGACCGGGACGGCAAGGAGGTCCCCGACGGCGAGGTCGGCGAGCTCGTCATCCGGGGCCACAACGTCATGAAGGGGTACTGGCGCCGCCCGGAGGCCACCGCCGAGACGGTACGGGACGGCTGGCTGCACACCGGCGACCTCGGCACCCGGGACGCGACGGGCGACTTCCGGGTGGTCGACCGCGTCAAGGACGTCGTGATCCGGGGCGGGTTCAACGTGTACCCGAGGGAGGTGGAGGAGGTCCTCCACCTCCACCCCTGCGTGGCGGAGGCCGCCGTCCTCGGCGTCCCGCACCCGGTGCACGGGCAGGAGGTGGCCGCCGCGGTGGTCCTGCGGCCCGGCAGCCGGATCTCCCCCGCCGAGCTGCGCGCGCACGTGCGGGAGCGGGTCGCCCCGTACAAGTACCCGCGCCGGATCTGGCTCGCGGACGCCCTGCCGAAGGGCCCGACGGGGAAGGTCCTCAAGCGGGAGATCGTCCCGCCGGAAGGGGTGTAGGGGCCTACTCGTCCCCGGTATCCGAGTCGGCCCACAGGGACCGGACATGGCCGAGATGGCGCTCCATGCACGCCTCGGCCGCGGGCGCGTCCCCGGCGATCATCAGGTCGAGGAGTTCGACGTGCTCCTCGGCGGAGGAGACCAGCTTGCCGGCCTCGTCGAGGCCGGTCAGGCCGTACAGCCGGGAGCGCTTGCGCAGGTCTCCCACGGTCTCGACGAGCCGCTCGTTCCCGGAGAGGGCGAGCAGCGCGAGGTGGAAGCGGCGGTCCGCCTCCAGATAGCCGATGAGGTCGTGCTCGCGGGCGCGCGAGACGATCTCCTCGGCGACCGGGCGCAGCTCCTCCAGCTGCTCCCGGGTGGCCCTGCGGGTGACCCGGCCGATGGTGGGGACCTCGATGAGGGTGCGGAGCTCGGTGTACTGGTCGAGGTCCCGCTCGCTGACCTCGGTGATGCGGAAGCCCTTGTTGCGGACGGGCTCGACCAGGCCCTCCCTGGCCAGGTCGAGCATGGCCTCGCGGACCGGGGTCGCGGAGACTCCGAGGTCGGCGGCGAGGCCGGGGGCCGAGTAGACCTGGCCGGGGCGCAGTTCGCCGGCGATCAGGGCGGCGCGAAGGGCGTGGCCGACCTGGTCGCGGAGCCGTTCCTGCGCCCTGACGAGGCCGTACTGTTTCAGGTCACCCATCGTGCGTCCTCCGAGAAGTCACGGGGGAGCATCGTACAATGTCACGTTTCTCCGGCCCGTCGCCGTCGTCTCAGAGCAGGAATCCGGCGGGGAACGGGTCGTCGGGGTCGAGGAAGTACTGGGCCGTGCCGGTGATCCAGGCGCGGCCGGTGACGGTCGGGACGACGGCGGGGAGCCCGCCCACGGTCGTCTCGTCGACGATGCGCCCGGTGAACTCGGTGCCGATGAAGGACTCGTTGACGAAGTCGGTGCCCGGGGCGAGCAGTCCGCGGGCGTGCAGCTGGGCCATGCGGGCGCTGGTGCCCGTGCCGCACGGGGAGCGGTCGAACCAGCCGGGGTGGATGGCCATGGCGTGGCGCGAGCGGGTCGCGTCGGAGCCGGGGGCGGTCAGATAGACGTGCTTGACCCCGGCGAAGGCCGGGTTCTCGGGGTGGACGGGCCGGTCGGGTCCGGCGTTGACGGCGTCCATGACCGCGAGCCCGGCGGCGAGCAGTTCCTGCTTGTGGGCGCGGTCGAACGGCAGGCCCAGGGCGTCGAGGTCGACGAAGGCGTAGAAGTTGCCGCCGTACGCGAGGTCGTAGGTGACCGTGCCGTACCCGGGGACGTCGACCTTGAGGTCGAGCCCGACGGAGAAGGCGGGGACGTTGGTGAGGGTGACGGAGCGGGCCCGGCCGTCCTCGACGCGGACGTCGACGCTGACCAGCCCGGCGGGGGTGTCGAGGCGGACGGTGGTGACCGGTTCGACGACCGGCACCATGCCCGTCTCGACGAGGACGGTGGCGACGCCGATGGTGCCGTGGCCGCACATCGGAAGGAGGCCGGACACCTCGATGTAGAGGACGCCGTAGTCGGCGTCGGGGCGGGTGGGCGGCTGGAGGATCGCGCCGCTCATCGCCGCGTGGCCGCGCGGCTCGTACATGAGGAGGGTGCGGACGTGGTCGAGGTGCTCGGCGAAGTGGAGTCGTCTCTCGGCCATGGTGGCGCCGGGGATGATCCCGAAGCCGCCGGTGATGACGCGGGTGGGCATGCCTTCGGTGTGGGAGTCCACCGCGTGGTAGACGTGGCGGGTGCGCATGGGGTCCCCCTTCTGATGGGTGGATGACGGGCTCGACGCGTGGCCTCGGCGAGGACCTTCCGGTGGTGAGGGGGCTCGGCTACGCGTGGCCCTCGGCGAGGACCTTCTCCGTGGCGGCGCGCACGACGGCCTCCTGTTCGGGCGTCAGCGGGAGGCGGGGCGGCCGGGTGGCGCCGCCGGTGTGGCCGGCGAGGTCCATGGAGAGCTTGATCGCCTGCACGAACTCGGTCCTGGAGTCCCAGCGGAAGAGCGGGTGCAGCGAGCGGTACAGCGGCAGCGCGAGGGCGAGGTCGCCTGCGACGGCGGCGCGGTAGAGGGTGGCGCAGGCGCGCGGGAGGGCGTTGGGGAAGCCGGCGATCCAGCCGACGGCGCCGGCGAGGGCGAGTTCGAGGAGGACGTCGTCGGCGCCGACGAGCAGGTCGAGGCCGGGGGCGAGTTCGGCGAGCTCGTAGGCGCGGCGGACGTCGCCGCTGAACTCCTTGACGGCGACGATGCTGCCGTCGGCGTGGAGGCGGGCGAGGAGCGCGGGCGTGAGGTCGACCTTGGTGTCGTACGGGTTGTTGTAGGCGACGACGGGCAGCCCGGCCTCGGCGACCTCGGCGTAGTGGGCGCGTACGGAACGCTCGTCGGCCCGGTAGGCGTTGGGCGGCAGGAGGAGGACGGAGCCGGCGCCGGCCTCGGCGGCCTGTTCGGCCCAGCGGCGGGCCTCGGCGCTGCCGTACGCGGAGACGCCCGGCATGACCCTGGCCCCGTCCCCGGCGGCTTCGACGGCGGTACGGACGACCTGGGCGCGCTCCGTGTCGGTGAGGGTCTGGTACTCGCCGAGGGAGCCGTTCGGGACGACGCCGTCGCAGCCGTCGGCGATCAGCCGGGCCACGTGCCGCGCGTAGGCGTCGTGGTCGACGGAGCCGTCCTCGCGGAAGGGGAGGGCGGTGGCGACCATGATCCCGTGCCAGGGGTGGGCGCGGTGCACGGGGACTTGCGCGTGGACCATGAAGGACTCCCTTGTGTGGTGTGTGACATTTTATTGATGGGGACGGGGTCCACAAGGGTCCGGTACGGGCTCAGTTCTGACGACCGATCAGCCGGGACGGAACGCCCCCTCGGCGGACCGTCAGGGCCGGTCGATGCGTGACCTCTCCGGCGCGGGGCCGTCAGGGCCGGTCGGTGCGCGACCGCTCCGGCCCCCGGCCGGGACGGTCCCAGGGCGCGCCCCGGCCGCCGCCCTCGTTCGGGTGGGGCCCGGCGGACGGCGTACGGGCGGGGTGAGGCTCGTTCCGGCAGTACTCGGGGACGTGCTCCTCGCCCCCGGCCGCGGCCACGAGCCGCTGCCAGGCAGCGGACTTCGGCGCCTTCCGCCCGCTCTCCCCGTCCCCCTTCCCGAAGGCGTGACAGAGGGCGTCGCGGCTCTTGCCGGGGAACTCCGGGGGGTCCTTCTCCGGACGCAGGGGGGCGGTCGTGCCCGGCGGTACGGATCGAGAGGCACCGGCCTTCCCGCCGGCCGTCGCGTCCGTCCCCGTGGGCGCGGGAGCCGGATCGGGCACGGAGCGGGTGGGCCGGGGTTCGGGGGTCGGGGAGGAGGTGCCGAGGAAGTGCTCGGGGAGATCGCCGGTGGCGACGGCCACGCCGCCGAGCGTCACGCTCGCGACCAGCGCGGCCACGAGCGCCTTGAGGGAACGCCGGGGGTGGCGCCGCTCGACGACCGGGGTCCAGTCGTCGAGGTCCCGGGCGGGCGTCGCCGCATGGAGCCCCGCGTCACGAGCGGCCCGGAAGGCGGCGAGAGCGTCCCCCTCGCCCCGGGCGACGGCGTCGCTCCCGGCCCCCTGCCCACCCCGCTCACCGCTCAGAGCGGCCCGCAGCAACTTCCCGAGCTCTCCGTCCCGCAGCTCATCAGGCATCCGTCACCTCCCTCTCCCCTTGAGTTGTTCCGCAAGTCGCCTCAATCCCCTATGTGCCGCGGACCGTACCGCACCGGGACGCTTGCCCAATACCCGGGCGGCCGAAGGCCCGTCGAGACCGACGACGACGCGGAGCAGCACGGCCTCGGCCTGGTCCTGCGGGAGACCCGCGATGAGGGCGAGCGCCCGCTCGGTCGACAGCGCGTCCAGCGCCTCGCCGGCCGCGTCCCCGGCGGCCGGGAGCTCGGACAGGTCCTGGTCGAACCGGGTGGGACGGGGCCGCGCCCGCACGCGCCGCAGATGGTCGAGGGCCCGGTGGCGGGCGATGGTCGCGGTCCAGCCGCGGAAGCCGGCGCCGTCCCCGCGGAACCGGCCGAGGTCCCGGGCGATCTCCAGCCACGCGTCGGAGGCGACGTCCTCGGCGTCGTCGCCGACGATGCCCCGCAGATAGCCGAGGAGGCCGGGGTGAACGAGCCGATAGGCCTCCGCGAACGCCCCCTCGTCGCCGTGCCGGGCCCGCTCGACGGCCGCGGAGAGCCGGGCGTCACGCTCGGGACCGAACGGGGCGTCACGTCCGGGACCGGGCGCCGCCTCCGCGTCCGGGCCGTGTGCTGTGGCGGGCGCCTGCCCCGTTCCCTCGCCCACCCGACCTCTTCACGCCCCGTACACCCACGAACTCCGACCCTCACCGAACAACCGGAGGACGTACATCCTGTCAGACCGTCAACAGGCCTTTCCCGACACCCTGTCGGGGATGCGGGACGGGACACGGCGCGCCCGGGCGGAGCGCCGCCCGTGCAGGGTGAGGAAGTACGTGTGCAGGGACTCGTTCGGTCCGATCTCGAAACGGTTCACGGTCCGGCCCAGCGGATTCCACACCCGCCCGTCCGGCATCCGCACCGCGACGGGGTGCCCGAACACGGGCCGCAGCAGATGCCCGGACGGCAGGTCCACCCACACGGCCCCGGCCTCCCGCACCAACACCTCCCCCACGTAGGCCCCGAGCCCGAGCAGCGTCCCGGCCACGTCCTCCCGCCCGGCACCGCCCTGCCGCAAGCCGTCGATGAGCCTGTCGACCACCCGCAGGCTCCCCACGGTGTAGTCCAACGGCAGCCGCGCTCTCGTCCCCACCCGCTCCACGAACTCCGCGGCACAGTCCTCCATGCCGGCCGCGCACAACGTCAGGCTCTCGCAGTCCACTGATGACCACCCTTCCCATCGGAGTGGCGGAATCCGCCGACCGACCCAGCGGATCCGCCCCCCGAAACATCACGGAGCCTCCGCGTGACCCTGGTCACAGCCGGCGGGCCCTTCAGGGAGCGGGGACCGCCACCGCCGTGAGGAGGAGGTTCCGGTGGGCCCTCCAGCGGCCCGTGAAGCCGGTGAGGGGGGTGCCGTCGACGGTGGGGCCCGGGACCAGGAGGCGGGCGTGGAAGGTGCCGGTGTCCGGGTCGAGGGTGACCAGGGCCTCATGGAAGTCCAGCCAGCGGCCGGTGAGCGGGAACCACGTCTTGTAGACGCTCTCCTTCGCGCTGAACAGCAGCCGGTCCCAGCACACCTCCGGGCGCGCGGCCGCCAGGCGGGCGAGGCCGCGGCGTTCCTCCGGGAGCGTGACCAGGTCGCGGACGGCGGGGTCCGGGAGCGGCAGATGGGGTTCGGCGTCGATGCCGAGGGAGAGCACACGGTCCGTGCGGGCGACGGCCGCCGCGCGGTAGCCCTCGCAGTGCGTCATGCTGCCGGTGGTCCCGGACGGCCAGCGGGGCGCGCCGCGCTCGCCCCGCAGGATGGGGGCGGGCGGCACGCCCAGGGCGGCGAGTGCGGCACGGGCGCAGAAGCGGGTGGTCGCGAACTCCGTGCGGCGCTTCTCCACGCTCGTCGCCACGAGCGCCCGCTCCTCCTCGTACAGGACGGCGTCGGGCGGATCGCCGAAGACCTCCCTGGCCTCGGCGCCCGACGGGAGCAGTTCCTCGATCACGGGGCCTCCGGCGCGGGTCGTCGGACGGGTCGTCGAACAGACCCTAGCGGGTCACGGCGGCGATGGGCCGTCGGACGACGGAGAAGCGGCCGTCCTCCTCGCGGGTTCCCCGGGCCGGTCCTGACGGCCGGGGTCCTGCACGGCGTACGCCTCGGTGTCGCCGGGCAGTCCGGCGGGCCGGCCCCGGTACGCGAAAGCGGTGCCGCCCGCGTGCGGGGCGCACACGAGCCGGCACCGGGGGCGGGACGGGAAGGACGGCGGCCCGGGCGGGGGGGTCCCGGGGCCGCCGTCCGTCGAAGGGGGCTTATGAGGCCTCCCGGCTCATGGTGCGCCAGGTGACGGCGGCGCTGGCGGTGACGGCGAGGAGCAGGGAGCCGATGATCGCTCCGGTCACGGTGCCGCCGTCGAGGTGCAGTCCGACGTCGGTGGAGGTGGCCTGGGAGAGGCCCGAGGCCATTCCGGCGAGCGGCGGGAGGGTGACGAGGACGCCGAGGGCGGCGCCGACGGCCACGACGAGGGAGGTCTCGCCGACGGAGAAGAGGAGCAGCTGGCGGACGGTGCCGCCGGCGGACTTCATCACCGCGAAGTCGCGGCGCCGGCCGTGGGCGGTCATGGCCATGCTGTTGGCGACGGCGATGCCGCTGTAGCCGACGGCGATGACGATGAGCATGGCGGCGAGGCTGTCGGTGAGCTCGGCGTCGGTGTTGTAGTCGTCCAGGGCGTACTGGAGGGCGTCGTGGAGGGCGGTGCCGGGCACGAGCTCGGTGGGACGGTTGGCCCGAGGGACGAAGATGTCGTCGGTGAGGGCGGCCGGGTCGTGGCTGCGGACCAGGTCGCGGGAGACGACGAAGTCGCCGCGGGCGGGGTCGTCCGGGAGGACCTGGGCGACGCGCAGGCGGACGCTCTCCCCGTCGGCGAAGCGCACGGTGGCCTCCTGGCCGGCCTTGAGGTTCAGGGTCTTGGCGGTCCGCTCGCCGAGCACGGCCCGGCCGGGCTTGCTCCAGCGGGCGTCGCGGGAGCCGAGGACGTCGATGACGGTCTGCTTGCCGGGTTCGCCGACGAAGGCCCGGGTGGGCAGGGCGGCCTTGCCGACGGGGTTGGCGGCGGCGACCTCGTCGGTGTTGCCGGGGGTTCCGTCCGGCGTGACGATCAGCTGGCCCTGGACCTTGAGGGCCTCGCCGGCCGGGTAGGCGACGCGCATGGTCTCGACCATGCCGCTGAGCAGGACGGCGAAACCGACGGCGGCGATGACGGGAGCGGCGAGGGAGGCGGCGCGGCGGGAGTCGGCGCCGAGTTCGGCGCGGACGAGCAGCGGGCCGGCCGATCCGGACCGCTGGAAGGGGGCGGTGAGGGCCCGGCCGGCGGGGCCGACGAAGACGGGGGCGAGGAGCGCGGCGGCCACGATGAGCACCATGGTCGCGAAGACGGCCGTGTTGACGCGGTCGTCGGCGGCCGCGGTGGCGGTGCCGATGGCGAGGGCGGCGCCGAGGCCGAGGACGGCGAGGCCGCTGATCCAACGGGCGCGGCCC
This sequence comes from Streptomyces vietnamensis, assembly GCF_000830005.1. Lineage (NCBI taxonomy): Bacteria > Bacillati > Actinomycetota > Actinomycetes > Kitasatosporales > Streptomycetaceae > Streptomyces > Streptomyces vietnamensis. The sequence continues at coordinate 6,412,897 of NZ_CP010407.1, read as the reverse complement.
ATGGTCTTGTTGGCGGAGCGGCTGTCGAGCAGTGCCTCGATGGGGGTGACCTTGGCGGCGAGCCGGCCGGCGGACCAGGCGCCGAGGACGCTGACGCCGATGCCGATGGCGGCGGCGGTGAACAGGGGCCAGGCGGAGACGGTGATCTCCAGGCCGGGCGGGGTGACGTCCAGGCCGTCGAGGACGTTCCGCAGCAGCGGGGCCGCCGCGACGCCGGCGAGACAGCCGGCGAGGGAGCCGAGGAGGCCGACGGCGGCGGCCTCGCCGAGGACCATCCGGCGGATCTGGCGGGGGGCTGCGCCGATGGTGCGCAGCAGGCCGATCTCGCGGCGGCGCATGCCGGTGGAGAGGACGAGCATGGAGGCGACGACGAAGACGGTGGTGAACAGGCCGAGGATGGCCATGGCGCCGATGAGCTGGGTGCCGAGGAACCGCTTGTGCTCGATGTACCGGGGCTGGAGTTCGGCCCGGTCGTCGCCGGAGACGACGGTGCCGGCGGCGCCGACGGCGCTGCGGGCCTGCTGCGCGAGGTTCCCGGCGGAGGTGCCGGGCTCGGGGACGAGGCCGATGACGCCGACGCCGGGTTCCTGGCGTGCGGCGAAGGCGTCGCTGAAGTAGTAGCCGGGTCCGTCGACCGTGCCGACGACCTTGAACGGGGTACGGCCGGCGGTGATGTTGACGGTGAGGTCGGAGCCGACGGGGACGCCGAGGGCGCGGTCGACGACTACCTCGTCGTCGGCGGTCGGGGCGCGGCCCGTGACGAGCTTGTACGGGGCGAGCCGGGTGCTGGCGAAGCCGTGGCCGGCGTCGACGGCGCCCTCGTCGGTGACGGGCCGGTCGCCGCGGAACGCCTGGGCGTAGAAGGTGCGGTCGACGACGGCCGCGGCGACGCCGGGCACCGCTGCCAGCTTCTCGACGAGCGGTGCGGCCTCGGCGCGGCTCCACGGCATCCGGTCCTCGGGGCTGCCGTCCTGGTCGGGGGCCTGGTTCGGCAGGGCGAGGGCGGCGGTGCCGGCGTAGCGGGGCTGGACGTCGAGGCGGGAGGAGTCGTAGATGACGAGGGTGGTGGTGATCAGTCCGACGCCGACCGTCACGGCGACGAACGCGCCGAGGAATCCGGCCCAGCGCTCACGGATGTTCGCAAGGATCAGCATCACGCCTCCAGCCGGGCCATGCGGGCTGCGATGGAGGCGGCGTTCCGGCCGTCGGGGTCCCGGGTCAGGGTGACGCGGTCCGCGATGCGGCCGTCCTTGAGGAAGACGACGACGTCGGCGACGGCGGCGGCCGCCGGGTCGTGGGTGACCATGAGGGTGGTCTGTCCCTCCTGGTCGACGAGCATGCGCATCATCCGGAGCACCTCGCGCGAGGTGACGGTGTCGAGGGCGCCGGTGGGCTCGTCCGCGAAGAGCACGTCGGGGCGGGTGACGAGGGCCCGGGCGAGGGCGACGCGCTGCTGCTGGCCGCCGGAGAGCCGGCTGGGCCGGTGTCCGGCGCGCTCGGCGAGGCCGACGGCGGCGAGGGCGGCGGCGACCTGCTCGCGGCTGACCCGGCGGCCGGCGAAGCGGGAGGGCAGCTCCACGTTCTGAGCGGCCGTCAGCGACTCCACCAGGTTGAAGGCCTGGAAGACGAAGCCGATGTGGTCGCGGCGGAGCTTGGTGCGCTCCTTCTCGGTCTGCTGCCCGATGTCGACGCCGGCGAGCATGATCCGGCCGTCCGTGGGACGGTCCAGGCCGGCCGCGCACTGCAACAGGGTGGATTTCCCGGAACCCGACGGACCCATGATCGCGGTGAAGGTGCCGCGGGGAAAGCCGATGGAGACTCCGTCCAGGGCGGTGACGGAGCGGTCGCCGGCGCCGTGGACCTTTCGTACGGTGAAGAGCTCGACCGCATCCTGTGCGGGGGCGTGCCTGGTGGTCGTCATGGCATCGATTCCACCGGGAAGGCCCCCGGAGCCGCACTGATCCGCGCTCTACTCCTCAAGTAGAGCTGGCTCTACCTGGAGGAGACGAAAGTCCGGGATAGCGTTGCGGCCATGCATCCGAAAACGGCCTGGCAGGCGATGGCTCAGCGGCCGCTGAGCTTCCTCACCTCCAGCTGGCCCTGGCGCTCGCTGGCCTATCTGGCCGGCGGGGTCGTGGTCGGCGCCGCCGCCGTGCTGGTGTTCGCCACCGGCCTGGTGGCGGGGCTCGTGCTGCTGGTCGTCCTCGTCGGGGTGGCGCCGTTGGCCGGCGTGGTGCTGTCCTCGATGGCGGTGGCGACGGTCGAGCGGTACCGGCTGCGTCTGGTGGACCTGGACAGCCTGCCGAACCCGCACCGGGAGCCGGAGGCGCCGGGGCTGCGGAGCTGGGTCGCGACGCGGCTGAAGGAGCAGGTGACCTGGCGGGAGCTGATGTTCACGCTGGTCTCGGCGGCGGCGCTGTGGTGGCTGGACCTGCTGGTGCTCTGCTTCTCGTTCGGCGTGCCGGTGCTGACCTTCGAGGCGGCGGACGGGGACACCTGGCCGTGGGCGGTGTTCGGCGCGGTGGTCCTGCTGGCCTCGCCGTACACGGTGACCTCGTGGGCGGGGGCGCGGGCCGCGCTGGCCCGGACGTTCCTGGCCCCGCGCGACGAGGAGCTGGGCGAGGAGCTGAAGGAGGTGCGGGCCTCGCAGGTGCGGCTGCTCGACTCCTTCGACGCGGAGCGGGTGCGGATCGAGCGGGACCTGCACGACGGGGCGCAGCAGCGGCTGGTGTCGCTGGGCATGACCCTGGGCCTGATGCGTCTCGACGTCCCGGAGGGTTCCCCGCTCGCCGAGCGGCTCACCGAGGCGGAGGGGCAGCTCGCCACCGCGCACAAGGAGCTGCGGAGCCTGATCCGGGGGCTCAATCCGCCGGTGCTCGCGGATCACGGTCTGGTCGCCGCGATCCAGGACTACGCGAGCCGGTTCCCGATACCGGTGACGGTGGACCTCCAGCTCCCGGGCCGGCTGCCGAGGCAACTGGAGACCACCATGTACTACGTGATCAACGAGGCCATGACGAACATCGCCCGGCACAGCGGCGCCGCGCATGCCGCGGTCCGCGGCCGCTACCACTCCGACCTGCTGGTCCTCGACATCTCGGACGACGGGAAGGGCGGCGTCGACCCGGAGGCCGGCAGTGGTCTGACCGGGCTCGCCGACCGGCTCAAGGCCCTCGGCGGCCGGATGCGGGTGTCGAGTCCGGCGGGCGGTCCCACCCTGCTGCATGTGGAGGTCCCGTGCCACTTCGCGTGATCGTCGCCGAGGACGCCGTTCTGCTGCGCGAGGGCCTGGTGGGCCTGCTGCAGCGGTTCGGCCACGAGACCGTCGCCGCGGTCGGCGACGCGGACGCCCTCGTCGAGGCCGTCCGGAAGGACCCGCCGGACCTGGTCGTCACGGATGTGCGGATGCCGCCGTCCAACGGCGACGACGGGTTGCGGGCCGCGGTGGACCTGCGTGAGGTCCACAAGGGACTCCCGGTCCTGGTGCTCAGCCAATACGTCGAGCGCTCGTACGCGATGCGGCTGCTCGACTCCTGCGGCGGCGCCGGGGTGGGATACCTCCTGAAGGAACGCATCGGGGCGGTGGCCGACTTCATGGCCGCGGTCGACCGGGTCGCCGCGGGCGGCGCGGTCGTCGACCCCGAGGTGATCCACCAGCTGGTACGGCTGCGCCAGGACCCCCTGGAGCGGCTCAGCGGCCGGGAGAAGGAGGTCCTGAGTCTGATGGCGCAGGGACATTCCAACGCCAATCTGGCGTCCCAATTGTTCATCAGTGAGGCGGCTGTCAACAAACACATCGGCAATATCTTCAATAAACTGGACCTGCCGGTGGACACCGACGGCCATCGACGCGTTCTGGCGGTGCTCGCATTCCTCAGGGCGTAACGAGAAGAACCGGATATCCGGGGGAAAAGAAACCGATCCCGCGGAAGACGGCACCGCCTGAACAGGCGGTGCCGTCTGTTCCTGCCAGGAAAGGCCGGTCACTCCGCCTCGGGGGTGGCGCGGTGACCGGCCGCGGGGCGCCGGAGCGTCAGTTCACGGAGTCGAGCTTCGCCCGCTGCTCCGGGGTCAGTTCGAGCTCGACCGCGCCCAGGTTCTCCTCCAGCTGGGCCACCGAGGAGGCACCGACGAGGGGGAGGACCGGGATGTCGCCGCCCATCAGCCAGGAGAGCACCACCTGGTTGACGGTGGCGCCGGTCTCCGCCGCCACCTCGCGGACCGCCTTCAGGCGCGGCTCGGTGCCGGCGTGCTCGAAGCCGGGGCCGAGCGGCTTGTCGTCCCGTACGTACGCGCCCGAGATCAGCGGCGAGTACGAGACCTGCGTGAGCTCCGGGTTGGCGCGCAGGTAGCTGAGCAGGTCGCCGCTGACCAGGCCCTGGTTGCCGTCGGGCGAGCGCAGGCTCGGGATGTCGGTGCGCTGGCGCAGGTAGCTGTGGTGGTGCTGGAGCACCTCGTAGCCGGGCACGCCCGCCGCCGCGGCGAGGGTGCGGGCGCGCTCGATGCGCCAGGACCAGTGGTTGCTCGCGCCGAGAAGGCCGGCCACACCGTCGGCGACCACGTCGGCGAAGCCCTGGACGGTCTCCTCCAGCGGGGTGTTCTCGTCCATGATGTGCGCGTACAGCAGGTGGATCTTCTCGATGCCGAGGCGTTCGCGGCTGCGCTCCGAGGACTCGCGGATGACCTTGGCGGACAGGCCCTCCACGTCCAGGCTGAAGCCCGTGGTGGGCTGGTTGGGGCGGGCGCCGAGCTTGGTGGCGATGGTGAACTCGTCGCCGACGCCGCGGCTCTTCAGCCAGCGGCCGACCAGCTCCTCGCTCTCGCCGCCCTGGGTGCCGTTCACCCAGAACGCGTAGTTGTTGGAGGTGTCGATGAACGTGCCGCCGGCCTCGGCGAACCGGTCGAGGATCGCGAAGGAGGTGGCCTCGTCGACGATCGTGCCGAAGGTCATGGTGCCGAGGCTCAGTACGCTGACCTCGCGGCGGGTCTCGGGGGAGCTTCCGATGACGCGGTACTTCATGACGGGTCCTTTCGGATGGGGGTGTGGTCCGGGGTGTCCGTCCCGGTGGCCGGCAGGTCGGCGCGCAGTTCGGACGCGACGGCGTCCAGATGGGGCCGGAGGTAGAAGTGGCCGCCCGCGTAGACGCGCAGGCGGTAGGCGCCGGTGGTGTGGGTGCGCCAGGCCAGCGCCTGCGGCTCGTCGACCCGGGGGTCGATGTCGCCGATCAGGGCTGTGACGGGGCAGTCCAGTGGCGTGGCACCGCGGAAGCGGTACGTCTCGGTCGCCACGTAGTCGCTGCGGACGGCGGGCAGGATCGCGGCGAGGAGCTCCGGGTGGTCGAGCATCTGCTCGTCCGTGCCGCCGAGGAGCTTCATGTCCGCGATGAGCAGCTCGTCGTCGGCCAGGTGCACCGCGCCCGGCGCGGGGATCGACGGCGCGCGCCGGCCGGAGACCGTGAGGGCCGCGGGCGGGAGACCGGCGTCGCGGAGCCGGCAGGCCACCTCGAAGGCGAGGGAGGCGCCCATGCTGTGCCCGAAGATGCCGAACGGCCGGTCCAGGTAGGAGTCCTGAGTACGGATCAGCTCGGCGGCCACCAGGTCGGCCAGCTCGTGCAGCGACTCCACGCACGGCTCGCCGAACCGCTCCTGGCGGCCCGGGTACTGCACCACGAGCACGTCGGCGTGGTCCGCGAGTGCGGCCGAGAGCGGAAAGAAGTACGAGGCGTTGCCGCCCGCGTGGGGGAAGACGAGGAGGCGCGGGGCGTCGGCGGGCGCGGTGTGGAACCGGCGCAGCCACCGCGTCCCGGTCGGCGGGGCCGGGGTCGTGGTCCTGCGGGGCCTGACCGGGGCCGTCATGCCGTCGTCCTCGCCCGCCCGTTGCCGCCGCGCGCGGGGCGGGCGGCGATGGGGATGTGCTTGTAGCCGGAGACGAAGCTGGACCGCAGCCGCTCGGGACGGCCGGCCGGACGGAAGTCCTCGAAGCGGGTGAACAGCTCGTGGAAGAGGGTCTTGAGGCTGACCCGGGCGACGCTGTGGCCGATGCAGTAGTGCGGTCCGATGCCGAACGCGAGGTGCTTGTTCGGCTTGCGCCGGATGTCGAACTCGCTGCCGCGCGTGAAGACCCGGTCGTCGCGGTTGGCGGAGCCCAGCCAGACCACGACCGCGTCCCCGGCCTTGATCCGGGTGTTGCGGATCTCCACGTCGCGGGTGGCGTACCGCAGGAAGTGGTTGACCGGGGAGGCCCAGCGCAGCGACTCCTCCAGGGCGGTGGCGTCCAGCTCGGGGTGGGCGGCCCAGTCCTGGAGCACGCCCGAATCGATGAACTCGGCCATGACGAAGTTCGGCGCGTGCGGGGTGGTGACGTTCGCGCCGAGCAGCAGGCTGTAGCAGTTGGCGACGATCTCGTCGGACGCCATGTGCCGGCCCTCGAACTCGGTGGAGATCAGCACGCTGAGCAGGTCGTCGCCCAGGTTGTTGCGGCGGAAGCGGACGAGGTCCTGGAAGTAGGCGAACAGGTCGCGGTGGGCCGCCTTCAGGGTGGCTTCGCGGCCGCCCGGGTCCTGGTACTCGGGGTCGTCGGCGGCGATGCACACGGTGGTGAGCCGGTTGAGCCAGGCCCAGTCCGCGGTGGGGAGGCCCATCATCGTTCCGGTGACCGACATCGGCATCGCGAGCATGGCCTGGGCGAAGTCGAACGTGCCGCCGTCGCCGAGCGGTTCGATGAGCGGCACGACCAGGTCGCGGATCATCTCGCGCTGCTTGTCGACCGACTTGATGGCCAGGGCCTTCTTGAGCCGGCCCTGCATCTCGGTGTGGCGCGGCGGGTCGGTGGCCGCGAGCTGCTTCCCGCTGGCCGGGTCGTCCTGGCCCAGCAGGTCGAGCATGGTGCCGCGTTCGGAGGTGAAGGTCGCGGTGTCGCGCAGCACGCGGTCGGAGTCGTCGAAGCGGACGACGTTCCAGAACCAGCGTTCGTCGTCGACCTCGTGGCGGGTCAGCGTGTCGAGCGAGCGCATGTGGCGCCAGAGCGGATGCGGGTCCCCGTCGCTGTAGAGGCGCGGGTCGACCAGGTCGAAGGCGTCGGCCGGTCCGGTCGCCGCGGCGTGCATCGGGCAGCCGGGCGGGGGCGTGAGCGGCGGTACGTCGGGGGCGGATGTGGCGTAGACGGTCAAGACCCGTCTTCCTTTCGCCGGGCGGGCTTTCGCCGGGGCGGGCGGTGGGAACGCGCCATGACGTGCGGGCCCGCACCGTACGAAGGGCACGGCGCGGGGCGCACGAGGGAAGGGACGGGGCACGGACCACCGGGATCACGACCCGGGGCGGGGCCCAGCGTGGCGCGACGGGGAACCAACCGGTCTGCGCGGTGCGACGGCCGGGAGACGGCCGCGCGGGAACGGTGCTGTGGGCACAACGTACATGACGGCCGGGGGAAGGTGAAGCCGTGTCCCCCGGTCCGGCACGTCCCCCCGTCACTCCGATACGTCGTCCAGGAACCCGCTCTTGGCGATCAGGTACGCCAGCTGCGCCCGGCTGCGGCTGCCGAACAGCTCCGCCGCCCAGCGCATGTGGTTGGCCACGCTGCGGGTGCTCATGCCGAGCCGGGCCGCGATCGCCTCGTCCGTGTGGCCGTTGACCATGTGCCGCAGGATCGCCCGGCGCACCTCGTCCGTCAGCAGCGGGGGCAGCCGGGTGCTGGGGAAGCTGCGCAGCGGCGACGCCCGCTGCCAGGTGTGCTCGAAGATGCCGACCAGGTACCGGACCACGCCCGGATGCTCCACGGCGAGCGCGATCTCGCTCCGCTCCGAGCTGGGATCGGGGATGAAGGCGACCTTGCGGTCGCAGATGATCAGCCGGTCGAAGACCTCGTCCAGCGTCCGCACCTCGCCGCCCGCCTGCGCGATGTGCTCGACGTACATGAGCGTGGGCTGGTGGGAGCGGATCGTGTGCTGGTAGATCGTCCGCTGCGACACTCCCCGCCCGATCGCCTCCAGATCGCTGGCGAGCGCCTTGTCCAGCATCTCCTGGGGGCGGCCGCCGCCGGGCTGGGCCGTCAGCAGTTCCTCCTGGCAGGCGTGCACCGCGGCCGAGAGGGTGGCGCTGATCGCGTTGGCCCCCTGGACCACGCGGATCAGATGCGACTCCCCCTTGCCGTAACTGTCGAGATAGATCTCCTGCGCCTGGGCGATGGCGGCCCGCATGGCCGCCAGGGCGTTCTTCTTCTCCTCGATGGCGCGTTCCATGTGGTCCATCTGGGCGCCGGCCGCCAGTCGCGGCGGGATCGGGGCCAGTGTCCCGTCGGGCACGCGCTGGACGAGTCCCAGGTCGAGCAGGCAACGCGGACATTCACCGGATGCGGGCCGGCCCTGCAGCGCGTCCGCGTAGTACTGAAGGCCGTCCGCGCAGATCTCGGCGGTCGGACCTGCGCCTCCTTCGTTTCCAATGTCCGCTCTCGTGCACATTTTCCCACCCTGCTGGTTCTCGCATTGCAGGATCATCCTCCCCGATCAGCGAGACCTGGGGCGCAAAGACAACGCAAGATTTCGGCCGGGGAACCACCCACCGTCTGAACCCTGCAGATCAGCTCTGACCAAGGTAAGAAAGCAAGGTAGAAAGATGCTTCAGCGCTTTTCCGTCCGCTTCCTGGCCGCCCTCGCACTGACGGTTCTGGCCACCGCGGGCCTGGCCGCCGCCGGCTCCTCCCCGGCCACCGACGTCGCCGCCGACTCCCAGTGGGGCCCGACCCCGCCGCCGGCCCCCGCCCCGGTCGCCCCCGTGACGCTCGCCGGCGCCGACGACTCCCAGTGGGGCTGAGCCCCCACTCACCCACCCCGCCCGCCCCTTCCGCAGATTTCGGAGGCCCCTTCGTGCTGCCCGCGGCACCGCACGGTGCGTCACCGTCCGATCACGCCTGGTATCCGGCCACCCGGGTGCAGCAAGGCATGTGGGTCCTGGACCGGGACGAGCTGCTGCGTCCCACCCAACTGGTCCCCACGGTCGTCGAGTTCACCGGCCCCGTGGACCACCGGGCCCTCGTATCGGCGGTCGGGCGGTCCCTCTCCCGGCACCCCTCGCTCCGGGCCCGCTTCCGGCTCGACGTCAAGCGCCGCCAGGTCGAGTACCGCACCGACGGTCCGCCGGCCGAGCCCGGCTTCCTCGACGCCGAGGCCGAGGGCTGGACCGAGGAGGAGGTCGACAACCTGGTACGGGCCCTGAGCGCCGCGCCCTTCGACCTCGCCCGGGACGCGCCCGCCCGCGCCGAGATCATCCGCATGGGAGCCGAGCGCACCCTGCTCGCGCTCAACGTGCACCACATCATCTTCGACGGGGTGTCCCGCGGCATGCTCCTGGAGGACATCCGCACCCTCTACCGGGCCGCCGTCGACGGGGTCGAGCCACAGCTCAGCACGCCGCCGCACCCCGCCTCCGTCGTCGCCGAGCGCACTCCGGAGGAGATCGCCGAACAGGTCGCCGAAGTCGTCGACCGGCTGCGCGGCGCACCCGCCGAGGTCCGACTGCCCTTTCCCCGCACCCCCATCGCCGGGTCGGCGGAATCGCTGCTCGGAGCCTCTCTCGCCACCTCCCTCGACCCCGACACCACGGCACGGGTCATGGCGGTGGCCGCCCAGGAGGGCTGCACCCCCTTCATGGTCGGCGTCGCACTCCTGGCCGCCACCCTCGCCCGCACCGGACCCCAGCGCGACTTCCTCATCGCCTTCGCCTGGCCGGGGCGTGACGATCCCGACACCGCCGACGTGATCGGGATGTTCATGACCACCGTCGTGCTCCGGGTCACCGTCGGGCCCGAGGACACCTGGCACGACCTGCTCGGCGACGTACGCGTCAGCGGCATGGAGGCGTTCGTCGACAGCGACGTCCCCCTGGACGCGGTGTCCGCCGCCCTCAACCCCGACCGGAACGCCCTGTGGCCGCCACTGTCGCCGGTCCTGGTCAACCTCGACGAGGCGCCCCGGTCCGTGGACCTCACCCCCGGCATCACCGGGAGGCTGCGTCCGCTCGACCCGATGTTCGTCAAGTACGACCTGGCCGCGTTCGTCCGTCTGGAGGACACGCCCGACGGACGACGGCTCGCCCTGTCCCTGGACTACCCGGTCAACGTGTTCGACACCGGCGACGTCAAGGACTTCCTCAACGCTCTGCGGCACAGCGCCGTGGACCTCGCCACCTTCCCGGAGAACCCCGTGCTCGAAGAGTCCGTACGTCCCACCGCCACCGCCCCGGCCGTCGACCTGGACGACCCGGCCGCGCGCCTCGAACTCGTCCGCTCCATCTGGCGCGAGATCCTGGACACCGACGACGTCGCCGACGACGTCAGCTTCTTCGAGTCCGGCGGCGACTCGCTGCTCCTCGTCCTCCTCGTCGAGCGCCTCGGCCAGGTCTCCGGCCGCGAGGTCCGCACCATGGACCTGTTCCGCTCGCCCACCGTCGGCGGCCAGGCCGACCTCATCGCCGCCGCGGCCGAGCCGGCCGCCGCCCCCGCCGCCGGGGACCGGGCCGCGCTCCTCGCCGCCGCCCGCACCCAGGGCGGAGCCGCCCGATGACGGCCCGCTCACTGGCCGCCGAGATCCTGGACCTCCCGGACGGCCCCGACGCCTTCGGCGACGAGAGCTTCATCTCCCTCGGCGGCGACTCGCTGCGCGCCCTGCGCCTCGCCGCCGTCCTCCAGGAGGAGCTCGGACTGCGCGTGCCGCTCATGGAGCTGCTCGGCGACGCCCCGCTCGCCCAGGTCCTCGACGCCGCCACGCCCGTCACCGCCCCCGGGCCCGAAGCCCGCGCCGACGACCGGAACGGACCGGCCGAGCAGTCGCTCACCCCCGCCCAGCGCGGCATGTGGCTGATCGAGCGGGTCGCCGGCGGCTCCCCGTACAACCTCGTCTTCCGCTGCTTCACCGACGGCGGCCGGCTCGACCGCGACGTGCTCGCCAAGGCCGTCGCCGCCACCGTCGCCCGCCACGAGGGACTGCGGACCGTCTTCCGCGAGAGCGACGACGACGTGGTCCAGGAGATCCTGCCCGCCTACGTACCCGAGCTCGTCGAGCACACCTACGTCGGACCGGCCGAGGCCTTCGAGAGCGAGGTCCGCCGCCAGGGCGCCGACCTCGGCCGCGAGCCCTTCGACCTGGCCGCCGCCCCCGCCTACCGGTTCGGCCACTGGGCCCCCGCCGACGTCTCCGACGAGCGCAGCGCCCTCGTCCTCGCCGCGCACCACATGGTCCTCGACGGCCACGCCGTCGGCCAGCTGCTCCGGGAGATCCTGGAGACGTACACCGAGCTCACCGCCGCGGCCGACCAGGCCGTCCCCCGCGACCTCGGCACTCCGCTCGCGGCCCTGCGCCGCCACCAGGAGGAGGCCAGGGCCCGGGGCGCCTGGGACGAGCAGACCGCGCTCTGGCGCGAGCGCCTCGACGGGGTGCCGTCCGTCCTCGAACTCCCCGCCGACCGGCAGCGCCCGGCCGTCCAGGACGGCGCCGGCGACCGCCTCGGCCTCGACCTCGGTCCCGCCGTCACCGAGCGGGTCGCCGCCCGGGCCCGCGCCCTCGGCATCACCCCGTACGCCTTCCTGCTCGGCGCCTTCGGCCTCACGCTGGCCCGCCGCACCGGAGTCCGCAGCCTCCTGGTGGGCGTGCCCCTGCTCGGCCGCGGCAGCTCCGAGCTGAGCCGCCTCATCGCCGTCGCGGGCAACCTCGTCCCCGTACGCGTCGACGTGGACGACGACCTCGACGTCGCCGCCTTCCTGCGCGGGGTCCACCGCTCGCTCGCCGCCGCCATCGACGCCGGCGACCTGCCCTTCGAGGAACTCGTCGCCCGCCTCGGCGTCGAGCGCAGCCTCGGCTGCCACCCGCTCGTCCAGGTCTGCTTCGGCATGCACGACCAGCTCGTGCCGCGCGAACTGACCGCAGGACCGCTGCGCGTCCGCATCGAGGAGGGCCACGGCGGCGGCTCCCAGTTCGACCTGACCATGCTCATCGGCCATGCCGACCCCTCGTACGCCGGTCACCTGGAGTACGCCACGAGCGTCTGGCACCAGGCGGAGGCGGAGGGCTTCGTCGCCGACTTCCGCGCCGCGGTCGGGCAGCTCGCCGACGCCCCCGACGCCCGGCTCGAGGACGTCCGCGGCATCTCCGCCGAAGGCCGCGCGCTGCTCGACGAGATCAACGCGAGCGGCCGGGACTTCCCCGTCACGTCGCTCGACGCCCTCTTCCGCGAGGTGGCCGCACGGACGCCCGACGCCGTCGCCGTCCGCGACGCCGAGCAGACCCTGACGTACGGTCGACTCGCCGAGGCCGCCGCCGAACAGGCCCGCCTGCTGCTCGCCGCCGGCGTGCGGCCGGGCGACCGGGTCCTGGTGGGCGTGGAGCGCTCGGTGGCCGAGGCCGTCGCCGTCCTCGGCGTGGCCCGGGCGGGCGCCGCGTACGTCGGCATCGACCCGACGCTGCCCGACAGCCACGTCACCAAGATCCTGGAGCGGGCCCGGCCCACCGCCGCCCTCACGGGCCCCGTCGCCGGCCCGGTCGCCGAACGCTTCGCCGGCCTCGGCGTACCCGCCGTCGCGACCTGGGAGCCCGACTGGCGGCCCGGCCCGGCCGACGCCGTGGCCACCCCGCCCGCCGACCCGGCACGCCTGGCGTACGTCGCCTTCACCTCGGGCTCCACCGGGCAGCCCAAGGGGGTGTGCGTCCCGCACCGGGCCGTCATCCGCCTGGTCCACGAGGCCGGTTACGTCCGCCTCGGCGCGGGCGAGCGGATGCTGCGGCTCTCCCCGCTGTCCTTCGACGCCTCCACCCTCGAGCTGTGGGGCGCCCTGCTCACCGGCGCCGTCCTGGAGGTGCACCCGGCCGGCCTCGCCTCGCCGACCGAGCTGGGCGCCTTCCTCCAGGAGCGCGGGATCACCGTCGCCTGGCTGACCGCCGGACTCTTCCGGCTGGTCGAGGAGTTCGCGCCGGAGTCCCTCGGCGGCCTGCGCCAGCTGCTGACCGGCGGCGACGTGGTGCCCCACGAGCACACCGCCCGCCTCCTCGCCCGGCACCCCGGCATCGTCGTCACCAACGGATACGGCCCGACCGAGAACACCACCTTCACCACCACCCACTCGGTGGCGCGCGCCGAGGACGTGGACGGACCGCTGCCCATCGGCCGCCCCGTGCCCGGCACCCGTGTCCACGTCCTCGACGCCCGTCGCCGGCTGCTCCCGCCCGGCGCGGTCGGCGAGCTCTACACCGGCGGTGACGGCCTGGCCGACGGATACCTCGGCGACGAGGCGGAGACGGCCCGGGTGTTCGGGCACCTGTCCCCGGACGTGCCCGAGCGCCTCTACCGCACCGGCGACCTGGTCAGGGTCGACACCAGCGGTCGTCTCCGCTTCCTCGGCCGCGCCGACGACCAGGTCAAGCTGCGCGGCTACCGGATCGAGCTGAGCGCCATCAGCGACGTGCTCACCGAACACCCCGAGGTGCAGGACGCCGTGGTGGTCGTGACCGACGGCGGCGGCGCCGACAAGCGCCTCGTGGCCGCCGTCGTCCTCGCCCCGGACGCGGCCGTCGACGCGGTCGCGCTGCGCGACCTGCTCACCGAGACGCTGCCGTCCTACATGGTGCCGACCCTGTGGGCCGTGGTGGACCGGCTGCCGGTGACCGCCAACGGCAAGGTGGACCGGCGGGCCCTCGTCGCCGTGGCCAAGCCCGCCAGGCGGTCCGCCGGCACCCCCGTGGCGGCCGTCGAGGAGCCTGTGGCCGCTCCGGCTCCGCCCGCGGTGGACCTGGAGCGCATCGCCGGACTGTTCGCCGCCGTCATCGAGGGCGAGCCCGTCACCGACGTCACCGAGGACACCGACTTCTTCGTGATCGGCGGCAACTCCCTCGGCGCCGTACGCCTCATGCGCAAGGTCAAGCAGGAACTGGGCGCGACCGTACGGCTGCGGGACTTCCTGCTGTCGCCCACGCCCGCCGGGCTGAGCGCGCTCGTCGAGAAGGCCGCGGAGCGATGACCTCTGCCACGGCACCGGTCCCGCCGCCGTCCCTCGCGGACGGCGTGCGGGCGCCGGAGTGGGACGAGGGCCTCGACTGCTGGGTCGTGGCCGACCCGGCCCTGGCCCTGCAGGTCCTCAACCACCCCGGCTTCGCCTCCGGGACCTTCGAGCGCTCCTTCCAGCTCTACATGACGGACGCGGCCCGCGCCGAGTACCGGGAGCTCACCGAGTTCCTGCGGCTGTGGTTCGTCCAGGCCGACGCCCCCGAGCACACGGCCCTGCGGCGCCCGGTCCAGCGCATGTTCTCCGCCTCGTACGTGCGGTCGCTCGTTCCGCGCATCGAGGAGATCACGGACGAGTGCCTGACCGCGCTCGCCGCCGGGGCCGCTCCGCAGGACGTCATGCCGACCGTCGCCGAGGGCATCTCCGGCAAGGTCATGGCCCACGTCGTCGGGATCGACGTGCCCCCGCCGGTGCTGCACGAGTGGTCGCGGACCCTGTCGCTGTTCATCGGCGCCATGTACCGCCGCGACTACGCGCAGGCCGCCCACCGGGTCATGGTGGAGATGTCGGAGGCGCTCGTCGGCGCCCGGGCCCTGGACGGCTTCCCCACCGACACCCCGGAGGACCGGGCCCGGACCACCGCGACCTGGGCCATGTGCCTGTTCGGCGGCCTGGAGACCACCGCCTCGCTGCTCGGCTCCACGGTCCTGACCGCGCTCGGCGACCGGGCCCTCTGGGACACCGTCGTCCGCGACGAACCGGGTGCGGTGACCGGCCTCGTGGAGTCGGTGCTGGTGAGCAGGCCGCCGCTGCGGCATCTCGGCCGGGTCGCCGCGTACGACCAGGAGTTCGCGGGGGCGCGGCTGCGCCAGGGGGACCTGGTGCTCGTGAGCCTCACGGGTCAGGGGCCGCTGGACGAGGTCGTCCCGGAGGCCGAAGCCCCGGCGGCCTGTCCGGTCACCGGCGCCGCCGCCCCGGCGGGCGGGGACCGGAACCTCGTCTTCGGTCACGGGCCGCACTACTGCGTGGGCGCCCCGCTGGCCCGGTCGGAGGCGGCCGTCCTGCTGCGCCGGCTCGCCGCGCGGTTCCCGCACGCCCGGCTGTCCGACGAGGCCGCCGTGTGGGGTCCCAACCTCAGCTACGTCGGCCTCGACCACCTGTACGTCGACCTGGGCGGAGAAGCCTGACATGTCCCTCACCCTTGCCGAGGGCACCCCGGTGCCTCTCGACGACGGCGCCGTCGCCGTCGTCGGCATGGCCTGCCGGCTGCCCGGCGCGCGTGACGTCCGCGCCTTCCGGGCCATGCTGCGGGCCGGCCGGGACGGCATCAGCCGGCCCGGCCGCGAGGAGCTGCTCCGGTCCGGGGTGGACCCCGCGTACGCGGGCCGGGAGAACTTCGTACCGGCCATGGGCGTCATCGAGGACTCCCGCCGCTTCGACTGGTCCTTCTTCCGGTACAGCCGGGCGGAGGCCGCGGCGATGGACCCGCAGCAGCGGGTCTTCCTGGAGTGCGCGGCCACGGCCGTCGACGACGCCGGCCTCGACCCCGTACGGTTCCCGGGCCGGATCGGCGTCTACGCGGGCGCCGACCGCTCGGGGCCGGGCCGCGACGACGACGGGCTGGGCGAACTGGCGCGGCACATCGGGCGCGAGAAGGACTTCGTCGCCACCCGCGTGGCCTACAAGCTCGGCCTGCGCGGCCCCGCCCTCACCGTGCAGACCGCCTGCTCCACCTCGCTCACCGCCGTCCACCTCGCGGTGCGGGCACTGGTGGGCGGCGAGTGCGACGCGGCCCTCGCGGGCGGCGTCACCGTGATGCCGGACGGCGAGTGGGGCTACCTCTTCGAGCCCGGCGGGATCCTCGCGCAGGACGGGCACTGCCGCCCGTTCGACGTCCGGTCCGGGGGTACGGTGCCCAGCGAGGGCGTGGGCGTGGTCGTGCTCAAGCGGCTCGCCGACGCCGTACGCGACGGCGACCGGATCGCGGCCGTCATCGCGGGTACGGCGGTCAACAACGACGGCGCGGACAAGATGGCCTTCACCGCGCCCTCCGCCACCGGCCAGAGCGAGGTCATCCGCGCGGCCCTGGACGCCGCGGGCCTCGCCCCCACCGCCATCGGGCACGTGGAGGCGCACGGCACCGCCACGCAACTGGGCGACCCCATCGAGGTCCAGGCGCTCACCGAGGTCTTCGGGGCGGCGAGCGGGGAGACCGGCTGGTGCGCGCTCGGCGCCGTCAAGGGCCACGTCGGGCACACCGGCGCGGCCGCCGGGGTCACGGGCCTGATCAAGACGGCGCTCATGCTGGAGCACCGCGAGATCTACCCGACCGCGCACTACACGGCCCCCAACCCGCTGCTCGAACTGGAGCGTTCGCCGTTCCGGGTGACGGAGCGCTTCGAGCCCTGGGAGCTCGGCGCGGGGCAGGAGCTGCGGGCCGGCGCGGTCAGCTCGTTCGGCGTGGGCGGCACCAACGCGCACGCGGTACTGACCGAGGCACCGGCCGTCCGCCGCCGGCCCGCCGGCCCGCGGACCGCCGGGCCGGAGCTGCTGGCGCTGTCGGCGCAGAGCCCGCGGGCCCTGGCGGGCCTGGGCGAGGCGCTGGCGGATCATTTCGCCGCGGTGGTGGAGGCGCGGGAGACCGCGGCCTCGGAACATTTCGCCACTGTGGTGGAGGCACGGGAGACCGCGGCCTCCGCCCAGGAACTCGACGCGTCGGCAGGGGCGACCGGGCACGGAGCCGAGGCACCGGACCTCGACACGCCCGCCCCCGGAGCCGGGGAACCGGAACTCGGCGCCGTCGCACGGACGTTGGCCGGGCGTCGGGTGCATCGGCACCGGCAGGCCGTGGTCGTGCGCGACGCGGCCCGGGCCCCCGAGGCCTTGCGCGCGGCGACCGCCGCGGCCGGCGAGCCGCGGCGACTGGGCAAGGTGGCCTTCCTCTTCCCGGGCCAGGGCACGCTCAAGAGCGCCGCGGGCGAGGCCGCGTACCGCCTGCTGCCGGAGTTCCGCTCCGCCTTCGACGAGATCCGCACGCTCGCGGACGAGCGGTGCGGCGTGGACCTCGGCCCCGTGATCGTCCCGGCGTCCGCCGGCCCGGACGCCGACGACTGGTACGCCGACACCGTCCACCAACAGCTCGGCCTCTTCGCCCTGGGCCTCTCCTTCGGGCGCCAGCTGGCCGCGTGGGGCGTCACCCCGCACGCCATGCTCGGCAACAGCATCGGCGAGTACGCCGCCGCGGCCCTCGCCGGGACCTGGAGCCTGCCGGACGCCGTCGGACTGGTCCACCGCCGGGCCGTCGCGATGCGCGACGCCTCCCCCGGCCGGATGGCCCTGGTCGAGGCCGACCCGGCCGAGGTCGAGGCCCGGCTGCCCGCGGACGCGGCCGTCACCGTCGCGGTGCGCGGCAACGGCTCGGCGGTGCTCTCGGGCCCCGAGGCCGCCATGGACTCCCTCCTCGCGGGGGACGCGCTGAACGGACTGCGCGTCACCCCCGTCCACACCCGGCGGGCCTTCCACTCGCCGGCCATGAACTCGGCAGCCGAGGCGGTGCGGGACCATCTGTCGTCGATGCCCGCCCGCCCGCCACGGCTGCCGTACATCTCCAACACCACCGGCGACTGGGCCGATCCCGGGGCCGCGGCCGAACCCGGCTACTGGGCGGCGCACCTGCGCGAGCCGGTCCGGCTCGACACCGGCACCGCCACCCTGCTGGCCGCCGGCTGCACCACCTACCTCGAACTGGGCCCCGGCGGCTCGATGACCGGCTCGCTGCGGACCGCCCCCGGCTGGGCCCCCGGCCACCGGACCGTACGGCTCGCCCCCGGCGGGCGGGCCGACGCCGAGACCGGGCTCCTCGACGCGATCGGCGCCCTGTGGGAGCTCGGCGTCGACCGCGCCCTGGAGACGGTCCTCGAGGCGCGGTACGCCGACCCCGAGGACCGGCCCGCGCACTGCTCGCTGCCCGCGCACCCGTTCCTGGGCGAGGACCCGGCGACGGTGAAGGCGAAGGCGCCGCACGAGGGGCGGAGCCCGGCCCCGGTCCCCGGGCGCCCGGACGCCGGGCGCCGCCCCCGGCGGGCCGTCCTCGAAGAGGTGTGGTGCCAGACCCTCGGCGTCGCCGCCGTGGCCGACGGGGACGACTTCTTCACGCTCGGCGGCGAGTCGCTGCTCGCCCTCGCGCTCACCAACGCCGTCCGCGAACGCCTCGGCGCGGAGGTCTCCGTCACCGACTTCTCCCTGAAGGGCACCTTCGCCGGACTCGTCGAGCTCGTCGACCGGCGGCTGCCCGGCGAGGACGGCCCCGTCCACGACGCGCCGCCGCCCGGAGTGGCCACCCTGCGGGAGGGCACCGGACGTCCCGTCTTCCTCGTCGCGGACGCCCTCGGCAACGCCCTGCCCTACCGGGAGCTGGCCGCGCGCCTCTCCCCCGCGGGCGACCGTCCGGTGCTGGCCCTGGAGCGGCCCGTGCCCCGCGGCGGCGGCATCCGTGCCCTGGCCGCCGCCCACGCCCGGACCCTGCTGAGCGCCCAGCCGGAAGGTCCGTACACCCTCGGCGGCTGGTCCTTCGGCGCCGTGGTCGCGCACGAGACCGCGCGGCTGCTCATCCGCCGGGGGCGGACGGTGGACCTGCTGTTCGGCCTCGACGGCTACGTGCCCGACACCCGCCCGCTGCCCGTCGCCACGGCCCCGGACTTCCTGCTCGGCGGGGTACGGGCGGGCCTCGACACCCTGCTCGGGGTCGGGCCGGCCGCCGGGGCGCTCCGTGCCGACCCGGAGGCGCGCCGCCGGTTCCTCGCCGGCCAGGCCGCCCTGCTGGCCCACCGGCCGGGCCCGGTGACGTGCCCCGCCGTGCTCTTCAAGGCGGAGGCGGGCCCGGGCACGGCCGCCCACCTCGGCCGGCGTCTCGCGGGGCTGTACCCGGCGGGTCTGCGCGTGGTCCCGGTCCCCGGCGACCACTGGTCGATGCTGCGGTCCCCGCACGTCGACGAGCTGGCCTCGCGCATCGACGAGGCACTCAAGACGGTCCCCCGGGCCGCGGAACACAAGGAGAGGAAGGACTCATGACGGTCTCACAGACACCGCCCGACAGTGCGGCTGACGAGGAGCGGAAGGAAGAGGAGCGCCCGGAGCTTCGGAAGGAGCCGGGGCAGACGGAGAAGCCGGAGACGCCGGAGACGGCGGAGACGGCGGAGCAGCCGGAGAAGCCGCTCCTGAAGAACCTCGACTTCCAGGCGCTGTGGACCAGCGAGGCGTTCGCCGCGCTCGCGAAGGAGACCGCGGAGGTCGCGTACCCCCTGCTCATCCTGTCGTCCACCGGCTCCGCCTTCTACGCCGGCGCGGTCGGATCGGCCCAGCTCATCACCGCCAGCCTGCTCTCCATCCCCGGCGGCACGCTCGCCGACCGGATGGACCGCCGACTGCTGATGATCATCTGCAATGTGGTCCGGGTCGTCCTGCTCGGCCTCTTCGGCGTGCTGATCCTCGCCGGCCAGACCCACCCCGCCCTCATCTTCACCGTCGCCGTGGGCTCGGCCGCCTGTCTCGGCATCTCCAACCCGACCGGTCTCGCCGCGATCAAGCAGCTCGTCCCGCCGTCCCAGCTCACCCAGGCCACCGCCCAGAACCAGATCCGCTACTTCGCCGCGACCATGGGCGGCCCGCCCGTCGGCGGCACCCTCTTCGGCGTGGCGCGCGCCTTCCCGTTCCTGAGCGCGGCCGTCGGTTTCCTCGTCTCCACGGTCCTGCTGCTGTTCATCCGCAAGCCGATGAAGGTGGAGCAGCTCGCCCCCGGGGAGAAGCGCAACACGGCCGAGGGCTTCCGGATCCTGGCGCGCCAGCCGGTCCTGCGGCTGCTGATCGTCTGGATCATGGGCTCGAACATGGCGTTCACCCACTCCGGCGTCTTCCTCGCACTCATCGCCACCGCCGAGAGCCGGGGCGCCTCCGCGGGCTTCACCGGCATGCTGCTGTCCATCGCCGGCGTCGGCGGTCTGGTCGGCTCGCTCATCGCGGGCCCGGTCATCAAGAGGGTCGCACCGGCCAAGCTCTTCCTGACCGCCGCGTGGATCGGCCCGGTGGCCGCCGTGCTGCTCGCCAACGTCTCCGGGCTCGTCCCGCTCGGCATCATCGTCGCCTGCGTGTTCCTGCGCGGGCCCATCACCAGCGCCCTGTTCCTCGCCTACCTCGCGGCGATGGTCCCGGACAAGGCGCAGGGCCGGGTCCTCGGCGCCGTGATGTTCATGTCGATGATCGCCGCCCCCGTCGGCGTGTTCGCCATCGGCACCATCTTCGACCAGGCCGGCCCGGTCTGGGTGTTCACCGTCATGGCCGTCGTCTCGGGACTGGCCGCCCTGCCCACCCTCAGCCCGCGCATCCGCAACCTCGCGCCCCCGGAGACGTACGCGGACACCGTGTCCGCCGACACGACGCCCGCCGACAAGGCGTCCACCGCCAAGGCATCCACCGACAAGGCATCCGCGGACAACGAAGGAGAGACCCGATGACCACCGAACTCCCCCGCACCGCCGAGCAGCTTCCCCCCGAGTTCTTCACCGCCCCCGAGGGCAACGACCTCCACACGGGCAACGCCAAGCTGCGTGCCACCGGTTGCCCGGTCCACGCCATCAACTACCCGGTGGGAGGCGAGGGTTACGTGGTCGCCGACTACGCGACCGCGCTCAAGGCCTTCAGCGACCCGCGCCTGTCCAAGAAGGTCGACAACGCCCCCGCCTGGTTCCGCGACCTCGTCAAGGACTCCAGCCCGGTCCTGGTGCGCAACATGCTGACCGCCGACCCGCCGGAGCACACCCGGCTGCGCAAGCTCGTCAGCCGCGCCTTCGTGCCTCGTCGGATGGAGGTGCTGCGCCCGCGCATCCAGGAGATCACCGACGAGCTCATCGACGCCTTCCCCGAGCACGGCGAGGTGAACCTGACGGAGTTCGCCTTCTCGCTGCCGATGCGCGTCATCTGCGAGTTCCTCGGCGTCCCGGTCGAGGACCGGCCTCAGCTGCACACCTGGGGCAACTGGCTCAGCGGCGCCCCGTACCCCGACGCCGAGTCCAACGAGAAGCTCAAGGACGCCAGCGAGAACATCGAGCGCTACCTGACCGACCTGCTCGCCGACCGGCGCGCGGACCTCGGCGAGGACCTGGTCAGCATCCTGGTGCGGGCCGCCGACGAGGAGGGCCGCTTCACCAACGACGAGCTGATCTCCACCCTCGTCCTGCTGATCATCGCCGGGCACAAGACCACCGCCAACCTCATAGGCAACGGCGTCCACGCCCTGCTCACCCACCCCGACCAGCTCGAACTCCTGCGCAGCCGGCCGGAGCTGGCCGAGTCGGCCATCGAGGAGTTCCTGCGCTTCGAGTCCCCGGTCTACCGCGGCACCCTCCGCGTCGCCGCCGAGGACATGGAGCTCGGCGGCTGCCCCATCCCCAAGGAGAGCTTCGTCCACCTGCTGATGGGCTCCGCCAACCGGGACCCCGAGGCCTTCGAGAACCCCGACGAGCTGGACATCACCCGCACCGCCAACCGCCATCTCGCCTTCGGGCAGGGCCCCCACTTCTGCGTCGGCGCGCCGCTCTCCCGGGTCGAGGGCCAGATCGCCTTCACGACCCTGCTGCGCCGCCTGCCGGGCCTGCGCCTGGCCGTGCCCGAGGAGGAGATCGAGTGGCTCTTCGACAACTCCACCAGCCGCGGACTCGTGAAGCTGCCCGTCACCTACGACGTCCGCCGCGCCGCCGACGCCCCCGAGGGGAACTGACATGACCGACCGCACCACGCTCGTCTGCCTGCCCTTCGCGGGTGCCGGCGCCTCCTTCTACCGGCCCTGGCAGCGCGTCGCCGAGCCCCTCGGCATCGACGTCCTGCCGCTCCAGCTGCCGGGCCGGGAGCGCCTCATCGACGAGGAGCCCTACCGCGACGCGTCCGCCGCCGCCGAAGGGCTGCGCACCGACCTGCTCGCCGCGCTCGGCGACACCCCGGGGGCGCACCGCGTCGCCCTGTTCGGCCACAGCCTCGGCGCGGTCCTCGCGTACGAGCTGACCCGCCGGCTCACCGCGACCGCGGACGTGACGGTCGTCCACCTCTTCGCCAGCGGCTCCCCGCACCCGGCCGAGCCCCGGAGCGCTCACGCCACCGGCCTCGACGACGACGCCTTCCTGGCCCGCGTGAGCGAGTTCGCCGGCTACACCGACGAGGCCCTCCAGGACCCCGAGATGCGCGAGCTGATCCTGCCCACGCTCCGCGCCGACGTCGAGATGCACGAGTCCTACCTGCCGGCCGACGACCGGCCGCTTCCGGTCCCCGTGACCAGCCTGCGCGGCAGCGCCGACACCCTCGTCAGCCGCACGGAGGCCGAGGCGTGGGCGCGCACCACGGACGCCGGGTTCCGGGCCGTGGAGCTGGACGGCGGCCACATGTACCTGGCCGAGTCGGCGCCGGAGCTGCTCCGGATCCTCGCCGCGAACCTGGACCGGGCGGCGGAGGAACTGTGCGTCTGACCGGCAAGACCGTCCTGATCACCGGCGCGGCCCGGGGTCTCGGCCGGGCCACCGCCCTCGCCTGCGCCGCCGAGGGCGCCGACCTCGCGCTCCTGGACCTGTGCGACGACCTCGACGGCGTGCCGTACCCGCTGGGCACCCGCGGCCAGCTGGAGCACACCGCCGCGCTGTGCCGCAAGCACGGCGTCGCCGTGCTCACCGCCGCCTGCGACGTCCGCGACCTGTCGTCGGTGGAGGCCGCCGTGGCCCTCGCCGAGGACCGGTTCGGCAGGATCGACGGCGTCGTCAACAACGCGGGGATCGCGGCGCCTTCGGGCAGGCCGGTGCACGAGATCCGCGAGGACGAGTGGGCGCTGATGATCGACGTCGACCTCTCGGGCGCCTACCGGGTCATCCGTGCGGTCGCCGGGGCGATGAGCGCCCGCCGCTCCGGCTCCGTCGTCAACGTCTCCTCGACGGCCGGACTGGTCGGCTACCGGCACTTCGCCGGCTACGTCGCCGCCAAGCACGGCCTGATCGGGCTGACGAAGGCCGCGGCCCTCGACTACGCGCCCACCAAGGTGCGGGTCAACGCCGTGTGCCCCGGCTCGGTGCGGGACGACGCCACCGCCGAGGGCCGGATGCTCGCCGAGATCGCCCGCGCCCTGGAGGTGCAGGTGGGCGAGCACGAGCAGACGTTCACCGAGGCGCAGCCCATGAACGCCCTGATCGAGCCCGAGGACGTGGCCGCCGCCGTGGTCTACCTCCTCTCGGACGACGCCCGGCAGGTGACCGGATCCGTGCTGACCGTGGACGGCGGGTTCACCGCGCGCTGAGGCGGCGCGGGACCGGCCCGTGGCCGGCAGTTGTGACGTGTGTGAGAGAGAAGGAGGACGCCCCATGGAGGGTGAGCAGTGCCATGCCGTACGGGTCCGGCTGAGCGGTTCGGTGAGCGACGCCGAACTGACCGCCCGGCTGGGCGCGGCGGGCCCGTGGCGGCTGTGGGTGGAGGAGGTCGCGGCCGGCTCGGGCGAGCCGGAGGCCCGCCGCCGGTGGAACGCCGAGCTGAACCGGCCGACGGCTGCCGTGCGGTGCGTCCTGCTGCGCTACCGGGACGGTCTCGCGGACCTGGTCGTGGTCGCCGACCGCGCGGTGCTCGACCGGGCCGGTCTCGACGGCCTGGCGGGGGCGCTGGTCACGGGGGCGGATCCCGGTCCCCTGTCCGGCTCGTCCGTTCGCGCACCCGCCGCGGCCCCGGCACCGGACTGGGGTGGCGGGGCCCGCTCCGCCACCGCCTGGGAGACCCGCTCCCACGACCTGTCCGACGACCTGCCGGGTACGGCGGACCCGGCCGTGCTGCTCGCCGCCCTCGCCCTGACCATGCACCGCTACGAGGGGCACGGCGCCACCGGTGTCGTCACCGTCGCCAGTGACCGGCGCGGCGCCCTCGCCCACGCGCTCCCCGGCGACGCCTCGCTCGCCGCGCTGCGTGCCGCCGTACCGGTGCCGTCGGAGCACCCGGTGACCGCGGGTCTGATCGAGCCCGCGGCCCCGGCCGCGAACACGGAGAAGTACGCGGGCGAGTACCTGCCCTGCCTCGCTCCGCCGTTCCCGCTGACCCTCGCCGTGCTGCCGTCCGAGGCGGCGGAGGAGGGCGGGGAGCCGACCGGCAGCAGGCTCTGGGCCGCGTTCCGCCGCAGCCACCTCGCTCCCGAGACCGTCGAGGGGTTCCTGCGCCACCTGGCCCACGTCCTGCGCCAGTTCGCCGAGACCCCGGAGATCCCCACCGACGACGTCGAGCTCCTCGACGCCGCCGAGCGCGAGCGGGTGGCGGCCCTCGGCCGGCCGGACGGCGCCCTGACCGGCGTACCGGAGCGGCTCGTCGACGCCTTCGCGCGGGTGGCCGCCGCCCGCCCGGACGCCCCGGCGGTCGACGACGGGACGACGTCCCTCACCTACCGCGAACTCGACCGGCAGGCCGACCGGCTGGCCCGGGGCCTGGTGGCGCACGGGGTGACCCCGGGCGACCGGGTCGGCATCTGCCTGGAGCGGACCGCCGAACTCGTGGTGGCCATGCTCGGCGTACTGAAGGCGGGTGCGGCGTACGTGCCCACGGACCCGGCCTACCCGGCCGACCGGCTCGCCCACACGGCGCGGGACGCCGGCCTCGACCTGGCGATCACCCGGCTCGCGGAGTACCCCGCCGAGGCGGGCACCCCCGTCGCTCCCGACGACCTGCTCGCCTCGGGCGACGCGCCCGGCCTCGCCGAACCGGCGGGCGCCGCGGGCCCCGACGACCCGGCGTACGTCATCTACACCTCGGGCTCCACCGGCCGCCCCAAGGGCGTCGTCGTGCCGCACCGCAACGTCGTCGCGCTCATCGACGCGACCCGCGACGAGTACGGTCTCGGCCCGGCCGACGTGTGGACCTTCTTCCACTCCGGCGCGTTCGACTTCTCCGTCTGGGAGATCTGGGGCTGCCTGCTGACCGGAGGACGGCTCGTCGTCGTGCCGTACCTCGTCTCCCGCGAACCCGGGGAGTTCCGCGACCTGCTGGAGCGCGAGCGGGTCACCGTCCTCAGCCAGACGCCCTCCGCCTTCTCCCAGCTCCTGGAGACCGACCACGCCCGGCTCGCCGTCCGGCTGGTCGTCTTCGGCGGCGAGCCGCTGGACGCCCGCATGCTGCTGCGCTGGTTCGACCGGCACCCGGAGGACGAGTGCCGCATGGTCAACATGTTCGGCATCACCGAGACCACCGTGCACGTCACCGCGCAGACCCTGACCCGGGAGCTGGCCCTCGCCGGCTCGAAGTCCGTCGGTCCGGCGCTGCCCGGCTGGCACCTGTACGTGACGGACGCGCGCGGCCGGCTCGTCCCGCCCGGCGTCACCGGAGAGATCCTCGTCGGCGGCGCGGGCGTGGCCCTCGGCTACCTCGGCCAACCCGAGCTCACCGCCGCCCGGTTCACCGCCGACCCGTTCGCGGCCGACCGGTTCGCGGCCGACGGGTTCACCGCCGCCCGGTTCACCGCCGACCCGTTCGCGGCCGACCGGTTCGCGGCCGACGGGTTCGCGGCCGACGGGTTCGCGGCCGACGGGTTCACGGCCGACGGGGTGGCAGCCGACCGGGACGGCCGCCGGTACCACAGCGGCGACCTCGGCCGGCTGCGCCCCGACGGCACCCTGGAACACCTGGGACGCATCGACAGCCAGGTGAAGATCCGCGGCTTCCGCATCGAGCTCGACGAGATCCGTTCCGTCCTCCTGGAGGACCCGGACGTCCGCGCGGCGGCCGTGATCGTGCGCCGCGAGAACCCGGACGACCCCGCCACCGCCCGCCTCGACGCCTACGTCGTCCCTGCGGACCTGGACACCGTCGGCGTGCGCAAGCGAGCCGCGACCGTCCTGCCCGGCTACATGCTCCCCGCGACCGTCACCGCGCTCGACTCCCTGCCGCTGACCACCAACGGCAAGCTCGACGCCGCCCGGCTGCCGGAACCCGCCCGCACCGTTCCCGCCCCCGCACCGGCCTCCACCGGGGAGCAGGGAACCGCCGCGGTGCTCCAGGACATCTGGTCGACCGTACTGGGCACCCCGGTCGGACTCGACGACGACTTCTTCGAGCTCGGCGGCAACTCCCTGCTCGCGGTACGGATCAGCGCCGCACTGCGCAACCGCGGACTGCCGGCCGTACCGCTGCGGGACCTGTTCCGCACGCCCACCATCCGCGAGCTCGCCGGGACCGGCGCCGATGCCTGAGCTCGCACACGCCCCCTCGCCCGCGTGTGCCCCCTTCCAGTACCACGCGCTCGACGACACGCCCCCGGAGCCGGGCCCGCCCCCACGGGGCGGGGACGTGGCCCTGTGGTGGCTGGACACGGACCGGGAGGTCGTGGGCGGCCACCCGGTGGCGGCCGAGCGGGCGCCGCTGAGCACGGCGGAACGCGAGCGCTCCGCCCGGCTGCGCCGCCCCGGCGACCGGCACCGCTACCGGGCCGCGCACATCGGCCTCCGCCTGGTCCTGAGCGGGTACACCGGACTCGCACCCGAGTCGGTGAGCCTGGTACGCGAGGACTGCCCCTGCTGCGGCGAGCCCCACGGACGGCCCGCCCTGGCCGGCGGCGGCCCCCACTTCTCGCTCTCGCACAGCGGCGGGCTCGCCCTGATCGCCGTATCGGGGGTCACGGTGGGCGCCGACGTCGAAGGCGTCCCCCGGCCGGACATCACCGAAGAGCTGCTGCCCGCCCTGCACCCGCGCGAGCAGCACGCCCTGCGCGCGCTGCCGGACGCGGACCGCCCCGGGGCCCTGGCCCGGGTGTGGACGCGCAAGGAGGCGTACCTGAAGGCGACGGGGGCGGGACTCGCGTACGGGGTCACCGACCCGTACGTCGGAGTGTCCGAAGTCCCCGCCGCGATACAGGACTTCACCTTCCACGACCTGGCCGCACCCACCCCCTCGTTCGCGGCCGCTGTCGTCCTCGCCACGGCGAGCTGACCCCCTCCGCCTCCCCCCATAAGGAGATTCCCTGATGCCGGTCCTCGGCAAAGAGATCCACAGACTCGACCGGGTGGTCATCCGTTTCGCGGGTGACTCCGGCGACGGCATGCAGCTCACGGGCGACCGCTTCACCTCGGAGACGGCATCCTTCGGGAACGACCTCTCCACCCTGCCCAACTTCCCCGCCGAGATCCGCGCCCCCGCCGGAACCCTGCCGGGCGTCTCCTCCTTCCAGCTCCACTTCGCCGACCACGACATCCTGACCCCCGGCGACGCCCCCAACGTCCTGGTCGCCATGAACCCCGCCGCCCTCAAGGCCAACATCGCCGACGTACCCCGCGGCGGCGAGATCATCGTCAACACCGACGAATTCGCCAAACGCGCCATGGCCAAGGTCGGCTACGCCACCTCCCCCCTCGAAGACGGCTCGCTGGACGGCTACCGGGTCCACCCCGTGCCGCTGACGACCCTCACCCTGGAGGCGCTGAAGGACTTCGGCCTGTCCCGCAAGGAGGCCGAACGCTCCAAGAACATGTTCGCGCTCGGGCTGCTGTCCTGGATGTACCACCGCCCCACCGAGGCCACCGAGACCTTCCTGCGCACCAAGTTCGCCAAGAAGCCCGAGATCGCCGAGGCCAACATCGTCGCCTTTAGGGCCGGCTGGAACTTCGGCGAGACCACCGAGGACTTCGCCGTCTCCTACGAGGTCGCCCCCGCCACCCGCGCCTTCCCCACCGGCACCTACCGCAACATCTCCGGGAACCTGGCTCTCTCGTACGGCCTGATCGCCGCGAGCCGGCAGGCCGACCTGCCGCTCTACCTGGGCTCCTACCCCATCACCCCGGCCTCGGACATCCTGCACGAGCTGTCCAAGCACAAGAACTTCGGCGTGCGGACCTTCCAGGCCGAGGACGAGATCGCCGGCATCGGCGCCGCGCTCGGCGCCGCCTTCGGTGGTTCGCTTGCGGTGACGACGACGTCCGGACCCGGTGTGGCGCTCAAGTCCGAGACGATCGGGCTGGCGGTGTCGCTGGAGCTGCCGCTGCTGATCGTCGACATCCAGCGCGGCGGACCCTCCACCGGTCTGCCGACGAAGACGGAGCAGGCCGATCTGCTGCAGGCCATGTACGGCCGCAACGGCGAGGCGCCGGTGCCGGTCGTGGCCCCGAAGACGCCGGCGGACTGCTTCGACGCGGCGCTGGAGGCCGCCCGGATCGCGCTGACCTACCGCACGCCCGTGTTCCTGCTGTCGGACGGCTATCTGGCGAACGGCTCCGAGCCGTGGCGGATCCCGGACGTCGAGGAGCTGCCCGACCTGACGACCCCCTTCGCCACCGGCCCGAACCACACCCTGGACGATGGCACCGAGGTGTTCTGGCCCTACAAGCGCGACCCGGAGACCCTGGCCCGGCCGTGGGCGGTGCCCGGCACCCCGGGCCTGGAGCACCGCATCGGCGGCATCGAGAAGCAGGACGGCACCGGCAACATCTCGTACGACCCGGCCAACCACGAGTTCATGGTCCGCACCCGCCAGGCCAAGATCGACAACATCGCCGTGCCGGACCTGGAGGTCGACGACCCCGACGGCGCCACCACTCTCGTGCTGGGCTGGGGCTCCACCTACGGGCCGATCACCGCCGCGGTGCGCCGCATCCGCCGGGAGGGCGGGCCCATCGCCCAGGCCCACCTGCGCCACCTCAACCCCTTCCCGACAAACCTCGGCGAGATCCTGAAGCGGTACGAGAAGGTCGTCATCCCCGAGATGAACCTCGGCCAGCTGGCCACCCTCGTCCGGGCGACGTACCTGGTCGACGCCCGCAGCCACACCCAGGTCAACGGCATGCCGTTCAAGGCCGAACAGCTCGCCGCCGCCCTCAAGGAGGCCATCGATGCCTGAGCCCACCGAGCCGCTCCTGCACCTGGTCCCCAAGGCCGAGGCCGCCCAGTCCATGAAGGACTTCAAGTCCGACCAGGAGGTCCGCTGGTGCCCCGGCTGCGGTGACTACGCGGTCCTGGCCGCCGTGCAGGGCTTCATGCCCGAGCTCGGCCTGGCACGCGAGAACATCGTCTTCGTCTCCGGCATCGGCTGCTCCTCCCGCTTCCCGTACTACATGAACACCTACGGGATGCACTCCATCCACGGCCGCGCCCCCGCCATCGCCACCGGCCTGGCCACCTCCCGCCGCGACCTGTCCGTCTGGGTCGTCACCGGCGACGGCGACGCCCTGTCCATCGGCGGCAACCACCTCATCCACGCCCTGCGCCGCAACGTCAACCTCAAGATCCTGCTCTTCAACAACCGGATCTACGGCCTCACCAAGGGCCAGTACTCCCCCACCAGCGAGCTCGGCAAGATCACCAAATCCACGCCGATGGGCTCCCTCGACGCCCCCTTCAACCCCGTCTCCCTCGCGCTGGGCGCGGAGGCGTCCTTCGTGGCCCGCACCGTCGACTCCGACCGCAAGCACCTCACCGAGGTGCTCCGCCAGGCCTCCGCACACAACGGCACCGCCCTGGTGGAGATCTACCAGAACTGCAACATCTTCAACGACGGCGCCTTCGAGGCCCTCAAGGACAAGGACCAGGCCCAGGAGGCGGTCATCCGCCTCGAACACGGCCGGCCCATCCGCTTCGGCACCGACAACGCCAAGGGCGTCGTCCGCGACCCCGCCACCGGCGACCTGAAGGTCGTCACCGTCACCCCCGACAACGAGTCGCGGATCCTCGTCCACGACGCCCACGCCGCCACCCCCACCACCGCGTTCGCGCTCTCCCGCCTCGCCGACCCGGACACCCTGCACCAGACCCCCATCGGCGTCTTCCGCTCGGTCGACCGCCCGGTCTACGACACCCTGATGGCCGACCAGCTGGAGACGGCGGTGGAGCGGTACGGGAAGGGCGACCTGGGCCAGCTGCTCACCGGCAACGACACCTGGACACGGGATGAGTGACACGCACCCCGCCGACGTCGCCGGCCGGAACTTCCTGAGCGACAACACCTTCGGCGCGTCTCCGGAGGTCCTGGAAGCGGTCACGGCGGCTGCGGCGGGCCACGCCATGCCGTACGGCGCGGATTCCTTCACCGACTCCGTCCGTCGCCGCCTCGGGGAGGTCTTCGAGCGGGATGTGGACGTCTTCCTGGTCTCTTCCGGTACCGCCGCCAACGGCCTTGCGCTGTCGTCTCTTTCGCGCCCGTGGGGGAGCATCCTGTGCCACCCCGACAGCCACATCGACAACGACGAATGCGGGGCCGCCGAGTTCTTCACGGGCGGCTCCAAGCTCGTCGCCGTCCCCGGTGCCGGGGGCAAGATCGACCCCGATTCCCTGCAGCACGAGCTGCGGCGTCGCGCCGGTGACGTGCACGGCATGCGGCCCTCGGTGCTGAGCATCAGCCAGGGCACGGAGAGCGGTGGCGCCTACACGCTGGAGGAGATCCGCGTACTGAGCCTGCACGCCAAGTCCGCCGGCCTCGGGGTGCACATGGACGGGGCGCGGTTCGCCAATGCCCTGAGCCGTTTCGGGGCCAGTCCGGCCGAGATGAGCTGGAAGGCCGGGATCGACGTGCTGTCGTTCGGCACCACGAAGAACGGGACGATGACCGCCGATGCGGTCATCTCCTTCCACCCCTCCGCCTCCGTCGAGCTCGCCGCCCGCGTCAAGCGTGCCGGACAGCTTCCCGCGAAGGCCCGCTTCCACGCCGCACAGCTCGACGCCTATCTGTCCGACGGCCTGTGGCTGCGCAATGCCGGCCGGGCGAACGCCCTGGCGTCCCGGCTCTGGGACGGCCTGAAGGGGATGCCGGGCGTCGAGCTCGGCAGCGAGCCGGAGATGAACATGGTCTTCTGCGCGCTCGCCCGGCCGGTCGTCGAGGAGCTCCTCGCGGAGGGGTACGCCTTCTACCACGACCGCTGGGAGCCGGGGGTCGTGCGCTTCGTGACCTCGTTCTCGCACTCCACCGCCGATGTCGACCGGCTCCTGGCGTCGATCCGTCGGTGCTCCGCCGCCGCGCCGGCGGCCGAGCGCCGTCCGCGCCCGCGTGACAGGTCGCGGCACCACTGCGTACGGGACTGAGGTCCCGTCCCGTCGGGCCAAGGCGCTTCCGACCGAACCGCTCCGGCCCTGCCCGGCCCGGCAACCGACCACGCTGGTGGGACGGTTGCCGGGCTCAGCCCTGGGTCACAACAGGTCGCCCGGCTGCACCTCGAGGGCGACCTGGTAGACGACCGGCCGCGGAGTGACGTGCAGGTCGGGGTCGTCGACGATCCGCAGCGCCGACGCGCGGAACTCAGGGTTGGCGCGCGCCGCGTCCAGGGCCTTCCCGGACTCCCACTCGGCCACGTTGATGAAGCGCAGCTCCACGTCGTCGACCAGGGAGCGGTACATCCGGGCCTGGAGAAACCCCGGCTGCCGGGCCATGATGCGGGCGTTGTCCTTCCACCGGTGCAGGAACCGCTCGGCCTCGTCCACCGGCACGGTGAAGGCGTTGATCAGGGTGACGGGCTCGTCGATGAGCGCGTCGATCACGGGGAATGGATTACTCATGCTGAATCCTCGTTTCCGTTTCCGCTGTTCGGTTTCTCTCGCCCCATGTGCAGGGAGGCAAGAATTCATCCGTCTCCGAGTTTGAATCCGACTCCGCGGACGGTGATGATCCAGCCACTTCCGCCGAGTTTGCCGCGCAAGCTGCTGACATGCGTGTCGATGGTGCGACGTGACCATGAATCCCCCCACACCTGCTGGAGGATTCGCTTGCGCGGAACGACGGCTCCCGGATGGGAGGCGAGAAGCCGCAGCAGGTCGAATTCCTTGCGGGTGGTCTCGACCCTGCGGCCGTCCACGCTGACCTCGCGGGAGTCCAGGTCTATCCGGAGCGGGCCGTGCAGTATCTCCCTGGCCGTGGGCCACTGGGCGGAGCGCGTGCGACGCATGACGGCCTCCATGCGCGCCATCAGCTCCCGGAAGCCGTAGGGCTTGACCACATAGTCGTCCGCGCCGGCCTGGAGACCCAGCACACAGTCGAGTTCGGACTCGCGGGCGGTGACGACGATGATCGGGACGCTGCTCACCGCGCGGATGGCCCGGCAGACCTCCAGGCCGTCCAGGTCGGGAAGTTCGAGGTCCAGCAGGACCAGGTCGACATCGTCGTGCGCCTCCAGGGCGGTGCTGCCCTTGGCCGTACTGATCGCCTGATGGCCGTGCCGGCGCAGTCGGCAGACTAAGGACTCCGCGCCGGCGGAATCGTCGTCCACGACAAGAATGCGCCAACAGTCGGACATTCCAGCCGTCCTTCGCGTCTGCTCCGGCACACTCCCCTCTATCATGCGAGGCTCTGAAAGCATCCCCAGCGAACCGTGATTCACATCTCCCCCGTCCGGTTGACCCACTTCATGACTCGAACCAGATATCGATAAAGAACCTACATGCATCGGTTCGAGTTCCACGGACCCCCAGGATGAAGAGGTTGTTGCGGTTTCGTAAAAGCAGGGGCTTCCGGCGACATTCCCTGTCACTGACTTTGCCTCTCCTTGGAGGACTTTTCAAAGAATTGACACACCTCGCGGCAGGGCGGCCTGGCGCTTTCAGAAGATCCATGCAGAACGACCCGAGTGTCATATTCAGTACATGTGACTGACGTCGCATGTGACTGGCATCACCGCTCATTCGAAGAAGTTGAATTCTGTGGGACCGCCCACCCGGATCACGCCGACGGACCCGACGGCGGACTCGACAGCAGACCCCACGGCGGACTCGAGAGCCGGACCCGTCGGCGGGGCGCCGCCCGTCGGTGCCGCCGCCCCGAGCCTCCTCGGGGCGCGCCGGACCACGTATGGTTTAAGTGGAAGGAGATTCCGCATGACTAGCTCCGCTTCAATGTCGCCGTCCAGGCCCGACGACGCTCCCCGGCCGCGCCGCGCGGATGCCGAGCGCAACCGCGCCAAGGTGCTGGCCGCCGCACGGGCGCTCTTCGCCGAGGGAGGGGACAGCGTCTCGATGGACGAGGTGGCCCACCGTGCCGGCGTCGGCATCGGCACGCTCTACCGCCACTTCCCCACGAAGGAAGCCATGATCGAGGCGGCCGCGCAGCAGCGGTTCGGCGAGATCGTGGAGTACTACCGCACCTCCTGCCGCGAGACGGCCCAGGACGCACCGCTCGAGGCGCTGCACCTGTTGCTGACGCACATCGGCGAGGTGGAGGCCCGGGACCGCGGGTTCGCCAGCGTCGTCGAGGGCACCCTCGGCTCCGAGGGGCCGCCGAGCGAGATGCGGGCCGACCTCGAGGCCGAGCTGATGGACCTCGTCGGGAAGGGCCAGGCGGCCGGCACCATGCGGCCGGACCTCGCGGGCGCCGACATCCTGGCGATCACCTGCGGCCTCACCGCGATCGTGCACCGCCGCACCGGCGACTGGCGTCGCTACATCGACATCGTGCTCGACGGACTGCGTTCGTCCTGACGCACGGCCGGACCCCGACAAGAGAAGCCTTGTCGGGGTCCGGTCTTTCCATGCCCGCGTCTTCACGTGTCCGCGCCTTTACGTGTGCGCGTCTTCACGTGTCCGCGTCTTTCTGTCGTGCGTCCGTCCGCCGGGCCGAGCGGGAAGTCCCGCCGCCGGCGCGCCGGTTACTTGCCCGCGGACCGCGTGTGGACCACGCGGTACGAGTTCCAGTCGCTGGAGGTCGCGAGGGAGTCGACGCGGGCCTGCGCCTTCTGCCGGGCGGCCGGCTGCTCGGCGGTCGGTACCGCCCGGAACGCGTCGTACGACTCCTTGTCGTTCCACTGCGAGTAGGCGACGACGAAGGCGCCCTCGACCCCGCGTGCCGCGAGGCCGCGCAGCACGCTGTGGGAGCGGTAGCCCTCCACGTCGACCAGCCACTCCTGGTCCTGGCCCAGGGCCTCGACCAGGTCGGCCTGGTTCTCGTCCGCCACCAGGAAGACCTCGATGACCGTGTAGTCGTCCCGGTCGGGCGAGATCTCCGTGACACCGCCCAGCGAGGGGTGCCGCTGGGCGAAGGCGATCTCGGTCTGCAGCAGCCGGATCGACGTGGTGATCTCGGAGAAGAGCGGCCACGTGCGGTGCTGGAACTCGTCGCCCGCGTAGCGCTTCTCCAGGTCCTCGCCGCTGCGCCACTGGATGAAGTTGGCGGTGCCGAACCTGTCCTGGCCGCTGTGCACGGTGCTGGAGATCCAGCCGGGGTAGGCCGCGGCGTCGACGATCTCCCGCATCGCTCCGAGCAGGCGCGTCTGCTTCTCGGCCGCGTCCGTGCTGAACAGGTTGAGGACGGTCAGGTGACGGTCTTCGGTGGCGATGTTGGGCATGGGATGCTCTTCCGTTTCAGGAGGGAACTGGCGGAAAGGGAGTCGGTTCTCAGGCGGCCGGGCCGAACCAGCGGGCGAGGGCGTCGGTGAGCCCCTGCTCGCGGGAGCCCGCGGTGGAGACCCAGGCGACGTATCCGTCGGGGCGGACCAGGAAGCCGTCCAGCGGGATGTCGCAGTTGTGGCGGTCGGCGGTGACCGTGTCCACCCGGTCCGCCCAGCCCGCGCCGATACGACGCAGCTCGGGGTCGTCCGCGAGGTCGAACAGCACGCCGCGGCCGGGGTGCAGCAGCTCGAAGTTGGTGGTCTTCCTGTCCTTGAGCACCACCTCCTGGTTGTCCAGGCGCCGGCCGAGCAGCGGGTGGTCGCCGGGGCCGACCTCGTGGCGGATGTCCAGGCCGGTGACCATCCCGACGAGGTGGCGCTGGACGTCCTCGTACGCCGTCAGCTCGGTGAACACGTCGAGCAGCGGCTTGATCTCGTCTCCTCCGAGGTAGAGGAAGCGCTGGGCGAGGGTGTTGGCCAGGATGCGGGCGCCGACCGGGTGCCGCTCGCTGTGGTACGTGTCGAGCAGCCCCTCGGGGGCCTTGCCCTTGATGTCGAGGGCGAGCTTCCAGCCGAGGTTGACCGCGTCCTGGACGCCCGCGCTCATCCCCTGGGCACCGATGGGGAGGTGGATGTGCGCCGCGTCGCCGGCCAGGAACACGCGCCCGCGCCGGTACTCGGCGGCCTGGCGGCTGGCGTCGGTGGTCGAGCTGACCCACAGGGGCTTGGCCTCGTGGATGTCCTCGCCGGTCAGCCGCTCGAAGGCCTCGGCGACCTCGTCGAAGGCGAGCGGCTCCCGGCTCTCGCGCAGCGGTTCGGCGCGGTCGTAGTAGACGATGCGGTTGTGGTCCGGGCCGAGCGGCAGCACCATGACCATCCCGCCCGGCACCCGCTCGCCGCTGAAGCGCGGCCGCAGCTGGACGCCGGACACGTCGGCGAGGCGCAGTTCGATGGCCGCGTCGGTGCCGGGGAAGTCGATGCCGGCCAGCCGCCGGACGGTGCTGCGGCCGCCGTCGCAGCCCACCACGTAGCGGGCGCGCAGGCTGCTCGGCCCCTCGGCGGTGTCGAACGCCACGGTGACGCCCTGGTCGTCGCTGTCGAGTCCGGTGACCGTGTGGCCGCGGCGCACCTCGGCGCCCTGTTCCGCGGCCCACCCGCCCAGCATGGCCTCGGTGCGCGACTGGGGTATTCCGCGCGCTCCGTACGAACCTCCCTCGACCACGCGGTAGTCGAGGGGGACCCCGCCGAAATGACCGACGGGAATGACCTGAACATCGCCGAGTCGCGACAGCAGTCCGCGCTGGTCGAATTCCTCGATGGTGCGCGCCGAGAAGCCGAGGGCACGTGACTGCCGAATCGGCTCAGTGAGCCGCTCCAGAACAATCGACGACACCCCGTTGAGACCCAGTTCTCCTGCCAGCATGAGCCCCGTGGGGCCGCCGCCTACGATGATCACGTCCGCATTGAAGTTTTCCATCTGCCCTCTTCCGGCTGGGGTTTCTCCAGTGTTGCCCGGGTCATCTCGTGGGGTAAAGAGACGCCGCTACAGAGATTTGACAGATACGTCAGATCAGCTACAGGCGGGGTTGGCCTGCGGCCGCGCGCTCAGCAAAACTCGAATATGACCACAAGCCATTTCAGTCGATCCGGCACCCCTGAGGGGCCGTTCACCGCGGGAGCTGCCGATGCCGCCGAGGTCGGCACGCTCCTCGACCGCTATCTCATCGGTCTTGACCATGACAAGCTCGACGATGAATGGGCGCGCGGCCTGTTCACCCGGGACGCGTGCGTCGAATTCCCGATCAGCCGTCATGAGGGAATCGGCGGTCTCGCCGATTACCACCGCGCCGCCCTGGCGGCATTCGAGCGGACGCAGCATCTGAATTCGCCGGCCGTCGTCGTTCTCGACGGTGACGACCGGGCCTCGCTGCGGGCCAATCTCATCTCGACCCACGTCCATCTGCCGTCCGGCGGACCGTCGGACGACGCTTCCCGTGCACCCTTCGCGACCGGCACCTCGGTGGAGGGCGAGGCGCGCCGTACGTCTGACGGCTGGCGGCTCTCCCGCTTGTCGTTCCACCTGATCTGGGCGACCGGCCGGCCGCCGGCGCCCGCCGGCTGACCAGGAGCGGCCCCTGCGCGGTGGTGCCGGGAGACGGGGATTCCCGTACTCCCGGCACCACCGCGCACAGGCGGTGCGTTCAGCAGTTGAGCGACATCACCCGGTCGACCGCGATCTCCAGGACCACCCGGCCCGGCGGGTTGGGCGGCGCCTGGTAGTAGCGCTCGGCGTAGCGCCGTGCGCCCTCGGTCACGCGTACGGGGTCGTCGGAGGCGACGGCGGTGCCTTCGAGGGTGACCCACTGGAAGCCCTCCATCTGACACAGCGCGGCGCGGCTGCCCGGCTGGGCGATCAGGTTCCGGGCCTTGCGGGAGGAGCCGACCGTCATGACACGGGCGAGGCCCGCCGCGGAGTCCCAGGTGAACCGGACGACCACCACGTGGGGGGTGCCGTCGGGCCGGAGGGTCGTCAGCGTCGCGAGGCCCGGCTCGGCCAGGAACGCCTCGACCGATCGCGTCAATTTCGGCGCACTCGTACGTCCTTCGGACAGCGACATCGTGTCGTTCCTCTCTCTACGCGACGGGCAGGGTGTCGGGACGCTCGGACGGCCGCGCCCACGGCAGCAGCGCCACCGCGAGGAGCAGTGCCCCGACGCTGAAGCAGATGCCGACCAGGAACGCCTGGTGGAAGACCTCCGCGCGGCCGTACCGCAGCAGGACCGGGTCGCCGTGCGCGGCGGCCTTCAGCGGGGCGATCTTGCTGAACGCGATGGTCGCCGCGATGGCCACGCCGAGCGCTCCGCCGGCCTCCTGGCTGGTGTTGATGAGTCCGGCGGCCAGGCCCGACTCCTCCTTCCCGACGCCGACGAACGCCGTGATCTGCAGCGTCACGAAGGACATGCCGAGTCCGAGTCCGACGATCAGGAAGGCGGGCAGCAGGTCGACGGCGTAGCTGCCGTAGGCGGGTGCGCGCCAGAGCAGGAAGAGTCCCACGGAGGTGAGCGTGAGTCCGACCAGGAGCACCGGCTTGGCCGCGACCTTGGTGACCAGGTTCGAGGCGAGGCCGGCGCCGACGGACACGACGATGGCGAGGGGGACGTAGGCCAGGCCGGCGCGGGTCGGCGAGTAGCCGTAGACCTGCTGCATGAAGAGGCTGGCGAAGAAGAACAGGGTCACCGTGGTGCCGAAGAGCAGCACGGTGGCGACGTTCGCGGTCCGCAGGGCCCGCAGCCGGAAGATGCTGAGCGGGATCAGCGGCGAGGCGGCCCGCGACTCGATCACCA
This sequence comes from Streptomyces vietnamensis, assembly GCF_000830005.1. Lineage (NCBI taxonomy): Bacteria > Bacillati > Actinomycetota > Actinomycetes > Kitasatosporales > Streptomycetaceae > Streptomyces > Streptomyces vietnamensis. The sequence goes on along the minus strand of NZ_CP010407.1, from coordinate 6,375,227 downwards.
GGAAGGCCACGAGCAGCACGACCACGCCGACCAGGCTGCCGATGGTGCGGAAGGTGGTCCAGCCGACGTAGACGGCCTCGCCGAGGGTGAAGATCAGCAGCAGCAGCGAGGCCGTGAGGGCGACGGCGCCGGCGGTGTCGAAGGTCTCCCGGCTCTTGCCCCGGCCCTCCCGCACGATCGTCGGAGCGATCGCCGCGGCCACGAGGCCGATCGGCACGTTGATGAAGAAGATCCAGCGCCAGCCCGGGCCCTGCGTGAGCAGGCCGCCCAGGATGACGCCGGCGACCGACGCCATGCCGGTCAGCGCGCCCCAGATGCCCAGCGCCTTGTTGCGCGCGGGGCCCTCGGCGAAGGTGTTGGTCAGGATGGACAGGGCGGCCGGGGCGATGAGCGCCGAGCCGAGGCCCTGGACGGCGCGCGCGCCGATCAGCATCGCGTCGTTCTGGGCCAGTCCGGCCACCAGCGACGTCAGGGCGAAGACGACGAGTCCGCTCTGGAGCATCCGGCGGCGGCCGAACCGGTCGGCCAACCGGCCGCCGAGCAGCAGGAATCCGCCGAGCACGGTGCCGTAGGCGGTGATGATGTACTCCAGGTTCACCTCGGGCATCTTGAGGCTGTCCTGGATGGACGGCAGGGCGACGTTCACGATCGACACGTCGAGGAACACCATGAACTGCGCGACGCCGATGAACGCCAGGATGATCCCGGGCTTGCGGCCCTCAGGGGTCTGCTTGGTGTCTAACGGTGCGCGCTGGTCGAGCGTGGAGTCTGAGGCAGACATGGGAATAGCTCCTAAGGGTTAGGCGGAACCGGAATCCTCCTCCGGTTCCACACTACACGGGTACCGCGCACCGGATGTCAACTCTGGATGTCTTTCCGACGACGTTTCCACGGTCCGACGACGCTTCCGCGGCTCGGCGGCGTTTCCGCGGTTCGACGACGGCGCGGCCCTCAGACGCGGGCCCCGCCCCGCCCGGCCGCCCGCCACGAGCGCGGGCCCTCGAACATGGAGGCGCGCTCCGGTCGCCGCCACCCCGCCGCATCGCGCCGCCCTGCGGAGGGCGCGTCCGCCGAGGCCTCCCCGGCGAGCCGGACGACGAGCGCCGCCGTGAGCGCGGCGAGCTCCTCGGGCCCGGGGTTGCCGCGATCCACGCTGAGGAGCTGGGAAAGCCGGGAATCGGTCATCTCGATCACCTTCTACTGGGACGGGTTGCCTACTGGGGCGGGTTGCCTACTGGGGCGGGTTGCCGTGCTTGCGGCGCGGCAGGTCGGCGTCCTTGGCGGAGAGCATGGCGACCGCACGGCACAGCACCGAGCGGGTCTCGCGGGGGTCGATGACGTCGTCGACGAGCCCGCGCTCCGCCGCGTAGTACGGGTGCACCAGCTCGTCGCGGTACTCGTCGATCTTCTGCCGGCGCATGGCCTCGGGGTCGTCGGCGGCGGCTATCTCGCGGCGGAACACCACGTTGGCCGCGCCCTCGGCCCCCATCACGGCGATCTCGTTGCCGGGCCAGGCCAGCGCGATGTCCGCACCGATGGAACGGGAGTCCATCACGATGTACGCGCCGCCGTACGCCTTGCGCAGCACCACCGAGATCCGCGGCACCGTGGCGTTGCAGTACGCGTACAGCAGTTTCGCGCCGCGCCGGATGATGCCGTCGTGCTCCTGGTCCACGCCCGGCAGGAAGCCCGGCACGTCGACGAGCGTGATCAGCGGGATGTTGAAGGAGTCGCAGAACTGGACGAACCTCGCCCCCTTCTCGCTCGCCCGGATGTCCAGCACGCCCGCCAGCGAGGCCGGCTGGTTGGCGACGACGCCCACCACATGGCCGTCGACCCGGGCCAGCGCGCACACGAGGTTCGGCGCCCAGGTCGCGTGCACCTCCATGTACTCGCCGTCGTCGACGACCTCCTCGATCACCCCGCGGACGTCGTAGGCACGGCCGCCGTCCGTCGGCACCAGATCGAGCAGCGCGTCGCCGGTGCGGTCCACCGGGTCGGCGCACACGGTGCGCGGCGGCATCTCCCGGTTGTTCTGCGGCAGCAGCGACAGCAGATAGCGGACCTCCGCGAGGCAGGTCTCCTCGTCGTCGTACGCGAAGTGCGCGACGCCCGAGGTCCCGGCGTGGACATCCGCGCCGCCGAGTCCGTCCTGGGTGATCTCCTCGCCGGTGACCGCCTTGACGACGTCCGGGCCGGTGATGAACATCTGCGAGGTCTCGCGGACCATGAACACGAAGTCCGTCAGGGCCGGGCTGTAGGCCGCGCCGCCGGCGCACGGGCCGAGCATCACGCTGATCTGCGGGATGACGCCGGAGGCCCTGGTGTTGCGCTGGAAGATGCCGCCGTAGCCGGCGAGGGCGGAGACGCCCTCCTGGATGCGGGCGCCGGCGCCGTCGTTCAGGGAGACCAGCGGGGCACCGGCCGCGATGGCCATGTCCATGATCTTGTGGATCTTGGTGGCGTGGGCCTCGCCGAGGGCGCCGCCGAAGATCCGGAAGTCGTGCGCGTAGACGAAGACCGTGCGGCCCTCGACCGTGCCCCAGCCGGTGACGACACCGTCGGTGTACGGCTTCTTGGCCTCCAGACCGAAACCGACCGCCCGGTGCCGGCGCAGCTGCTCGATCTCCGTGAAGCTGCCCTTGTCGAGGAGGAGTTCGATGCGCTCGCGCGCGGTCAGCTTGCCCTTCGCGTGCTGTCGCTCGGTGGCCTCGGGGTCCGGGCCCTGATGGGCCAGCTCCTTGAACGCGGCGAGTCGGTCCAGCCGGTCGAGGACCTCGTTCGCGGACTGTGGGGACGCCATGGTGTTCCTCTTCTCTTCAGGTTCGACTGCCCGGGGTCCGCAGGGCGGTGGCCGCCGCGTACCCCGGATGCGTGGGCAGGTCGCGCACGATCCAGCCCTCTGGTCCCTCGGGAGTCGCCCGCCGCCCCAGGTAGTCGGCGGCGGGCGGGCGGGCCAGGCCGGTGCCGAGGCCCTTGAGGAATGCCTCCTTACGGGTCCACAAGCGGCCGAACTCCACGAGGCGTTCGGCCGTGGGAAGCCCCGCCAGCTCCTCCCGCTCCGCCGGATGCAGCGCCGGGAGGCAGGCCTCGACCCTCTCGGGCGACGGCAGGGCCTGGACGTCGACGCCCACGGGTCGTCCGGCCACGGCGATCGCGATCAGGCCGTGGCTGTGCGACAGCGAGAAGTGCAGCGGCACCGGGGCGTCGAGGAGCAGCGGCTTCCCGCGCGGGCCACCGCTCCTGCCCAGGCGTATCCGGCCGGGCGGGATGCCGGTGTAGCGGGCGAGCAGCCGGCGCAGCGCGAGGTGCGCCGCCACGTACCGCTGCCGGTCGAGGGGCCGTACGAAGGAACCGGCCCGGTCCGCCTCGGCCTCGTCCAGCTCCGGGGGGAGCGAGGTCGGCCCCGGCTCGTCCGCGGCCGGGACGCGCAGGATCCACGTGTGCAGGCCGTCGGCGGGGACGGCGAGGGACGCCTGCCGCCCGGCAGCGTGCAGGCCGTCGACAGGAGCGGCGAGGGACGCCTGCGACCCGGCGGCGTGCCCGCCGTCGCCGGGGAAGGCGAGGGACACCGGCTGCCCGGCGGCGTGTCCGCCGTCGCCGGGGACTGCGAGCGACGCAGGGTGCCCGCCGTCGCCGGGGACGGCGAGGGGAGCTCGCCGCCCGGCGCTCCCGGCACTGGAGCGCGGGCTCGTGGACACCGCGGGCATGCTCATGGCCGCACCACGGGCTCGTCCACCGGCAGACGGCGCTCCTCGGGGCGTCGGGCCCGTTCCGTACGGCGTACGTGCAGCAGCGCGAGGCCTCCGGCCGTCAGCGACACGAGCCCGCCCAGCCACAGTCCCGGCCGGGCCCCGAGCCGTTCGGTGACCTCCCCCACGACGAGGGAGCCGATCGGTGTGGAGCCCTGGAGGATCAGGGTGTAGAGCGCCATGACCCGGCCGCGGTACCGCGGATCGCTGCCGAGCTGGACCCGGTGGTTGGCCGCCTGGACGAAGTAGATCGCCGCGAAGCCGGTCAGGCACAGCAGGACGACGGCCGCCGTGGTCGTGGGGGCCGCGCCCGCGAGCGTCTCCAGGACTCCGAAGGCGAGTGCGGACCCGGCCACGAGAGCGCCGGACGGGCGGCCCCTCCGGGCGCTGGTGGCGAAGGCCGCGAGCAGCGACCCCGCGGCGAAGCCCGCCGTCAGGAGGCCGAAGGAGGCCGCGTCGGAGTGGAACACGGTCTTGGCCAGCAGGGGGAGCGTCAGCTGGAAGTTCATCCCGAACAGCCCGACGACCGCGACGAGCACGAGGACCGGAGCGAGGTCGCCGCGTTCCACGACGTGCCGCAGCCCGTCCACGACGCGGGGCCGGGCGTCCCGCTCCGCGCCGCGGTGCATCTCGGAGGGCCGCATCATGCGCAGCCCCGCCACCGTCGCCAGGTAGCTGACCGCGTTGAGCAGCATCACCCAGCCGGTGCCGAGGCCGGTGATGAGCAGTCCGGCGAGCGCCGGCCCGATGACGCGGGCGGCGTTGAAGTAGGCGGCGCTGAGCGCCGAGGCGTTGGGCAGCAGGTCACCGCCGACCAGTTCGCTCACGAACGCCATCCGGGTCGGCACCTCGACCGCGTTGACCAGTCCGAGGCCGAGCGCGAACAGACAGATGTGCCAGAGGCGCACGGTGTCCGTGAGCACCAGCAGGGCCAGCGGCAGCGCCAGGGCGCCGGATGCCAGGTTGGCGACGGTCAGCAGCAGGCGCTTGTCGTGGCGGTCGGCGAGCCGGCCGCCGTACAGCGTCAGCAGCAGCGGCGCGAACTGCAGTGCGGTGACGGCGCCCAGGGTGGTCGCGGAGTTGTCCGTGAGGCTCAGGACCAGCCAGTCCTGGGCCACCACCATCATCCAGGTGCCCGTGGCGGACAGCACCTGTCCGGCGGCGAAGAGCCGGAAGTTGCGGACGGACAGGGAGGGGAAGGGACGCTTGAGTGGGCTGCTCATGAGTGCGCGGTCGCTCGCGTCCGGTCCGGGATGCAGTCCTCCAGGAACGCCAGGGTCCGCAGGTGGTACGAGCGGGCCGCCCAGCCCAGGCTGATGTTGTGGCCGGCGGCGGGCTGCCGGTCCACCACGACGCGGGGGGCGGCGGTCAGCCGGGCCGTGAGGTCCGCCAGGTCCTGCTCGCCGTGCCGCCACCACGCCTCGTGCTCGGCGAAGGTCAGCCGCACCGGGATGCGGACGCGGGGGGCCAGTTCGGTGAACAGGCGTGGCCACTGCGCCAGTTCGCCCGCCTCCTGCCTCGGCATGGGAGCCACGACGCCGGCACTGGCGCGGAAGGTGTCGGGTGGGTACAGCGACAGCGGGCCCCAGTGGAACCGCCGTCGGGACGCCGCGCCGGAGGCCTCGGCGAGGTCCACGGCATAGCGGTGGCCGAGGCCGGAGATGTCCAGGCCCAGGAGATCGGGCGTGTCCGGGTCGGCCGCGATGGACAGGGCGAGTTTGCCGCCGAAGGAGTGGGCGAGCAGCAGGGTGCCGGCCCCGGTCGTGTACCGCGAGGTGAAGTCGGCGAGCGCCGCCCGTACCGCCGCGGACTGTTCACCCAGGGTCTGTCCTTCGGGGAGTCGGGCCGCCGAGGACCCGTAGCCGGGGCGGTCGAGCGCGAGCACCAAGTAGCCGAGGCTCGCGCCCAGCGCGAGGAGGGACTGCTCGGGGTGCGCCTGCCCGTCGAAGTAGCCCGCGCTCATGCCGCCGCCGTGGAGGGCGACCACGGTCGCGCGCGGCGCGGTGCCCTCCGGCTCGCTCAGCAGGGCGGACAGCGGGACGCCGGCCGCGTCCAGGGTGATGCGGCGCACTCCGCGGGAGACGGCCCGTGCCGGGGTCGGCGTGGACGGTGCGGCGCTCATGAGGCGGGTGCCCCGAACCATCGTCGCAGCGCCCGGTCCAGTCCGGCGAGGTCGTCCGGCCCGCCGGCCCAGGCGACGTACCCGTCGGGCCGCACCAGGACCGCGGACGCCCCGGACAGCGGGTCCTCGCCGTCCACCGGCTTCGGCACCGCGGTCGTGATGCGCACCCGCGCCAGGTAGCAGACCGCCGCCCGGCGGATCTCGGGGTCGTCGGAGAGGTCGAGCAGCACGCCGCGTGCCGGGTGCAGCAGCTCGGTGGTGCCGGTCTCCCCCGCCGCGCCGATCAGCAGGCGGTCCCCGAGGCGGCGGCCGGTGAGCGGGTGGGCGTCGCCGGTGGCCTCGGCGATGTCGTAGCGGATGTCGAGGCCGCTGACCACTCCGGCCAGGTGCCGTTTGACGTCGTCGTACGCGATGAGTTCCGTGAACAGTTCGCGCAGCGGGTCCGCCTCCTCGCCGCCGAGGAACACCGTGCCCTGGGCGCGGGTGTTCATCAGGAGCCGGGCGCCCACCGGGTGCCGCTCGGCGTGGTAGCTGTCGAGGAGGCCCTCGGGCGCCCCGCCCCTCACCACGTCCGCCAGCTTCCAGCCGAGGTTCGCGGCGTCCTGCACGCCCGTGCTCAACCCCTGTCCGCCGGCCGGGAGGTGGATGTGCGCCGCGTCTCCGACGAGCAGCACCCTGCCGCGCCGGTACTCCGAGGCCTGCCGGGTCGCGTCGGTGAAGGAGCTCACCCATTCCGCGTCGCCGTCGTGGATGTCCTCGCCGGTGATGTGCTGCCAGGCGTCCGCGATCTCGGCGAAGGTCAGCTCCTGGTCGCGCTCGCGCGCCGGGGTGCCGTCCGGGCAGACGATGATCCGGTCCACGCCCTCGCCCAGCGGGGCCGCCATCACCATGCCGTGCGGCAGCCGTTCGCCCAGGAACCGCGGGCGCAGATCGCAGCCGACGACGTCGGCGAGGAACATCGCCCGGGTCGCAGGGGTGCCCGGGAAGTCGAACCCGGCCGCCTTGCGTACGGCGCTCTGCCCGCCGTCGCAGCCCACCAGGTAGGCGGCACGGAGCCGCTGGACGCCGTCCGGGGTCCGTACGGTGATCTCGACCTCGTCCCCGTCCAGGAACCCCTCGGCCAGCTCGACGAACTCCCAGCCCCGCCGGATGTCCGCGCCCAGCTCCGTCGCCCACTCCTCGAGGACCGCCTCGGTCTGCGACTGCGGGATGCCTCGGGCCCCGAAGTGGGCGCCGTCGAGGACGGTGTAGTCGAACTGCACCCCGCCGAAGTGGCCCATCGGGCTGGTCTCCGGGTCGCCGAAGCGCGGGAGGAGACCGCGCTGGTCGAACACCTCCATGGCTCGTGCGGTGAAGCCCAGGCCGCGGGACTGCCCGGTGGGCCGCTCCAGCCGCTCCGTGACGATGACGCGTGCCCCGCCGAGCCGCAGTTCTCCGGCGAGCATCAGACCGGCCGGCCCGGCACCGACGACGATGACGTCGGCGTCCAGGGTCCCGGCGCCGTCGGGCGAGTTGAGGGGCATGGCCTTCCCTTCGGTTCGTTGAGATGGGGTGAGAGGGCAGGGCGTGCCCCGGAGGCGTACGGGTCGCTCGGTGGGGGGAGGGGTCAGAGCGACGGGCCGAACCAGCGCTCCAACGCCTGGGGCAGACCGTCGCCGCCGGGCCCCGCCCATGCGACGTGACCGTCCGGCCGTACGAGGACGGCGTCGGGTCCTTCCGGGGCGTCCGGGCCGCCCGTCCCGGCGGCCCGGTGCTGCCCGCCGCCCGGTTCGGCGGGGGCCGCCACCGCGGTGACCCGGTCCGCCCACCCGTCGCCGCCGCGCGGCACGGTGTCCGTGGGGCGGCGCGGGTCGAGCAGCACACCACGGCCCGCGCGCAGGGCCTGCGCGGCGGGGTGCGGGACGGTGTACGGCAGCCGGGCTCCCAGCAGGGGGTGCGGGGGGCCGTCGACGGCGTACCGGACGTCGAGGCCGCTGATCATTCCGGCGAGGTGTTCGCGTACCGCTTCGAGCTTGACGAGTTCCGTCCACACGGCCCGGAGGGGCTCCACCTCGGCCCCGCCGAGCAGCAGCAGTGCCTGCGCCTCGATGTTGGCCAGAACGCGCCGGCCCACGGCGTGCCGTTCTCGGTGGTAGCTGTCGAGGAGGGTCGCGGGAGCTGCCCCGCGCAGGTGCAGCGCCAGCTTCCAGCCCAGGTTGAAGGCGTCCTGGAGGCCGAGGTTGAGGGCCTGGCCGCCGATGGGCATCTGGCGGTGGGCCGCGTCACCGGCGTACAGGACGTTTCCGTCCCGGTAGCGGACGAGCTGGCGGTTGGCGTCGCCGAAGGAGTTCGCCCACAGCGGGGTGCCGGTGCTGATGTCCTCGCCGGTGACCCGCTTCCACACGTCGGCGATCTCGGTGAACTCCGGTGCCCCGGTACGCGCTCGGGCGGTGCTGCCGAACTCGTGCACCATCACCCGCGTCACGCCGTCGTCCCTGCGTGCCGCGATGGCCAGGCCCCCGGCCAGCCGTTCGAAGCGCCGGTTCGGGACCTCGATGCCGTCGACGTCGGCGCGCAGCAGTTCACGGCCGGCGTCCCGCCCCGGGAAGGCGGCGCCCGTGAGGCCGCGTACCGTGCTGTCCTCGCCGTCGCAGGCGACCAGATACCGGCCGCGCAGGAGCAGGGGGCCGTCGGGGCCGACCGCCTCGGCCTCGACGTGCTCCCCGTCCACCGCCGTGGACACCGTGCGCAGTTCATGGCCGCGCCGGATGTCCGCGCCGAGCGAGAGCGCCCGTTCCTGGAGCACCTCCTCGGTCCGGAACTGCGGCACCTTCCACTGGCCGGGGTAGGGGCCGGGCAGGGTGAGATCGAGCGGAATGCCGCCGAAGTGGCCGCGCGGCTCGCTCGGCGGGGTGCCGAACGCCGCGAGCAGTCCACGGCTGTCGAGGATCTCCATCGTGCGGGCGTGCAGGGTGGAGGCCCTCGACTCCGTGGTGGGGGCGTCGCGTCGTTCCAGGACGACCACCTCGGCGCCGCCGAGCCGCAGCTCACCGGCGAGCATGAGCCCGACGGGTCCGGCGCCGACGACGATGACCTGGGTGTCCAGGCGGTTCCGGGACACGGTCAGCCGCTCTGCTCGGCGTAGCCCTTGGCGTGGCCGAGGGTGGCCAGGCTGTTGGTGCTCAGCGCGGAGTGCACGTACGCGCGGGCGTCGGCGACGGTCGCCTCCGGGCCGAGGATCTTCGCGATGTTGGCGGTGTTGAGGGTGACCGTGTGCTGGGAGGAGGCGACGGTGCCCTCGGGGGTCTCCTCGAAGGTCCACAGGCCGGTGTGCAGGGTCATCAGCGCGGGCAGCGTGACCTGCTTGTAGGCGATCCGGTGGTGGGGGAACGTCACCCGGTACGACTTGGTGGTGTGCACGCTGCCGTCCTTGGCCCGCGTGTCCATCTCCAGGGTCTGCAGCCCCGGGGAGTCCTCGGTGAGCCGGACGGTCGCCACGTGCGGCAGCCGCTCGGCCCACAGGTGGGCCTCGTCGATGAACGCGTACGCGCGCTTCGCGCTGCCCTGGACGAGCACGCTGTCGGTGAAGGAGAACGTCACGTCCTCGGCCGCGTGGGCGAGTTCGAGGTTCTCCTTGAGCGCCGCCAGCTCGGAGCGGCTGTTGCGGTCGACGGCCTCGTCGATCCAGCGCAGTCCGTCCGGGTCGTCGTCGATCGCACGGTAGTCGTGCAGCAGCCGGATCCTGGAGTCCCGGTCGCCCAGCGGCTCGATGATCCAGGTGCCGCCCATCGCGGCGACCGGCGGCGTCGTGATCTCCTGCCGGAACGTGATGCGCAGGGCGTCCGGGTCCAGGGTGCGGCGCGACGTCCAGTTCTTGGCCTCGCCGCCCGCCGTCGCCCAGATGCGTATCCGCTCCTCGGTGCCGGCCCCGTTCTTCTCCACCTGGTCGACGTGGATCGTGGGAGGGAAGATGCGCGGCCAGTTGGTGACCTCGGCCAGCAGCCGGTAGGCGGCGGCGGCCGGGGCGTTGACGGTGATCTCGTGCTCGACCTCGCGAGTCGTCATGAGCACTTCTCCTTGGTCTGTGTCGCGGATCCGTGCCGGTCCGTGTCGATCCGTGCAGCGGGTCGCGGCGGTGGGGTCAGAAGTTGCCGAGGCCGCCGCAGACGTTGAGCGCCTGCGCGGTGATGGAGCCGGCGGTGTCGGAGGCGAGGTACCCGACGAGTCCGGCGACCTCCTCGGGGGTGGAGTAGCGGCCGAGCGGGATCTTCGACCGGAACTTCGCCAGGATCGTGTCCTCGTCGGTGTCGTACGCGGCGGCGTACCCCTGCCGCACGCGCTGCGCCATGGGCGTCTCGACGTAACCGGGGCAGACGGCGTTGACGGTGATGCCGGTGGGCGCCAGTTCGTTGCCCAGCGCCTTGGTGAAGCCGACCACGCCGTGCTTGGAGGCGGAGTACGGGGCGCCGAGCACGACGCCCTGCTTGCCCGCCGTGGAGGCGATGTTGATGATCCGGCCGCGGTCCTTGTGCCGCATGCCGCCGGTGTTCAGCACCTCCTTCGTCAGCCGGAAGACGCTGTTGAGGTTGGTGTCGATCACGTCGTCCCACAGCTCGTCCGCGATGTCCGCGGTCACCCCGCCGCCGGACCGGCCCGCGTTGTTGACCAGGACGTCGATCGTGCCGAACCGGTCGACGGCGGCCTGGACGAACGCCGTCACCGCGGCGGAATCGCGGACGTCGACGACGGAGCCGTCGACGTCGAGACCCTCCTCCCGCAGCTCCTTGACCGTCGCCGTGACGTTCTCGGCGCTGCGCGCGCCGATGAAGACCCGGTGTCCCTGCTCGGCGAGGAGCCTGGCCGAGGCGAGGCCGATGCCGCTGGTGGCCCCGGTGATGAGCGCCACGCGGGGGATGCTCTGCGCGTCCTGCGTCATGTCGTTCCGTTCCCTTCCTTCAAGACGATTCAGGCGGCGCGGGCGGCGGCGAACTGCGCGTTGACGGCGTCGATGAGGGCACGCGGGGTGACGGCGTCGGTCAGCGCGTCGTCGTCGAGGGTGATGCCGTACTCGCGCTCGATGCGCCCGCCCGTCTCCAGGAGCGCCAGCGACTCGTAACCGAGGAGCTCGAACTCGGTGTCCAGGATGTCGCCGTCCAGGTCGACGCCTTCGTCCGCGCCCGCGGCCTCCAGGAGGATCCGCTTCAGGTCGTCGAGGGTGAAGAGTTCAGTGGCCATGGTGGTCCCTTTCAACGGTGTGAGGTAAAGGTCTGTCGATCAATCAAGAAGCGATGCCGCGCACGTGCTGGTCGACGGCTCGGACGACCATCGCGGAGTTGAACCCGCCGTGGCCCCTGGCCAGCACCAGCGCGGCGCGGATCCGGGCGGAGCGGGGCTGGGAGACGACCAGGTCCAGGTCGTACTCCGGGGACGGGTCGATGTGCGTGGTGGGCGGGATGACGCCGTCCTCCATGGCCAGGAACGCGGCGGCCAGGTCGAGCGGCGCGGCGCCCGAGTAGAGGCGTCCGGTCATGGTCTTGGGGGCGGTGACCGGGACGCCCCGGGGTCCGAAGACGGCGGTGATCGCCTCGGCCTCGGCCCGGTCGAGCTCGGGGTCGGCCGCCGCGTCGGCGAAGACCACGTCCACCTCGCCCGGGGCGAGGCCGGCGTCGGCGAGGGCCAGTTCGATGGCCTTGCGCAGGCCGGGCTCACGGCCGGTCCCGGGCTTGGGGTCGATGGTGGCGCCGTACCCGGCGATCTCGCCGTAGACCCGCGCGCCCCGCGCGCGTGCCGCTTCGGCGTCCTCCAGGATCAGGATCGCGCCGCCTTCGCCCGGCACGTACCCCCGGGCGTCACGGTCGAAGGGGACGTACGCCCGGGTCGGCTCCTCGCTGGTGCTCAGCCTGCCGCTCGCGAGCTGGGCCACCCAGCCCCAGGGGCAGATCGAGGCGTCCACGGCGCCGGACACGACCAGGCTCGTGCCCTTGCGGATCTGCCGCCGGGCCTGCGCCACCGCGTCGATGCCCCCCGCCTGGTCGCTGACGACGACGCCGCTGGGGCCCTTCATGCCGTTGCGGATGGAGATCTGGCCGCTGTTGACGGCGTAGAACCAGGCGAAGGACTGGTACGCGGAGACGTACTGGCTGCCCTGGCTCCACAGCTTCTGCAGCTCGCCCTGGCCGAACTCGAAGCCACCGGACGCACTGGCCGTGACCACGCCCATGTCGAACTCGGGGAGTTCCTCGGGGGTCACGCCGGCGTCGGCGAGCGCCCAGTCGGTGGCGGCGAGCGCGATCCGCGTCATCCGGTCGGTCTGCGGGATGAGACGGCTCGGCAGGTGCTCCGACGCCTCGAAACCGGGGATCTCTCCGGCGAGTTTCGCGGGGTAGCCCGACGGGTCGAAGTGGGTGATGCGGCCGATGCCGCTCTTGCCGCTGCGGGTGGCCGCCCAGTAGTCCTGGGTGCCGAGGCCGTTCGGGGAGGCGATGCCGAGGCCGGTCACCACCACGGAGGCGGGCGCGGGGCCGGTCATACGAGGCTCCTCTCGGGACGTGTGAGCACCATGGCGCTCTGGAATCCGCCGAATCCGCTGCCGACGGTGAGGACCGCGTCCGTCAGCTGCTCGCGCGCGACGATCGGCACGTAGTCGAGGTCGCACTCCGGGTCGGGGGTGTGGAGGTTCGCCGTGGGCGGCACCACGTTGTGTTCCATCGCCAGGGCCGAGGCGGCGATCTCGATGGAGCCGATCGCGCCGAGCGAGTGCCCGACCATCGACTTGATCGAGCTCACCGGGGTGCGGTAGGCGTGCTCGCCCAGGCTCCGCTTGAAGGCGGCGGTCTCGTGGCGGTCGTTCTGCTTGGTGCCGGAGCCGTGCGCGTTGATGTAGTCGATCGCCTCCACGTTCAGCCGCGCCTCGTCGAGTGCGACCCGGATCGCCTCCGCCATCTCGGCACCGTCCGGGCGCAGACCCGTCATGTGGTAGGCGTTGCTGCGCGTCGCGTAGCCGGCGATCTCCGCGTAGATGTGCGCGCCGCGCTTCTTCGCGCTCTCCAGCTCCTCGAGGACGAAGACGGCGGCGCCCTCACCCAGGACGAAGCCGTTCCGGGTGCCGTCGAAGGGACGGGACGCGTGCTCCGCGTCGTCGTTGCGGGGGGTGGTGGCCTTGATCGCGTCGAAGCAGGCCATGGTGATCGGGGAGATCGGGGCGTCGGACGAGCCGGCGATCATGACGTCGGCCGATCCCTCGCGGATCAGCTCGACGGCGTAGCCCACCGAGTCGATGCCGGAGGTGCAACCCGTGGACACCACGGTGCTGGGCCCCTCGGCGCCGACGGCCCAGGCGACCTCGGCCGCGAAGGAGCTGGGGACCATGTGGTTGTAGAGGTGCGGGGCCGCGTAGGCGTGGTCGACGAGATCGAGCCGGCCGCCGTCGCTGACGACCCGGTACTCCTCGTCGAGGCCCATGGTGGCGCCGACGGCGCTGCCCACGGTGACGCCGACGCGGTACGGGTCGAGGCGGTCCAGCTCGACGCCGCTGTCGGCGACCGCACCGCGCGCCGCGACCACGGCGAACTGGGCGGCCCGGTCGAGGCGCCGGACCTCCTGGGGGCCGAGCCCGTGCTCGTACGGATCGAAGTCGATCTCCGCGGCGACCCGGGAGCGGAACGGCGTCGGGTCGAAGAAGGTGATGCCGCGCGTCGCCGTGCGGCCCTCGCTCAGCAGGTTCCAGAAGTTCTTGGCCCCGATGCCTCCGGGAGCCAGCACTTCGATGCCGGTGACGACAACCCGTCGCCCGGTCATGCCGACACCTCCCAGTGGTAGAAGCGCTCGGCCATGGCGTCGGCGGGCGAACGCCAGGTCGCCGGGTCGTACGCCTCGATGAAGGGCTTCAGGTCGTTGCTGATGCCGACGAAGCGCGGGTCGGACTTGGCCTTCTCGATCAGCTCGCCGCCGTTGTCCTCGTCGAAGTCCTGGAGGTGGAAGTACAGGCCCCGGTACGAGAACAGCTGGCGACGCCGCGTTCCCATGAGATGGGGCATCTCGGTCTCGTCGAACGCACCGAAGAGTCGGGCCACGTCGGTCGCCGCGCCGGGTTGCAGGCGGGCGACGATGAGCGTGCTGTGCATGGGGTTCACTCCTCAACTGGTCTTACTGGCATGACGGTGGGAGAGCAGACGAAGGCAGGAGGAATCAGAAGGAGGGGGGATCGGAAGGAGAGGGAAATCAGAAAGAGGGGGAAATCAGAAGGAGGGACGAATCAGAAGGAGGGCAGATCAATCCCTGATCTCACAGATGACCGTGCCGGAGGTGATCGACGCACCGACCTGCGCGGAGAGCCCGCTGACGGTGCCGGAGCGGTGGGCGTTGAGGGGCTGTTCCATCTTCATCGCCTCCAGGACGACGATGAGATCGCCCTCCTTGACCTCCTGGCCGTCCTCGACGCCCACCTTGACGATGGTTCCCTGCATCGGCGAGACGAGGTGGCCACCGGAAGCGGCGGGCCCCGACGTCCTGGCCGGGCGGCGCGCAGGTCTGGACCCGACGGCCGCACCGCCGCGGGCCACCACCGTGCCCAGCGACGACGGGGAGGGGATGGAGACCTCCAGGCGCCTGCCTCCGACTTCGATGACCAGGGTCTCGCGGCCGGCCTCTCCGTCGGCCCCGGCCTCGCCGGGCGCCGCGAACGCGGGGATGTCGTTGCTGAACCCGGTCTCGATCCAGCGCGTGTGGACGGCGAACGGTCCTTCCTCGCCCTGCAGTTCGGGGGCGAAGGCAGGATCGGTGACCACCTTCCGGTGGAACGGGAGGGCGGTGGCCATCCCCTCCACCGTGAACTCGCCCAGAGCACGGGCGGCCCGCCGCAGAGCCTGCTCACGGGTGGCGCCGGTGATGACGAGCTTGGCGAGCAGGGAGTCCCAGGCCGGACCGACCACCGACCCGGCCTCGACACCGGTGTCGAGGCGCACACCGGGCCCGGACGGCGGCCCGAAGGCGGTGACGGTGCCGGGGGCCGGGAGGAAGTTGCGGCCCGGGTCCTCGCCGTTGATGCGGAACTCGAAGGAGTGACCGCGGATCTCCGGGTCTCCGTAGCCGAGCTCCTCGCCGTCGGCGATCCGGAACATCTCGCGGACGAGATCGATGCCGGTGACCTCCTCGGTCACCGGGTGCTCGACCTGCAGACGCGTGTTGACCTCCAGGAAGGAGATCGTGCCGTCGACACCGACGAGAAACTCCACGGTGCCGGCGCCGACGTAACCGGCCTCCTTCAGAATGGCTTTGGACGCCGCATACAGCTCGGCCTCCTGCTCCCGCGACAGGAACGGCGCGGGCGCCTCCTCGACCAGCTTCTGGTGCCGCCGCTGCAGCGAGCAGTCCCGTGTCGACACGACGACCACATTGCCGTACCGGTCGGCCAGGCACTGGGTCTCCACGTGCCGCGGCCGGTCGAGGTACCGCTCGACGAAGCACTCGCCCCGACCGAACGCGGCGACGGCCTCGCGCACCGCCGACTCGTACAGCTCCGGTACTTCCTCCAGGGTGCGGGCGACCTTCAGACCGCGACCGCCACCACCGAAGGCGGCCTTGATCGCGACCGGCAGGCCGTGCTCCTCGGCGAACGCCACGACCTCGTCGGCACCGGCCACGGGGTCCGGGGTACCGGCGACCAGGGGCGCGCCGGCACGCAGGGCGATGTGACGGGCCGACACCTTGTCACCCAGATCACGAATGGCCTGCGGCGGCGGACCGATCCAGATCAGCCCGGCGTCCAGGACCGCCTGCGCGAACTCGGCGTTCTCCGAAAGGAACCCATAACCGGGATGCACCGCGTCCGCACCGGAATCGGCCGCCGCCCGCAGCACCTTGGCGGCATCGAGATAGCTCGTCGCCGGTGTGTCACCACCGAGCGCGAACGCCTCGTCCGCCACCCTCACATGCAGGGCATCCCGGTCCGGATCCGCGTACACGGCCACACTCGTGATCCCCGAATCCCGGCAGGCCCGGGCCACGCGGACAGCGATCTCGCCGCGGTTGGCGATGAGCACCTTGCGCACGATGGACTCTCTCCCGACTCGGAACTCGCTTGAACTCGTGTTCAAGGTTGTCCCGCGCCGAAATCCCCTGCAATGCCTCCCGGTGCAGGGCTCCGACCGGTTCCGTCAGATTTCGCAGCCTGCTTCACCGTCAGATTCAGGAACTGCAGACGAACGCAAAGAAGTGCCGCCCCAACGTCAGAAACCCGTCAGAGAGACACCCGGAGAAGGACCGACCGACGACCGGAGAAGGACCGGCCGACATTCGTCCGCGAACGCCGTCGTACGAGCCCCGAGAACGCGGCACAGGCGGTAGAACTCCGATGGCAGGTCCTGCCCTTCGTCCACCACCAGGGTCGGCCCGGGCCCCGGGTCGCTCAGGGGCGAGGTCACCGGATCCGATCCCGCACGGCGGACGGAGTAGGTGAAGCGTTCGGCGAGAACACCGACCGCCTCACCTGCCGCTCCTCCCTCCGCCGCGGCACGGACACGACAAGAGCTCCTGGCGGCTTACGCGCCATCCCTCACACGCACCCGCAGGGCCCCAGGCCGGACCGCCCTACTTCACTGGCTCAAGGATCGCCACGCACTCCACGTGGTGCGTCATCGAAAAGAGGTCACCAGTCCCGACCAAGGGAGAAAGCACAGGGCAGAGCCGCCTTTCCTGCCTTGCCAGAAGATGGTGAGGTGGCCAGAGCGTCAAACGAGCGTCACGGCCCAATGCTCTGCCGGGAGACCCCTGAGCTCCCTACACCAGGCACTCGTCTGCTCAGGGCCGGTTCGGGCGGTGAAACCCGAACGTGTAAGAGAGTGCGCCCTCGGACTGCCCGGCCACCCTACTTTGGTACTCCGCCCACGGCCCGTCGAGGTGGAGCCTGCCGTGAAGTACACGTTGACGGAGCAGCAGACAGGTCTGCTCCACCAGATCGCAGCGGCACCAGGCACGTTTCCCGTCGCGCCCAGCAGCACGAACACAACCTGGGCTCTTGAACAGCGCGGGCTGATCAAGCGGAGCTGGAGCGGGCACAACCACGTCGCGATGATGACACCGGACGGCCGTTACTTCCTCAAGCACGGCAAGCACCCGGAGGAGATCCGGGCGGAGAAGAAGCGGTTGGCCGATGACGCCGAGAGGGCGGAGAACGCGCCCGCCGACGGATTCGAGTTGATCACCCGGCTCCAGTCCACCGCATCCGGGCGACTCACCGTGCCCGATCCGGGCCCGCGTACGCGGGGCCAGTGGCGGGCGGCCTATTACAGCGCGCTCCATCAGGGGCACATCCCGGACGGACACAAACTGCGGTGGGCAGGCCGGCAGCGTGGCGACTGCGTCTTCACGCTGGTCGACGAGGAAGCCGTGAAGGTGGCTGAGCCTCCGCCGGTGCCGGCCATTGATGTACCCGACGAGCTGGATCGTCCTCATCGGCTGGTCCGTGCCACACGCAAGGCTCTCGGCAGGTCCAAGAGCACGACGGTGGACACCCGCGAAAAGCGCGATGTCATCCCCCTGCACGTATCACGGGAGCTGATCGACCGTGCTCTCCGCATCATGCATGCGCTGCTGACGGAGGCGGAGAACCGTGGCTACGAAGTGGAGACCCGAACCGACCTTCACCGTGGGGAGGCCGTACACAAGCTCGTCGTTGTCATCCGCGGTCACGCACTGCCCCTTGCTGTCACCGAGCGGACCAGCAAGGTGCCGCACGAACCGACACCGCAGGAGATGCGCCGACAGGAGCGCAGCCCCTGGACGCGTATCCCGAAGTACGACCTTGAGTTCAACGGCCGCCTCGAAATCGGTGCGCCGGCGGGTGACTGGCACCAGCGTGCGTATACGCAAAGCGATGGCGCACGGTGGACCCTTGAGTCCCGCCTTGGCCGCCTCCTACGTGATCTTGAGGACATCGTCGCTTCGGCCGAACGCCAACAGCAGGAGGAGGAGCAGCGCAAGGCCGAGCAGCGGCGGCAGTGGTACGCGGCTGTGGCCCAGGCACGTGAACGACAGATCGAGCGGCACCGAGCAGAGACCCTGGCCGAGCAGGTGAAGGCATGGCGTCAGGCAGACGAGATTCGAGCCTTCTGCCGGGCAGCCCGTGCGCGTGCCGAGGACAACTCCCTGCCACCCGTCCAGTCGGAGTGGCTGGAGTGGGCAGAGGCGCACGCGGAACGGATCGATCCACTGAGTGCACCCTTGAGGACTCCCCCGGATCCTCCATCCAGCCGTGAGGCTCTGCGCGAGCTCCTTCAGGGCAACCTGCACGCACACGCCTGGCCATTCGACAGCAAGGGGCGCTGGTCCTCTCCTGATGAGAGCGCGTCCGCCTGAACGAACAAACACCTCCGCCCCGTCCGTACCGGACGGGGCGGAGCTTCGCTCATGCTGCGATGGTGAGCGGAACGTCCAGCCGCTCCCACGCCCCGAGCACTGCCTTGTGGGCATCAGGCTGCAGGTGGGCGTAGCGCTGGGTGGTCTGGAAGCTCTCGTGGCCGAGGAGGTGCTGGACCTCGTAGAGCGAGACTCCCTTCTGGACGAGCCACGAGGCGCAGGTGTGACGCATGGAATGCGGCGGATAGTGCGGGACGGGAAGCTGCTCACCGTCGGCATCGAAGTAGTGGGCATTCTCGATGGCCGGCCACCAGGTCTGGCGGCGCCAGTTGCCGTCGTCGAGCCGACGGCCGGCGCGGCCCTTGGTGATGGTGGTGAAGACCAGGGCGTCGCGGTCGAGCGGGTGGATGTGCTGTTCGAGGGCATCCAGGACGTGTGGTGGGAGCGGGACCTCCCGACGGCTCCTCGAACTCTTGGGGTACTCCTTGATGCCGCTCTTGGTGTTGACCTCCACCACGAACAGGCGGGAACGGCGCCGGTCGATCCGATGGCGGTGCAGGCCGGCGAGTTCGCCCCAGCGCAGGCCCGTGTAGAAGCCGAGCAGACACATGGTGCGCCAAGGGGCCGGGAGCTCGTCGACAATGCTCTGCGCCTGATCGAGGGTGAACCATTGCGGGGGCTTGATCGCGATCTGCGGCAGGTCGATGTTCCGGCAGGGGCTGACCGCGATGACATCGTCGTCGACGGCCGTACGCATGATGGACGACAGCAGGTTGTAGGCCCTCTTGGTCGCCGAGGCACCGACCCCCTTCTCGACCAGTCCGCGGATCCAGCTCTGGACGTCCATGCGGGTGATGGCCCGCATCTCCCAGTCGGCCCAGTGGGGCAGCACGTGGTTCTTGATGCTGGAGGCGTCGCCGCGCAGCGTGTGGGGCTCGACGACGCGGGCCTGCCACCAGCGGGCATGCCACTCGTGAAACGCCATTTCGCCGGCTCGGGGGTCCCGCATGCTTCCGCGGGCGAACTGGGTCTCCATCTCGGCGCCCCAGGCACGGGCCTGTGCCTTGAGGGGAAACGACTCGCTGAACCGGTCTCCAGCCCGGTTGCGGACGGTCGCCTGCCATTTGCCGGACTTCAGCTTCCGGAGGTACGTGGTTCCGGTCCTTCCTGTTTCGCGTACGGACGGGCTTGGTCCTGGTCAGCGGCGTCGCGCGGGCGAGGGGACCGCCCGGCTGTTGATGAAGTCGTCCAGGCTCGCGGCGGGGACGCGAACGCGAGAGCGAGTCGGTCCTGTGCGCAGGTCGACGACAGGCAGCTCGCCGGCGGCGATGAAGCGGTAGACCGTTCGGCGGTCGACGTCCAGGGCTGCGGCGACGGCAGGTATGGACAGCAGGCGCGGGGCCATAGGCGGTTCCTTTGCGGGAGAAAGAGCGACGAGAATTGAGAGATCTAGCTGGGGCGGGGGGCAACAAGCCCAGCCGATGCCGCGAGGTCGCCGAATAGGGCTTCTACGTACGGCCGGAATCTCCGAGCGGAACAGAAGAGGAAACGAGCGGGACTACACGTACACGGCGGGGGGATCTGAAATCGGCGCGTAGGCGGATCAAGTAAGGCTTCTTCTGGGGATGTGGGCAGACTTCTGACAGGGACCGGCACAACGGGCGTTCCGGGACCCACAATGATCCGGAGAATCCCCGGTTTCCCTAACCGGGGATCGTCGGCTATATTTCGCCCGCCCCGGCCACCCATGAGGGTGTGAGGGCGCCGGCGAGAAGGGCTTGCGGGGCGATTCCGAGGGCTGCGGCGATGGCGACGAGGTCGTCGATGTCGCAGCGGCGGACGGTGCGTTCGATGCGGGAGAGCGCGGTGAAGGTCATGGGCCGGCCGAGTGCGGTGACGCGGGCGGCGAGCTGGCGCTGGGAGTAGCCGCGGGCGGTGCGGGTGCGTTCGATGGCGTGGGCGGCGGCGTGTCCGGCGGGTCCGATGACGAGGGGGCGTGGCGGCATGGGTGGTGTTGTAGCTTGCGCGCCGGCCGGTCCGGAAGGGCATTCCTGTCTGCCGTGAGCGATGCAAATCACCCGGCGATTTCCGGCGGCGATTTCGGTGACCGGTAATTCGGCCCTACAGTTGCGGGACTCGCCGACGCGACATGCCGCCGGGCTGTACGGAATTCCAGTGCAAAGTCTGGACTTCTGCGCCCCAGGTGTGGCTGTGTTGGCCATGCACCCCGGCACCGCCGGATTCCCCAGCCCTCTCCCTGAAAGGCGGTCGATCGCCATCGCCCGTATCCGCACCATCAAGCCCGAGGCGTTCTCGTCCGAGTCCCTCGCGGCGGTGTCGCTGTCCGCCGAGCGGACCTTCTTCGGGCTGCTCACCCAGGCCGACGACCAGGGCCGGTTCCGCGACCAGGCCGCCGTCATCGCCGGCCAGCTGTGGTCGCTGCGCCGCGAGCACGGCCCGGAGGCGGTCGAGGACGACTTGATCCAGCTCCACGGTGCCGGGCTGATCTGCCGGTACGAGGGCGGGGACGGCAAGCGGTACCTGCACATCGTCACCTTCGCCCAGCACCAGAAGATCAACCGGCCCAGCGGCGTCCGCACTCCCCCGTGCCCGCACCACGATCTCGGGATTCCGCGCGAGCCCTCACCGCAGGTACAGGGAGCCCTCGCGGAGACTTCCGCGAGTCGTCCGGGAGGACTCACGGAGCCCTCCGTGAACAACGAATCCGCAGGTCAGAGTCGGTTCCGTGAGCACTCACCGCAGCCGCAGGGAGGGCTCACCGAACCCTCCGTGAGCCCTCACTGTCCGGATCTAGGACCTAGGAACAGGGATCTAGGATCTACCCCGTTGGGGGCGCAAGCGCCCCCCGCGCCCGACTCGGTCTCGACGAAGGACCTGATCGGCGAGTACGCCGCCGGATGCGCTCACCGCCCGCCGCAGGACGTGCTCAGCCACCTCGGCCACGAGGTGAAGAAGCTCCTCAACGAGGGCATCGCCCCGGACCACATCCGCGCCGGCCTCAACCGTCACCGCGCCAAGGGCCTGCACCCCAGCACCCTGCCCAGCCTCGT
The DNA here is from genome assembly GCF_000830005.1 of Streptomyces vietnamensis. Lineage (NCBI taxonomy): Bacteria > Bacillati > Actinomycetota > Actinomycetes > Kitasatosporales > Streptomycetaceae > Streptomyces > Streptomyces vietnamensis. The sequence goes on along the minus strand of NZ_CP010407.1, from coordinate 6,353,949 downwards.
CCACGAGGCCATGAACGCCACCCCCGCCGCCGCCCACCAGCCATGGACCAACCCCACCAACACCGCCGCTGCCTACGGAGGCGACCTCTGACCACCACCGCCCTCACCCGCGCTCCGCAGCAGCCCGCCCGGATCACCAGCCGACTCGGCGACATCCTGGCCCAGCGCGGCATCGCTCCCGACGCCGCCGCCCAGGAGCCGGCACCTGAGCCGGTCACCGCACTGGAACAGGCGGAAGCCCGTATCCCCGCGCGCTTCCGCCACGCCCTAGCCGACCACCCCCAGGTCACCGCCTGGGCGGACGCGATCGCCCGCGCCGGACGCCCCGGCCCCGGCGGCGCCCCGGGCATCGCGGAGGGCCCCTCGCTGCGGATCGTCGGCCCGACCGGCACCGGCAAGACCCACCAGGCATACGGGGCGATCCGCAGCCTGCTGGCTGCTGGGGTCCGCCTGCGCTGGGAAGCCGTCACCGCCGCCGACCTCTACGCCCGCCTGCGCCCCCGCCCCGGGTTCGACAGCGAGCGCGACCTGCAGAGCCTGATGCGCTGCCCGCTGCTGCTCCTGGACGACCTCGGCGCAGCGAAGACCAGCGAGTGGACCGAGGAGCTCACCTACCGGCTGATCAACCACCGGTACGAGCACCTGCGCCCCACCCTGATCACCAGCAACCTCACCACCGACACCCTGCGGGCAGCCCTCGGCGACCGCGTCGCCTCCCGCCTGGCCCAGATGACCGAACGCGTCACCCTCGAAGGCGACGACCGCCGCCGTCAGAAGCCCGTCGCCTGACCCCGACAGCGCCCATCCCGCCCCCTTGCACCACACCGGAGATTCCTGCTCTTGCCCTCCCCTGCCCCGATACGCCCCGCCTTCGAACGGCGAGGCCGTCCCCTCCTCATGGGGATCACCCTGATCGCCGCCGTCGGCTTCGTCCTCTCCTACGACGCCCTGCGGCAAATGGCCGTCGCCGCCCACATCAGTGGACCGCTGACCTACCTCTTCCCCCTCGTCATCGACGGCTTCATCGCGCTGGGCGTCACTGCCCTGCTCATCCTGCGCACCGCCCCTCTCCGCTCCCGCCTGTACGTGTGGACGCTCGTCACCCTGGCGACCGGCACCAGCATCTGGGCCAACGCCCTGCACGCCATCCGCCTGAACGAACAGGCCCGTCTCCATCTCAACAACGCCACCGTCGGCGCCCTGTCCGCCATCGCCCCACTCGCCCTCGCCGGCGCCGTCCACCTCTACCTCGTCATCAACCGCCACCTCGCCGCCAACAAGGCGATGGCGGCCGAACCGCCAACCGCCAAGGCACCCAGTGGCGGACCGCCACCGCCCGCTGCCAAGTCCGCCGCCACCGCCATACCCGCTAAGCAGCGCCTGGCGCAGCCGACCGCCACGCCAGAGCCGAAGCCGCCCGCCGCACCGGCTTCCCCCGCCACGACCGCCACGGCGCCGCCTCCCGCCACCGCCACACCGCCGAGGAAAGCGACGCCAAAACCTGGCGGGCGCAAGGCCAGCGCCTCTGACGCGTACCTCCTGGAGCTCGCCCGCCAGATGCGCTACGAGACCGGCACCGTCCGCCGGACCGACCTGGAGCGCACCGCCCGTGCCCAGGGCTACACCGTCGACAGGGCCCGAGCCCAGAAGGCCGCCGACACCGTCCTGAAGGAAGCGGCCACCACCAAGAATCTGGCGGCCACCGCCTGACACTCCTGTCACCCCATGCCTACACGGGCGCCCCTCCAGCACTCACTCCGAAGGAACACCCCGATGCACGACAGCCACACCGAGGCCCCCACCAACCAGCCGTTGGTGGCCACCAACCCTGTCCCGGGCGGAGCAAGTTGGGGCGGAAGCAGTGCTTCCGCCGTACCCGCCCCCGAAGGGACGGGAGAGGACCTGCACCAGGGGGCGCAGGTCCTGGAGGCTTCGACCGAGGGCGGATCGAAGCCGGGGAAGGAGGAGAAGCCGAAGTCCCGCCGTCGCGAGCGCCGTGCCCGTCAGCGTCCGCGTCAGCCGCCCGCGAAGAAGCGCCATCATCAGCATTCGGCCCGTTTCAACGACGACGAGTACGCGCTCGTCGCCACCGCCGCCGCCCAGTGCCATCTGACCGTCGCCGGCTTCCTCGCCCGTGCCGCCCTCGCCGCAGCCCGCGACCTCGGCCGCACCAGCGCTGAGATCGCCACCGAGCGCGACATGCTCACCGCGCTGTTCGACAGCCGGCGCAAGCTCGGCTGGGCCGGCAGCAACCTCAATCAGGCTGTGAAGGCCCTCAACTCAGGCGCGGACACACCTCAGCTGGAGGCCGCCACCGCCGCGGTCCGGCGAGCCGCCGACGCCGTGCACGCCGCCGCGACCAGCATCCTCGAACGACGGCAGGCGGCGTGATCCCCAGCATCAACCCGCCCGGCGACCGGACCATCGGCCTGCTCGCCTACCTCTACGGCCCCGGCAAGCGCGAGGAGCACGTCGACCCGCACCTGGTCGCCTCGTTCGACGGCATGGCCCCCGATCCGGGCCGCGACCCGGGCGCCACGCTGAAGGCGCTCCAGCGGCTCCTGGACCAGCCAGTCCAGGCGCTGCCGGAGCACGCCCGTCCCGCCAAGCACGTCTGGCACACCTCCGTCCGCACCGCGCCCGGCGACCGGATGCTGTCCGACGAGGAGTGGGCCGAGGTGGCCCGCAGGATCGTCGCCGCCACCGGGATCGACCCGGGCGAGGGGCAGCCCGGCTGCCGCTGGGCCGCCGTACGGCACGCAGACGATCACATCCACATCGTCGCCACCCTCGTGTGCGAGGACGGCACCCGGCCCGACGACTTCCGCTCCGGCAAACGTGCCCAGGCCGAGGCCCGGCTCATCGAGAAAGAACTCGGCCTGCACCAGGTCGCGCCCGGCGACGGCACCGCTGCCCAGCGGCCCACCAGCGCCGAACGGCACAAGGCCGAACGGCAGGGACGCGAGCGCACCGCCCGCGAGGAACTCCGCGAGACCGTACGACGGGCCGTGGCCGGCGCGACCGGCGACGAGGAGTTCTTCGACCGCCTGGCCGCCGCCGGCCTCCTAGTCAAGAAGCGCGTCGCTCCCTCCGGCGACCTGCTCGGTTACAAGGTCGCCTTGCCCGACGACCGCAACAAGGACGGCGAGCCCGTCTACTACCCCGGCGCCCGCCTCGCCCCCGACCTCTCCCTGCCCCGGATCCGCGAACGCTGGTCCATGGACCAGCCCGAATCTCCACCGCCTCCCGGGCCGATGGCACCGTCCGCCGCACGTCGGCATGCAGCAGCTGCGCTCTCAGATGCGGTCCTCCTCGTCCACAACGGCGAAGACGCCGTCGCCGCCGCGCACATAAGCGCCGCCGGAGAAGTCCTCGACGCGCTCGCCAAGACCTCCGCCGCCCACACCCGCCACCAACTACGAGAGGCCGCCTGGGCATTCGAGCGTGCCACCCGCTCCCACATCCGCGCCGCACGCGGACACGACCAGGCATTGCGGCAGGCCGCCCGCGAACTCGTCCGCGGCGGGCCTGCCCTCGGGCGCGGCGAGGACGGCGCCACTACGGCCATGGCCATCGACGTGCTGTTGTTCCTGATCACCGCCGCCGCGCACTGGCACGCCAGGAAGGGTCACGCCCAGCAGGCCGAAGCGGCCCACCAGGCCGCCGAGCACCTACGCAGCGCCTACCGGGTCGCCGCCGAGCAGCCGCTCGCCGTCCTCCACCAGCGCGGCCGGAACCTCGCCCGCCCGTTGCTGGAGAGACAGGCCGCCGCCGTGCGGGCGGCGATGCCCCAGCTGGCTGAGCAGGTACTGGCTGAGCCCGGCTGGCCGTCCCTCGCTGCCACGCTCGCCGACGCCGAGGCCGCCGGCCACATCTCCGCCGCCCTCCTTGCCGACGCAGCAGGACGCCGCGAGCTGGGCACCGCAGAGTCAGTCAGCGACGTACTGGTGTGGCGCGTACGGAGGATGACCGATCTGCCCGCCGACCCGCATCCCGAGTACCTGGCCGTTGTCGGACTCAAGCGCGATGCTGCCGCGCCAGGGCCGGCCGAGGCGCTGGGAGCCAGCACCGCAAACGCGCCTGTCCGACGACGCTAAGCCACAGATCGGACGGCGAAACATAGCCGAGAATCCCCGGTTAGCCTAACCGGGGATTCTCCGCACCATGGATCTATCAGCACCCACCCCACCATGTGAGGAGAACACCCTTGCCCGAAACCGATTCCTACCTCCGCGCCGACATCTTCACCCTGCTCATCGACACCGACTTCCGGATCCATCCCGACACCGGAACCTTCTCCCACTACGACGGCCGCCCCTTCACCGACGAGGAACAGGCCACCGTCCTCCTGGCCAACCGGGACGAGCTCGAAGCAACCCTCGAGGTCCGTCTCCTCATCGACACCGAGATCCAGAAGAAGATGGGAACCGCCGGACTGAACATCGTCCTGGCCCCGTACGACGATCAGCCCAACGAGGACTTCACGCTCGGAGACGTGATCACCCACCGGCCCCACGAAGGCCCCTCCGACATCGAGCGCCTCGCCTACGTGATGAACGGCCTTGTCCCCGGCAAGCAGTAACACCAGCCCCAGGCGGCTGAACCCGTAACACCAGTCGCCCCGACAGTGGGCTCGCCTGGGAACCTCGGAGAACACAACGGCAGCCGGGATCATCTCCGGCTGCCGTTCGTGTCAGAGCCACCCGCCCAGGGCAAGGAAGCGCCGCCCCTTCGTGCCACCGCCTGCTTCCCGCTGGGCGCGACCCATCTGAATGAGGCCGTAACCGGCCTGGCAGTCCACCCACCCTGTCCCGAATCGGAACAGAGACCTGCCGAACGATCAGCCGCTGTGGTTGAGGACGTTGCCGTTGACGCAGTGGTTGACGGTGCTGCCGTCCCACGCGCCACCCACAGGAACGACCGCCAGCTCCTGGAAACAGACGGCAGCGGCACTGAAGTTCCAGTTGTTCGCGGCGTTCACCCCCTGCCCGAAGTTGCTGTCATTATCGGCGTGTGCAGGGGTAGCCAGGGCCAGGCTCGTGAGGGCCAGGGCGGCAACAGAGATGATCTTCTTCATGTCCCGCCAACCGCCGACCATCCTCTGCGGTTACGGCAGCACAGCAACAATCCGCCTGAGGCCCCTCAGCCTGGCGTCCATGTGGGTACCGTGCTGGTGACGAACTCGGTACGGACAGCCCGGCACAGCCCGCACGGCCGTCCGGCGGTTGGGGAGGTGTCCTGATGCTGGAGGAAGCCGAGGAGATCGGCCGGCGCGTCCGTAGGGCGCGGCTGCGTCTCGGGATGCCGCAGGCGGACCTCGCCACGGCCCTGGGGAAGTCGCAGGGCTGGGTGTCGAAGATGGAGCGGGGCCTGATCGAGCTGGACCGGGTCGGGCTGCTCAACCAGGTGGCAGCCGAGCTGCACGTCCACCCGAACGACCTGATCGGACGGCCGTACAGCAGCTCCCCGGACGACAACCAGTGGCAGATCGCCGCCTCCTCGATCCTGCGCGAACTGCGCCGTTACGACCTCGCCCCGGTCTTCGACGGGACGCCGCGACCCGCCCCGCAGCTGTGGCGGGAAGTCACCCGTCTGCACCGGCTGCGCGACACAGCCTCCAACGTGGCGATCCTCCGTGTCCTGCCGGACCTGTTCCGCGAGGCGCGGGCCCTGGCCGAGGTCTCGGAGGGACATGAGCGGGAGGAGGCGTACGCGATCTACGCGGTGTGCTGCAAGTTCGCCCACACCGCCGCCCACTCCCTCGGCCACCCCGAACTGGTCGCGATGGCCTGCGAGCGGGCCGCCTGGTCGGCCCGGCTTTCCGGGGACCCCGTGCTGCCCGCGGTCGCGGACTGGATGCGGGTCTGGGACATGTGGGCGACGGCCGACTGGGCGGACGCTCTGACGCTCTCGGACAAGGCGATCGCCTCGGTGCAGCAGGCGTACGAGCACGGCGAGCCGCTGGCCGTACGGGCCTGGGGCACCCTCCAGCTCCGGGCCGCGGTCTCGGCCGCCCGCGCCGGCCGCGCGACCGAGGCGGAGGACCGGATCGGGTACGCGAAGGACGCAGCCGAGCGGATGGACGCGTACGTCGGGGCGCCGGTGTACGACCGGCACTCGCTCACGTTCTCCGCTGGGAACGTGCAGATCCACGCGATCAGCGTGGCCCTGGAGATGGGCGAGCAGGGCAAGGCCCTGGAGATCAACCGCCGCACCAGCCCCGAGCTGGTCGGAGCCCTGCCCAACTCCCGTCAGGGGCACCATCACATGGACATCGCGCGGGCCTGGCTGTGGGACGGCAACCGGGACAAGGCCCTCGTCGAGCTGGAGACCGCCGAGCGGATCGCCCCCCAGCTCGTACGGAACCACCCCATCGCCCGCTCGACCCTCCGGAGCATCGTCTACGCCGAACGTGCAGCCACGCGGGAGAAGTTGCGGCGCATGTCCGACCGCTTTCACCTGGACGGATAGGGGTCGTATTCCTCCGGCTCATATTCGGGGTCTTGGGCGTCCCTAACTTCGAGGGCATGACCGGACGAAGCCTCTCGCATCTCCCCGCTCAAGGAGCCGAGTTAGGAACGGCGGCTCCTTTCCTCCCCCAGCTCGGCGACCTCGCCGCCGACACGGCCCGCGAGGGCCGGGTCGGTGTCGTGGTCACCCTCCCCGGTGAGGGCTCCGCCACCACCTACCACCTGTGCCCGCCCGGCGGCGGTCCCGCCTGGTCCGCGCCGGCGGACGGCACGACGCTGCGCCCGGTGCCGGCGCAGGCCACCCACGCCACTCTGCTGCCGGGCCGTGACGCGGTCTACGACCCGCGCGCCCGCCAGGGTTCGGTGCCTGTGACGATCCACTTCGAGGACGGCTCGTCCTCCGAGGGGGCCCTCATCCTCACCTCGGTCGAGCTGGAGCGGTTGTACGCGCAGACCTGCCGCCTTCTCGACAGGCACGAGAACGTCCTCGGTGAGACCTCGTGAACAGGGCCCGTCACCGCGTCCCTCGCCCCGCGCCCCGTATGGGTCCGGACCGCAGCGGCCGGACCGCCCTGACGTTCCTCGCCTTCGTCGGCCTGGCCGGGCCCTCCTGGGCGCTGCGTACCCAGGCCGTCCAGCTCCTCGACGCCACGGGCGACCGAGTGGCCATGGCCGTGCCGGACGTCGTGCCGCCTTCCCTCGTCACCGGCCGCTGAACGGCCCTCCGCCGAGGAGACCCGGAGCCTCCCCGCACCGCTCCCGCACCACTCGGCGGAGGGCGACCAGCCCCGCCCCTTGGAGCCACACCACCTCTGACCACCTGCGACCAGGAGGTTCTGATGGACCTTTCCCCTGCCCGTACGAGAGACGTCGACGCTGTCACCGTCCGTCCCGGCCGCCCGCTCGCCGGCACGGTCCGGGTGGACGGCTCGAAGAACGCGGCTCTGCCACTGCTGACCGCCGCCGCGTCCCTGGGCCGCGGGGTCCGCCTGTCCGGCATCCCAGCCAGCGCCGACGTGCAGAGGATGCTCGGCCTGCTGGAGCAGGCCGGCTACCGCGTCGCCCGCCCGGTCGCCGAGCCGGGAGCCGTCATCGTCACGCCCCAGGAGCACCCCGCCGAGGCGCCCGACCTGGCCGACGCCGCCCGGATCCGGGCCTCCTACTACCTGGTGGCGCCGCTCCTTGCCGCCTACGGGCAGGCCGCCCTGCCCTGGCCCGGCGGCTGCCGGATCGGTGACCGCGGCATGGAGCTGCACTTCACCGTCTACGAAGCGTTCGGCGACACCGTCCTGCTCGACGACTCCGGATACCGCGTCCTGGCCGCCGACCGGGGCCGGGGCCGGGACAAGGTCGTCCTGACGCTGCCGTTCCGCTCGCGGGGAGCGAGCATCGCCGCGATCTGCCGGGCGGTCGTGGCCGGCAGCCGTCTGGAGCTGGGCAACCCCAACCTGTCCCCGGAGACCACGGGCGTGCTCGCCGCCTTACGGTCCGCCGGATGGACGGCCCGCGCCGACAGCGACACGATCACGCTGGCCCCACCGCTGGGCATCCCGGCCGGAACCGTCGCCTGGGCAGTTCCCGGCGACAAGATCGAGGCGGGCACGCTGGCCTGCGCGATCGCCGCCACCGGCGGTGAAGGTCGTGTCGAAGGCGTCGCCGGATCGGATCTCAAGGTGCTGGCCGGCCTGCTGGACTGGGCCGGCATCCCCGTCTCCCTCGCCCCCGACGCGATCACCGTCCACCGGGCCCACACCATGAGCGGACGACCGCTACGGGCAGTCGCTTCCCTGACTCCGGACGGTCTGGACGCCGACTTCGAGCCCGCACTGATGGCCCTGGCCCTCACCCTGCCCGGCACCCACCTGTTCGCCGACGACATCAACCCCGGCCGTCACGGCAACCTCCTCCCCCAGCTCGCCCGGCTCGGGGCCGTGGTCGAGGAACTCTCGCCCACCCGCTGCCGCCTGGCCGGCCCCCAGCGCCTGAACGGCACCACGGTGAAGGCCACCGACATCCGCACCGGCTCCGCCCTCCTGATCGCGGGCCTCGGGGCCCGGGGCGCCACCACCGTCAGCGGCCTCGACCAGCTGCGGCGCGGCCACGCCGACCTGCCCGCCAAGCTCCGTGCTCTCGGCGCCGACCTCACCGACGTACCGCGATGAGCAGGAAGTACGGCCAGATCGTGGCCACCACCGACCTGCACTCCGCCCTCGACCAGGCCCACAGGCTCCTGCCGCACCTGCACCACCTCAAGGCGTCCTCGCTCATCGCCGACTGCGGCGACTTCTTCGAGGGCACCGGCTACTACCGGCTGGGCAAGGGAGCCATCGAGCGGGAGATCCTCACGACGCTGTACGACGTGCTCGCTCCCGGCAACCACGGCTGGCCCCACTACTTCGATCCTGGACTGCGCGAGATGACGGTCTGTGGCAACGCCGTCGACGAGGCCACCGGACGACCGTTGTTCGACCGTCTCCGTGTCGTCGAGGTACACGGCCGTCGGGTCGCCGTCACCGCGGTCATCGGCGTGAGCGCGTTCCTCACCATCCCCGCCGGCCAGCGGGCCGGACACCACGTCACCGACCCCGTGACCGCGCTGCACGAGCTGATGCTGGAACACCACCACTGCGTGGACTCGTGGATCGTGCTGTCCCACTCCGGCTTCGACGAGGACCTCAAGCTCGCCGGTGCCTGCCCGTTCGTGGACGTCATCTTCGCCGGCCACTGCCACAGCGACACCTACGGGCCGGTGCACGTCGGCGACACCCTCGTGGTCAAGGGCGGTGAGCTGGCCGCCGGATACGCCGCCGCCGAGCCGGTCGGCTCCGGCTGGGCCGCCCGTACCGCCGTCTTCCCCGCCCCGACGACGGTCCCGGACGACCTCGCCGCCCTGGACGAGAAAATCAGCTCTACCTGCCGGATGCTGGCCACTCCCCTCGGCACCCTCGACGAGCCCTACCGCGACACCGTCCTCGACCGCCGCCGGCTCCTCCAGGACATCACCGCCCGGCTGCACACCGGCCTCGGCGCCGATGCTGTCCTCCTCAACGAAACCGCCCTGCGCTCCACCCGCCTCGGCGACGTCCTGACGCTCGGAGACCTCCTGGCCATCGAGCCGTTCGACAACCAGCTCGTCCATGTCTTCCTCCCCGACCAGTACGCGAAGGACCTGGAGGGCCTGCTGACACACGTGACCGAGCACGTCGGCCCGCTGGCCTTCGCCCCCCGGCCGCTGCCGCAGGGCATCCGGTCCGTCCTGACCACCGACTACCTCGCCGACACCTACCTCGGCGGACGCACCCACCAGGCCGGCCTCCGCCTCGGCGAGGCCGTCCGCGGAACCATCGCCACGCCCTTACCCCGGAGCGAGAACAAGGACGGTGCCCGATGATCCTCACCGGCCCCGAGATCACCGCCGCCGCCCGCGACGGCCGCCTGGCCATCAGCCCGTTCGAACCCGGGCAGGTCAACCCCAACAGCTACAACGTCCGCCTCGGCCACACCCTGCTGACCTACACGAACCCGGTCATCGACGCCCACCAGGCGAACCCGACCACCACGGTCGAGATCGGCGAGGACGGGTACGTCCTCCAGCCCGGCGAGCTCTACCTCGGCCACACCCTCGAACAGATCGGCTCCGACACCTTCGTCCCGCTGCTCTTCGGCCGCTCCTCCGTCGGCCGGCTCGGCCTGTTCGTCGAGATCACCGCCCCCATCGGCGACATCGGCTTCCACGGCCAGTGGACCCTGATGCTCTCCCCGATCCGGCCCCTGCGCGTGTACGCGGGCATGAAGATCGGGCAGATCATGTTCTTCGTCTCCACCGGCGACATCGACCTGTACGCGGGCAAGTACCAGGCCGCCGACGGCCCCCAGCCATCTCACTACTGGCGGGACGCCGCACGCGTCGGGGTGGTCGCCTCGTGATCCTCACCGGCCCCGCGATCACCGCCGCCGTCCGTGCCGGCGAGATCACCATCGCCCCGTACGACCCCGCCCGCGTCTCCCCGAACGCCTACGACTGGCGCCTCGGCAACACCCTCCGCGTGTGCGCCGGGGACCTCGACGCCGCCGTCCCCACCGCCTACACCGAGCAGACGATCCCCACCACCGGCCTGCTCCTCCAGCCCGGGCTGCTCTACCTCGGCGTCACCCACGAGCGGACCGGATCGGAGGCGTACGCGCAGATGCTCAACGGCGACCGCACCATCGGCGCACTCGGCATCTGGGTCCACGTCTCCGCCCCGCTCGGCCACCAGGGCCACGCGATCCGCTGGACCCTGGAGATCCGGGCCGCCCGGCCCGTCCGCGTCTATCCGGGCATGACGTTCGGCAAGCTCGTCTTCCTGACCACCCAGGGCGCACCGGCCAGCTACCAGCAGCAGCTGGCGAAGTACGCCGCCACCGAGGGCATCGACATCTCCCGCCTTTACGAGGAGATCGCCGGAGGCAGCCGATGAGCTCCCTCGCCAGACCCGCCCCGGGGCTGATGACCGCCACCTTTCTGGACCTGCCCGCCGGCAGCCCCGGGGGCAGTGTCGAGCTGTTCCTCGACCTCTACACCGGTGAGAAGCCCCTCATCCCCGCGAGGGCCTTCATGCTCGCCCCGGCCGGACCCCGCCCCCGGACGCCGGCCGGCCTCGACCTGCTCAGCGCGGGCGGCAAGTGCCTGGAGGGACCGGCCTTCGGCCGCTACGTCGCCGCCCTGCGCAGGGCTCTGACGGCCGCGATCAACCCTTCCGAGATCGACGTCCTGCACCTGCACCACCTCGCCTTCGGCGCCACCCCCGCCCTGCTGAGGGCCCTGCCCACGCACCCCCGCATCGCCCTGGTCCACGGCACCGACCTGATCTTCGCCGAAGCCCACCGCGACCAGCTGCAGGTCCTGCGGGCGACCGCCAGGGCCGCCGACGCCATCGTCGTCCCCACCGGCGCCATGGCCGACCACCTCCTCAAGCTCGCCCCGCAGACCGACCGCCGCAAGATCACCCACATCCCCTGGGGCATCCCCGACCGGCTCCTCAGCAGCCCACCCGTCCGCCCCACCCATCCGCCGAGGAGCCACCTGCGGCTGCTGTACGCGGGCCGGCTGACCGCAGAGAAGGGCGTCGAAGCCCTGATCCGGAGCGTGGCCCCGCGCCAGGGCGTCGAGCTGTCCATCGCCGCCCCCAGCGCCCAGTACCGCGCGCTGGCCCCACGGCTGCAACGGGCCGGGGTGAGGGCCAACTATCTCGGCTGGCTCCGCCGTCCCCAGCTGTGGAAGGCGTTCGCCGAGCACGACGTGCTCGTCATGCCTTCCACGACGCTGGAGGCCATGGGCCTGGTCGCCCTGGAAGCCCAAGCCTGCGGCCTCCCCGTCCTCTACCAGCCCGTCCCCGGCCTCAGCGAAGCCCTCGCCCGCTCCGGGTTGGCCACAGACTTCACCCAGCCCACCGCCCTCGCCCGGGACCTGGACCGCCTGCGAACCGAACCCGGCCTCCTGCCCGCCCTCCGGCAGGCCGGATACGCCAACGCCGCCCGGTACCCCCTGTCGAAGACCGCCCGAGAACTGGCCGACCTCGGCCGCCAGCTCACCTGAGAACCAGCCGGGGCCGGGCAACGCCCCCACGACCAGCGGCACGCCGTTGCCCAGCCCACCCGGCTCACGTCACTACGCTGGCCGCTGGGATACCCACACGAAGAGGGAGACCATGCCGTACCGCACCGACCGCATCGAGAACCTGCTCAGCGAAGGCGTCCGCGACAAGGTCTACCCGGGCGCGGTGTGGGCCGTCGGCGACTCCGGCGGAGTCCGGGCAACGGGCACGACCGGGGTCCTGGACCCCGACGAACCGAACGTGAGGATGCGCCCGGACAGCGTCTTCGACGCCGCCAGCCTCACCAAGATCCTCGCGGTCTGGGCCTCCATCGGAGCCCTGTGGGAGGACGGCGTCCTCGACCTCGACGCCCCGCTCGGCACCTTCTGGGACGAGGTCGCCGGCCACCCGCTCGGGTCCGTGACCGCACGCCAACTCCTGACCCATACCGCCGGCCTCCCTCTCCGGGCCCAGCTGAAGAGCCTCTACGGCACCGACCCGGCAGGCATCCGCCGTGGGGTCCTGCACGAAGCCCTCAACCGACCGCCCGGCGAAGCGGTCGAGTACACCGACCGGGCCGCTCTCATCCTCGGCTACCTCGCCGAACACCTCTCCGGCCGACCTCTCGACCAGCTCTGCGAGACGAGGACCTGGCGCCCGCTGGGCATGAACACCACCCGGTTCGGCCCGCTGCCCACCGGCCTCGCCGTCCGATGCGCCCCCACCGAACTCGACCAGGACACCGGCACCCATCTCAAGGGCGTAGCCCACGACTTCTCCGCCCGGCTCCTCGGTGGAGTGTGCGGCATCGCCGGCACCTTCACCGTCCTCGACGACCTAACCGCCTTCCTCCGCTACATGCTCGACCCCACCACGGCCCCCGCCGAGGCTGGCTTCGGCGCCGAGTGGACCACCCACTCCCTCACCGTGCAGACCGGCGGCCTCCAGCCGGAACGCGGCCTGTTCTGGCACCCGGCCCCCGGCACCACCGATGAGCAGGACGTCTGGGTCCACTACGGCTTCACCGGCACCGGCATGTGGATCTCCCCCGCCCAGGACCGGTGGGCGGTACTGCTGACCAACAAGCTCTATTACACCCGCGACCGCCAGCCGCTGACGGACATCCGCAACACGTTCCGCGAGCTGGCATTCACATGAGGCATCCGGCCGCCCTGCGCAGGAAACGCAGCGCGGGTTCGATTGCCGTCATCGGCTCTTGCACGAGGCCCCAGGTCAGTGACCAGGGGCTTCGTCGTTATCCAGGCTCTCGGGGTCTGCGTGCGATTCGTGTGCCGACACGTGGACGGCATCCGTCCCCTGCCCCTTGCTCCACTCGGCCGGTGGTCAATGACCGGCCACCGGCCAGGTTGTCCTGGGCATCTCTCGCTCCTGGTCACGCCACGGCTGCGCCGCGCCCCTCGGAAGCGGTCGGATAATCGGTGTAGCCGTGGGGCCCGCCTCCGTAGAAGCCTTCGGCCAGCGGGGTGTTGAGCGGGGAGCCGGTACGGCAGCGGGTGACGAGGTCGGGGTTGGCCAGGAAATCACGGCCGAAGGAGACGAGATCCGCTCCCCTCCCGAGGGCCTGGGCGGCCGCCCGCGTCTTGTCCCCGTCGCCCGGGGCCGGGGTGACCACGAGGGTCGTCGGCCACAGGGCCCGCAGGGTGGCGTCGAGTGCGGTGCCGGTCTCGGTGTGGTGCAGGTAGGCGAGGCCGAGTGGGGCGAGGCTCGCGACGAGTGTGGTGTACGTGGCGTAGGGATCGGTCTCCGTGAGGTCGCCGAAGGTGTTTCCGGGGCTGATGCGCAGGGCGGTCCGGTGCGGACCGATGGCCTCGGCTACGGCGCGGGTGACCGCGACCGTCAGCCGGGTGCGGCCCTCGGTGTCGCCGCCCCAGCGGTCGGTGCGGGTGTTGGCGTTGTCGGCGAGGAACTGGTGGAGCAGGTAGCCGTTGGCGGCGTGGATCTCCACGCCGTCCATCCCGGCGGCCACCGCCCGGCCGGCGGCGCGGGAGAAGGCCGTGACGAGGTCCTCGATCTCGTCGTCGGTGAGGGCGTGCGGGGTGACGGCAGGCACGCGGCCCGCCGGGGTGTGGACGAGAGTGCGGGCGGCGAGCGCGCTCGGAGCGACCGGGTGGACGCCCCCGGGCAGGAAGTCGGGATGGGCGAGCCGGCCGGCGTGCATGAGCTGGAGGAAGATCCGGCCGCCGCGCGCGTGCACGGTGTCGGCGACCGCCGCCCAGCCGTCCTGGTGCGCGTCGGTGAACAGGCCCGGCGCGTCAGGGCCGATGGCGCCACCGGGGACGGGGTGGGTGCCCTCGGCGACGATGAGGCCGGCCGTGGCGCGCTGCCCGTAGTACTCCGCCATGAGGGCGGAAGGGGTGCCGTCGGTGTGCGCGCGGGCGCGGCTCATCGGCGCCATCACCATGCGGTTGGCCAGGTTCAGGTCGCCGAGCCGGGTGGGCTCGAAGAGGGTGCCCGGGGCACCGGGGATGGCGGTCACGTCAGGTCCTTTCCGTCCAGGTCTTGGCGAGCAGTTCGTACGAGCGCAGGCGGGCGTCGAAGTCCCACGCCTCGCTGAGGATCATCAGTTCGTCGGCGCCGGTGCGGGCGACGAGGTCGTCGAGGCCGCGGCGGACGGTGTCCGGGGTGCCGACGTAGGACTCGGCGAGCATGGCGTTCACCATCTGCGCCTCCTGCCGGTTCCAGAACGTGTCGATGTCGTCGACGGGCGGCAGGAACCGCATCTCGCCGCGGAAGTGGGTGAGGAACTTCTGCTGGAGCGAGCTGAAGATCCGTACCGCCTCGGTCTCGGTGTCGGCGACGACGGCGTTGGCCGCGACGATCGCGTACGGCTTCGCCAGCGCGGCCGAGGGCTGGAAGGAGGACCGGTACAGCGTCAGGGCCTCGTCGAGCTGCTGCGGCGCGAAGTGGGACGCGTGGACGAACGGCAGCCCTTCGCGGGCGGCGAGCGCGGCGCCGAAGGTGGAGGAGCCCAGGACGTACACCGGCAGGTCGACGCCCTCCCCCGGGATCGCACGGACCCTGCGGTCGGTACCGCCCGGGGTCAGGTAGTCGCGGAGCTCCGCGACCTGCTCGGGGAAGTCGGCGCCGCTCGCGTGCTGCCGGCGCAGGGCGCGGGTGGTCCACGGGTCGGTGCCGGGCGCGCGGCCGAGGCCGAGGTCGATGCGGCCGGGGTGGTACGTGGCGAGGGTGCCGAACTGTTCGGCGACGACGTACGGGGCATGGTTGGGCAGCATGATGCCGCCCGCGCCGACGCTGATGCGCTCGGTGGCGGCGGCGACCTGGCCGATGATGATCGCGGTCGCGGAGCTGGCCATGGCGCGGGTGTTGTGGTGCTCGGAGATCCAGAAGCGCCGGTAGCCGAACGCCTCGGTGGCGCGGGCGAGTTCGACGGTGTTGCGCAGGGCCTCGGTGGGGGCGTGGCCGTCGCGGATCGGGGCGAGGTCGAGGACGGAGAGCGGGACGGGCGTACGGGTGGTCATGTCGTTTCCTTTCTGGGGGGGCGGGGCCCGGCAGGCGGGCCCCGTAAGTGAGCTGGTCAGGACAGGTCCAGAACGGCCTTGCCGGGCAGGCGGCTTTCCCGTACGGCGCCGATGGTCTCGGCGGCGTCGGTCCAGTCGCCGCGCCAGGCGATGTGCGGACGCAGCGCGCCGGTCGCCAGCTCGGAGGCGAGCCAGGTCAGGTCGGCGTCGATGCCGTCGCCGCTCATGAGGAAGAAGGTGACGATCGATCGGTCGTGGCGCAGCGGGTCGGACATCAGGCTGCCCGGCTCGAAGGCGGAGGCCGCCGAGGAGGCGCCTCCGGCGGTCACGAGGATGCCGCCCTCGCCCAGGGCCTGGTAGGCGGGAGCGAGAGACGCTCCGCCGACCAGGTCGAGAACGCCGTGGACCGGGATGGAGACGTCGGCGGGGCTGGTGACGACCTCGTGCGCGCCAAGGGCCCGTATCTGCTCCGCGTGGTCCGGGTTGCGGGTGGTGGCGATCACGTGGGCGCCGCCGCGGGCCGCGAGCTGCACGGCGTAACGGCCGACGGCTCCGGCGGCGCCGGTGATCAGGACGCGCCGGCCCAGGATCGGGCCGAGCTTGCGCAGGGCGCGCAGCGCGGTGGTGGCGGCGACGGGCAGGGTGCTCATCGGGCCGAGGTCGGCGCCGTCGGGGACGGTTCCGATCAGCGCGGTGTCGACGGCACGCAGCTCGCCCCAGGCCCCGGTCATGCCGAGGGTGATCACCGGGGTGCCGGCGGCCGGTCCCGAGCCGTCCGCGGCGGCCCGCTCGACGACTCCGGCCGCGTCCCAGCCGATCACCGCGCCGTCGGGCGCGCCGGGAAGCACGTACCGGAACTCGGCGGGGTTGAGGGAGATCGACCGGACCCGGATCAGGGCCTGGTGGGGCGCGGGTACGGGGGCGGGCGTGTCAGCCGCCAGGCGGAGCCCGCCGGAGGTGGAGCGGTCGACGATGAGGGCACGCATGAGGGTTCTCCTGAGGATGGGAAAGGGTGATGTTGAATGGTCTGGAGCCGCGTGGGACGCGGCCCCCGGGCGGCGCCCGGCCGGAACACGCACCGTTCCGGCCGGGCGCCTTTCATCGCCGTACGGCGATCAGATCTGCGGCGACGGGTGCGGCGGGGAGACGTCGAAGGACGAGTGGGCCCCGCCGAGGGCCCGGGACTCGGGCAGCCACGACGAGATGATCAGGCTGGTGCGGTCCATCAGTTGCTCCGCACCGAGCTGCTCGGGCAGGAAGCGGCCGAAGGGCGCGAGGCCCTCCAGGTACTCCAGCCCCTTGGAGACGGCGACGGCCGGGTCGGCGTCTCCCGCCTTCTCGGCGACGGTGATGATGCCGATCTGCTTCTCCTCCGGCTGGAACATCAGCCAGACGCTGGACAGGCCCTGCTTCTCGGCCTCGTCGCGGATCGCCGGCCAGACCTCCTTCAGGAGCTCCTCGACACCGGCGTCGGCGTACGAGTAGCGCTCGAAGCGGTTGACGTGGTGTGCGGTGGCCATGGGCTTGAAGTCGTGCGCCCCGGTCACCTTCCAGTAGTGCTTGTCGACACCCGGGAAGCGCGACCAGAAGTGCACGCCGGGCTCCGGGAAGAGCTCCTCGTTGGTGAAGTGGTCGTAGTCGAGCACGTTCTCCCACGTGTCGAACAGGTAGCGACCACCGATGTACTTCACACCCGTGGCCGGGTCGAAGCGGAGCGGCGTGTACTTGTGCCGCATGCCCGGGCGGATGTCCATGTTGGGGCGCTCCCGCTCCAGCATGTCGACGATGTCCTGCGTGGAGTAGCGGTCGTCCAGGGGGAAGTCGGAGGTGAAGGCCGCCTCCGCCTGGATCGGGCCGGTCTTGTAGCCGCGGACGTCCATGGCTGGGTCGTTCCTCTCGTGTTCACGATGCGTGGTCACGGCCGTGCGGTACGAAATCCATAACCGGACCGCGCGGTCACGTTTTGAACCGTAGCACAACCGGACCGCTTGGTCCGGTTACCTGGATCACAACATGACCGATCGGTCCGGTTAGGTAGAGTGGGGGCATGCCCAGAGCCGACGCCGTACGCAACAGACGCCTGCTGATGGACGCCGCCGCGGCGGAGTTCGCCGAGAACGGCATGGACGTGTCGATCACCCGCATCGCCACGCGCGCCGGGGTGGGCAAGGGCACGGTGTTCCGCCACTTCGACACCAAGGAACAGCTCCTCGCCGAGGTCTTCAGCGACCGGCTGGAGGAACTGGTAGCCGTCGGACGGCGACTGACCGAGGCGGACGACGCCGAGGCGGCGCTCTTCGAGTTCATGACGACGGGCGTGGAGATCCACGTCCGCGACCGCTCGTTCTGCCAGGCCGCCGCGGCCCTCTCGCCCAGCGAGGCCAGCGTCCGCGCCTCCCGCGAACGCGTCGCCGAAGTGGCGGACACGCTCGTCGACCGCGCCCGGGAAGCCGGGGCCGTACGCGACGACGTCACCGGCCTCGACATCGTGCTCCTGCTCAGCGCCGCCGCACAGGCCGTGCTCAGCATCGACGAGGACCCGCAGGGCTCGCTGTGGCAGCGCTACCTCGCCCTGATCATCGACGGCCTCCGCCCCCAGGGCGCCCACCCGCTCCCCGTCCCGGCCCCCACCCTCGGCCGGTTCACGGGCTGACGGCGCGAACCCGAAACGTCGCCCCCCGGGGGCGCGGCCGACGGTGCGTCTGAAGCGGGCCGCGAGGGTCAGCGGGAGGCGGCGCCGACGCGGGCAGGTTCGCGACCGCCCAGGGGCGTGTCGGGTCCTGGTGAAGGGCGGTCAGGCGGCTGCGGCGAGCGGGTCGGTGGGGCCGGCCTGGGGGCGTGGTGGGGGGGCAGGTGCAGGCGGCGGCGCTCGGCCCGTCCGGCCCGGGCCCGTCCGGCCCGGGCTCGGGCGGCGCCTTCGTACGGACCCGGGACGGGCCGCTCAACATCCTCGTGGCGAACGCGGGGATCACGGCCCTCCCCGCGCGCACCCCGACCCCTGCAGGATGGGGGAGGTGGCGGGCCACCGACCACCTCGGCCACTTCGCCCCCGCCACCGGACTGCGCCCCGCGCTACGGGCCTCGGCGCGGCCCGGGTAGTGGTGGTGAGTTCCGGTGCCCACCGGGGTGCGCCCTTCGCCTTCGGGGACCCGCACTTCGCGCGGCGACCGTACGACCCGTGGGCCGCGTACAGGCAGTCCAAGAACGCCGGCGTACTGCTCGCGGTCGGCGCCCTGCGGTGGGCGGGGGGCGGGATCACGGCGAACGCCCTCCACCCCGGCTCCATCCTCACCCGACTGCGGAGGCGCCTGGACGACGACACGATGGGGGCGTTCGCCGTGATGGACGGCGAGGGGAGCCTGACGCCTCCCCCTCCTGCAAGAACCCGCCCGGGGGCGGCCGCGTCCGCCCTGTCGGCCATCTCTCCGCTACTGGACGGCGTCACGGGTCGTTATTTCGAGGACAACCAGGGGCGCGGGTCATGCGCGGCGACGAGGAGGGCAGTCCCGGGGGCGTGGCCGCCCATGCGCTCGATCCGGAGGCGGCCGCCCGCCCCCGGGAGGACGCCGGGGCCGCACTCCGTCGCACGACCTGACGTCGGCGGCCACGCAGAGCCATGGCGGGGAGCACACGGAGAGATGCGAACCCTTTACAGAGCGAACGCGCATATCCAGTGCTTGCATTAGCCAGCGTGCGCAAGTATTGTCTTCACATGTAAGGCGCGCTTGCATCCAGATGCGAGTGCTCGTGGGGGCCTCCCGGCCCTCCCCCCTCTCGCAAAGGCACTTCCCATGTCGCTCAAGAACCTCCTTCCCGGCCGTCTCGGCTTCGGCACCGCCCCGCTCGGCAACATGTTCCGCGCCATCCCCGACGACGAGGCCCGCGCCACCGTCGAGGCCGCCTGGGACCACGGCATCCGCTTCTACGACACCGCCCCCTTCTACGGCGCCGGCCTCGCCGAGGAGCGGCTCGGTGAGGTCCTCGCCGGCAAGCCCCGCGACGAGTACGTCCTGTCCACCAAGGTCGGCCGGGTCGTCCTCGACGAGCACGAGACGGACGTCCCCGACTTCGGCGAGAAGGGCGGCCTGTTCGAGCACGGCAACCCGAACAGGATCCTCCACGAGTGGACCGCCGACGCCACCGAGCGCTCCATCGAGGGCAGCCTCAAGCGCCTGGGCACCGACCGGCTCGACATCGTCTGGGTCCACGACATCGCCCAGGACTTCCACGGCGACGCCTGGCTGCAGAAGTTCGAGGAGGCCCGCACCGGCGCCTTCCGCGTCCTGTCCCGGCTGCGCGACGAAGGCGTCATCAAGGCCTGGGGTCTCGGCGTCAACAAGACCGAGCCCATCGAGCTGACCCTCGCCCTCGACGAGCCGCAGCCCGACGGCTTCCTCCTCGCCGGCCGCTACACCCTCCTCGACCACGAGCACGCCCTCACCCGCCTGCTGCCCATGGCGCAGGAGCAGGGCGTCGACATGGTCGTCGGCGGCCCGTACAGCTCCGGCATCCTCGCCGGCGGCACCCACTTCGAGTACCAGCAGGCCCCGGCCGAGATCGTCGAGCGCGTCGGGAAGCTGAAGGCGCTGGCCGAGAAGCACGCCGTGAGCATCAAGGCCGCCGCCCTGCAGTTCTCCCTCGCCCACCCGGCGTCCGCCGCCGTCATCCCCGGCGCCACCCGGCCCAGCCGCATCGCCGAGGACACCGCGGCCCTGAACGAGACCGTCCCGGCCGCGTTCTGGACCGACCTCCGGGCCGCCGGCCTGGTCAGCCCGGCCGCCCCGCTCCCGAACAACGCCTGACCCCCACCCCCGCACCTCTCTCCCCCCACACAGCAACAGGAGCACCACCATGGCTTCCACGTCCGTCTCCCGCGTCGTCCCCGCCACCCCCCAGCAGGTCTGGAACCTCATCGGCGGCTTCGACGCCCTCCCGGACTGGCTCCCCTACATCCCCGAGAGCACCGCGCTCGAAGGCGGCCGCGTCCGCCGCCTGACCAACCCCGACGGCGACGTCATCATCGAGCGCCTCGTGGACTTCGACGAGGCCGAACGCCACTACAGCTACGCCATCCTCGAAGCGCCGTTCCCCGTCGACGGATACGTCTCCACCCTCCGCGTCCACACGGTCCCCGGCCGCGACGACCTCGCCGAGGTCCAGTGGTCCGGACGCTTCAACCCCAAGGGCGCCACCGAGCAGGAAGTCGTCGACCTGTTCACCGGCATCTACGCCGACGGCCTCGACGCCCTGCACGAGACCCTCGCCGCCTGACACCGACGGCCCCTCCGCTCGGCCCGGACACGCCCCCGCGTGCCCGGGCCGCGGTCCTTCCCCGAGCCCCGCCCGCCGCCCCTGAGGAGACATCGAGTCCCATGACCGCCACCGATCCCGCGCTCACCGCCCTCGCCAGCGGATGGGCCGCCCTGTCGCTGCTGCACGGCAGGATCGAGACGCGCATCGAGCGCGCCCTGCAGTCCCGGTACAGCCTGAGCGTGCGGGAGTACGCACTCCTCGACGTCCTCAGCCGACAGCACGACGGCGAAGGCGGCCACCTGCAGATGAAGCAGGTCGCCGACGCGGTCGTCCTGAGCCAGAGCGCCACCACGCGCCTGGTCAGCCGACTGGAGGACCGCGGCCTGCTGGCCCGGTACCTCTGCCCGACGGACCGCCGCGGCATCTACACCGACGTCACGGGCACCGGTCTCGCACTCCTGACGGAGGCCCGGCCGACGCACGACGCCACCTGCCGCGAGGCGCTCGACGAAGCCGCCACGCATCCGGAGCTGGCGTCGCTCGCCGAGGCGGTCCGAGCGGTCAGAACACCGCCCACCCCATGAGCGCAGCCTCTCCCCGCCGGCGGCCCGCAAGACCCGGCCGGTGAGCGATCCCGCGAAGGCACTGCTGACGGGCGCGGTCGCCTTCCTGGTCGTCGCCCTCTTCGTCGCCGTCCTCCACCACGCCTACGCGGCATGAACCCGCCCGGTCACCCACCGTCCGCCCACGGGAACAGACCCAGAAATTGCGCCCCGCACCGCAGGACCGGATCGTGAAGACCATGCAGAGCCGTCCCGGACCTCGCAGCGGCGCACCGGCATGAGCAGCGCGTCGTTCGCCTCCGTGCGCCGCAGCGTCGCGCCGCTGGAGCTCTTCTTCGACCTGGTCTTCGTCTTCGCCGTCGGACAGCTCGCCCACCACCTGCACGACGAGCTCTCCTGGCGCGGGGCCGCCGAGACCGCGGTGATGCTCGTCGCCGTCCTCAGCACCTGGGCCCTGACCAGCTTCGACGCCACCTTCCTCGACGTCGCCAGGCCCCGGACCCGGTGGCTGGTCCTGGTGGTGATGGGGCTGGGTCTGTTCATGAACGCCCAGATCCCGCACGCCTTCGCCGACCGGCCGTGGGCCTTCGCGATCCCGCTGGTCGTCATCCTGCTCCTGGTCGACGTCTTCGCCGCCGTGACCGCCCCGACCCCCGTCCTTCGCCGGCACTACCGCCGCGTGACGGCCTGGGCCGTCGTATCGGTGCCGCTGTGGCTGACCGGCGCGGCCATGGACCACGGACCGCGCCTGGCCTGGTGGGCGGCGGCAGCCGCCGTCGACATGCTGGGTGTCTGGCTGGCCCACCCCCTGCCGCGCGACCGGCTCTCCTCACGGGGCCTGGTCTTCGACGCCGAACACATGGTGGAACGGATCCGCCTGTTCATCATCATCCAGCTCGGCGAGACGGTCCTCACCATCGGCACGGCGATCTCGGCAGCCCCGGTGGAC
This sequence comes from Streptomyces vietnamensis, assembly GCF_000830005.1. Classification (NCBI taxonomy): domain Bacteria; kingdom Bacillati; phylum Actinomycetota; class Actinomycetes; order Kitasatosporales; family Streptomycetaceae; genus Streptomyces; species Streptomyces vietnamensis. Next base: position 6,331,638 of record NZ_CP010407.1, on the reverse strand, counting down.
GCGGCGACCGTGACGGCCGGCCTCGGCGTCTTCGTCGCCCTCGTGTGCCTGTGCGCCAGCTACTTCCAGGGCGGCGAGGACATCCTCGCCCGGCACATCGCCACCACCACCGACAAACTGCTGCCGGTCCGCCGCGCCGTCAGCGGCCAGTACCCCACCCTGGCCGGCCTCGTCGCCCTCGCGGTCGGCGCCGAACTCGCCATCAGCCACCCCACCGGCCACGGCAGCACCACCCTCAGCCTGCTCCTCTTCGGCGGCCCGATCCTCTACGTCATCACCCAGGCCTGGTGGTACCGCGCCTCCACCGGACAGGCCTGGGGCGCCCGCCTCCTCGCCTGCCTCGCCTTCGCCCTCGCTGGCGGCGTCACCCTCCGGCTCCCCCCGCTGGCCTCGGTCCTCATCCTGGACCTCGTCCTCATCGCCCTCGTCGTCACCCTGCGGGAGGTACACCGCCGGGTCCTCTCGGGGATGACCGCCGGAACGGGCGCATAGGCGGCTCCTCCGGCCCACGCGCGGAGAGAAACCGTGCCCTCTCCGTGCCCTTCAGGGCGGTGAACAGCGGTCACCGCGGGCACCGGAAAGCCTGCGGACAAGCCCCGGGAAGGGAATGTCTTCGCAGGTCAGAAGCCTGATGATCACCCTGAGAGTCGGTGATTCCCAAGCTTATGGCGCGGGTTCGATTCCCGTCATCCGCTCTTCGCATGAAGCCCCAGGTCAGCGGCCTGGGGCTTCGCCGTTGTCCGGGCTGCTCCAGGCGACCCGCCATCAGGGCTCAGAAACCGAGCCGCTGCTGTCGCCTCCATCGGTGACAGGGTGAACACAGAGGCCACGATCAGCAGACCGGCGAAGATGGGCTTGATCACGCCCCACGAACGAACACATACGGGAAGGTATCGAGCGGGAGCCCTGGTCGTTGTTCAGTGCTCGTAGACGGAGCCCACGATCGAGGGCATCGACCGTGGGCGGGAACCGGTCAAGGTGTTGGTACGAGGGAAAGAGCATTTTGTAGATGGCATCCCCTCTCACCTGGGGCAATGCGGATCCGCCTGGCAATGGTTCTTGCCACAGCACCCGCTGCCCTAGTGGCGCGTCTTCCGCTTTCCCTGACTAAGGATCTTCAGCGTCGCCGCTCGAGGGTGAGAACGGCCTTGGTGATTGACGTGAGTCGGTTGGGGCTGATGCGGGCTTTGCGGAAGATCCGCCAGGCCTTGAGGCGGGCGAAGGCCCGCTCGACCGGGAAGCGGAGTCGTGCGTGTGCACGGTTGACGGCTGCTTGTCTCATGGTGAGAGGGCGTCCGAGGTGGCGTTTGAACGGCACCTGGAACGTTCCGCCGGCCCCTGCGTAGGCCTTGTCGGCGAGGACGGGGATCCGCAGTCGTTCACAGACGGTGACGATGCGGTGGGTGCGGGCGGCGGTGATGTCGACGGTGCGGCCGGGCAGTGCCGGCGAGTACCAGATCAGCTCGCCCGCCGGATCGGTGACGGCCTGGATGTTCACGCCATGCCGTCGGGCCTTGCCCGAGTAGTCCCGTTCGCGATCGCCGACCCGGTCGCACTCGGCGATGGTGCCGTCCACCAACACGTATGCGGGACGCGCCCGGCGCAGTGCCTGGGTCAGGGACGGTGCCCTCGCGGCGAGGAGCTTGATCACGCTCTGTACGTAGGCGTGGGCGGTGCCCTCGCTGATCCGGAAGCCCGCGGCGAGCTTGGCATAGGTGGTGTGCTCGCGCAGGTAGACCAAGGCGATGACCGCGCGCTGCGAGGGCCGCAGTTTGCAGCGGCGGTCACCCTCGCGGGTGACGATCAGCATCGTGACCCACTCCACGAGCGCGTGCGGCAGGTCGAGTGCGGCAGGATAGGTGACCAACGAGGCCTCCGGTCGCAGCGGTTGAGACGTCAGACATCTCGAACCATTGCCCGAAGGCCTCGCCTGCTATCCAGCCTCGACCGTCACCCGATCGGTGACCACTCTGAAGATCCTTACTGATCGAATTGTTCATGGGCAGGATGGGTCGCTGAAGAGCAGGGGTCTCGGGGGAGGTGCCTATGTCCTTGCTGTTTTGGCGAGCCTCCACGCCAAGCGGTTCGCTCCGCGAGGTCGCCTCAGAGTCAGGTCCTGCCGAAGCTGTTCCGAGCATCCCACTCCAGAAGGGCTCCGACGAGGCCGCCGAGACCAACAGCCATCGGCCCCTGCGTACGACGTACGCCGAACGTGACGTGCCGCCTTCCACAACTGGGGTCGCCCGCCTGCTCGCTGGAGCCATGCACGAACGCGTGAACCGTATCGGTCAGGCACGTGACCTGATGGGCCAGTGGCAGGACCGCATCCGCGGTCACAAGGTACGGGACATCCGACACCTGGGTCCGCTCGCTGGTGAGGAACTCGCCCGATGGACTCTGGACAACGTGCTCAGTGCGCGGAAGCGCCCCGTTCCCTCCTTCGGCTTCGGCCTTCCCCTCGTCCTCACACATAGCGTCGCTGCCCAACGTCAGCGCCGACTGCGCGGTATAGCGATGGCCGGGGTGGTGAGCCTCGTGGCAGTGCGGCATCCGTGGGGTGCGCTGGCACTGATGGTGATGGCACTGCTCCACCACTACCTCCTCACAGCCGGTCTTCTTCGCGCGCTGCTCCGCTGGGGCTTCAGCTCGCTCGTTTCCCTGCTCCTCGTGATCGCGGGTGGCTACCTGGCCTGGTCATGGGTTCAGCCCCATACGCCCGCCCTGATGTTCGCGGTACAGGATTCTGTCGCCGTCGCCGTGTGGACGACGCTCCTGCTCGCCGTCGTCCAAACGATGGACCGCTGGACGGCCCTGGCCTACCTGGCCTCGTTGGGACCTTGGCGCAAGGCCCCGGCCACTCGTCCACGACTTGCCCCGCGTGCGAGGACTCGCATTGCCGAATGCGAGGTAAGTGAGCGGTGGCAGAGCATCCCGTACCGGAAGGAAGACGGGGTCAATCGCTTCGTCGGCGCCGGCCTCGACGCCTGGCGTGCCGGCGGACCCCGTATCCAGCTCACCGCCGCTCGTCGCGCGGACGATCCGGAGGACAAGGAGCGGATCGGCACGCACCCGAGTCCGGCATCAGGGCCGTCCGCCGAGGCCAACGCCTCATCGGGGGGCGAGACTGCCGGCATCCGCAAATTCGAGGCCGACGAACTGATGGCCAAGCTGCGCGTCGAACTCGAACGCCTCAGCGGCGTCCTCGTGGAGACCCACGCCCTCCCTCACTGCGACATCTTCGAAACGCTCGCCGTCCCGCAGTCCCGGTGGAAGAAACTCCCCCACAAGCCCGGCCGCAAGCCCGACGCTCCGAGAAGAGCTCCCGACGATGCCTGGCCGGAAGCACAGGAAATGATCGAGGAAGGACGAAGGGCGCCGTCAGGCCACCACTCGCGTCGCTATCTCGCTGCGCAGGTCGTCGACTGGGAGGGGCAAATCGTCGTCACGGTGTTCGCCCACGCAGCGCTGGAAGGGAAGACGCTCCACTTCGTGACGCGCCCACACGTCATGGCGCCTCTCGAGGACGAGGCGCGCTCCGAGTCGGCGAAGGGGTGGGAGCTCGCCAAGAAAATCCTCCTCACCCCCGTACACGCCCTCGGGGACACCGCCGCACTGGCGCGTCGGTCCCACGCCGGCCTCGTCCGGACCTTGAGCGTGGTCGTAGGCGGCTTGCTCGGGCAGTTCGCGCAGCACCAGCCAGCAGCAGCTCTCGACAAGACCGAGAAGAAGGACAACGGCGAGCCGGTCAGCCTCCGTGAGCACTGCGCCCTGGATGCCCCGGAGGACATGCATCAGGTCGAGGACGCAGCCCGGCACGTCTCGATCCTCCAGTCACGCATGTTCAGCACGGTTGGAGCCTTCCTCGATGACCACGGCGTCGACACCGGCGACTTCAGACGCCAAGCGCAGGAGGTCGTCACCAAGATCTTCATCAACGGCGATCACAACCAGGTCAATACCGGGACTATGCACGGCGGTCAGGAACAGAGCGTCGAAAGCAGCAACGCGCAGCCGAAGGGATGATCATGACTATCTGGCGGAGCCGTGAGGCGAGTGGCGGCATGCAGATCACGGGCAATGGGAACCAGGTCAACACCGGGCAGATCGGTGGGGACCAGCGCCAGTCGTACGTCAGCACAGGTCAGGACACCAGCCGCCTCCAGGCGGCTCTGGCGAAGCTCTCGGAGCTGGAGGCGGCCATGGAGGAACACGCCGTAGAGCTGAGCAATGTCGATCTGGCGCGCCGGACGGCCGGACGTATCGGCGAGGAGTTGAACAGCGCCCGACCCGACGAGCGCCGTATCAGGGACAACCTCGAAGACCTCGGGCTCGCCATCGGGTCGGCAGCGGCCGTCGTCACCGTCCTCCAGGGCCTCACCGCTGCCCTTGACGCACTGCTCGGATAGCACCAAGGCAAAGCGTCCCAGCTACACCCCTACGAACTGACCTGGGAGCCATCTGGGAGCCGAGCTGCCCACCAGCTCCCTCCCAGAGCCGTCGACACCAATCGGGGCCACTCCCGTGACCTGCGCAAACGCCACCCTTGCAGGCGAGATCAGCGGCCGAACCTCATTCGGAACGAAGAGGTCGTGGGTTCATATCCCACCCCGACAGCGAAGCGCCAGGGCAGGGAGTCGCGCTGCCCTCAGGCCCAAGCTGTCGCGTCGTACACGCCATCGCAGTGAGAGTCGAGGACGCCAGGAACGCGCAGGGCCTCCAGGCTTTCCGGCGCGTCGGGGTTGAGGAGCGCGATGAGCTTGGTGGAGGCCCACCAGCCCACGGGGCGGCTTTCCCCGGACTCGGAGTCGGTCGTACCGACGTCGATGCCGATCGTGCCCCGCTCGGGCAACGCGAGGTAGAGGCGGACCACCCCTCGGTCCCGCGTGTCGAAGCCGACGAGGCGGTAGAGATCCGGGGCGACGGTGGCTGCGTAGTCGTGCCAGTACGGGTCGCCGACGAGGTCGGCCACCACGTAGTCCAGGGCGTCGTCCAAGGTGACCTCTACCGCGTCAGGGAGGACGCCTGCTGCTGTCAGCGTGTCGAGGTCCAGTACGTCTGCCTCGGTGCTGTCGGCCGCCCAGCGGGCCGCGTCGCGCAGCGCTCCCACGTACCACCAGGAGCCGAGCGACGCCGGCGCGGCTCCTGGGCGGTGGGGCAGTTCGATCAGTACGGTCCTGGGCGTGTCGTCTTCCAGCCGGACGCGGATGAGGCCGGAGGCGGGCAGGAAGGCGCGAAGGCGCCAGGCCGTGCCGAGAATCGGCGCGGCGATGAACCGACGCAGCGCCAGCAGGATCTCTCCCGCGTCACGCTCCATGGCCTCGCATCCCCTTCCAGGCAGGCGGCGTGGACGCCGCGTGGATCAGAGCTGGTTGACCCAGTCCGGGCAGAGGGTCTGCCCACGGCAGAACGCGGTGACCGTACCGATGGGGCGACCGTCCGGCGTGTTCTGACCATTGGGCCCTCGTTCACCGCGCTCGGCGGCGCTGGTGATGGTCATCCGCACGGTTCCCCCGCTCGTGATGACGCCGTCGTACTCGGCACGGCTTCCTTCGATACGGTCGGCCTTGCCGTTGTACGGCGCGTTGATCGCCTTCTGCGTGCACATGTTGTGCTTCGAGCAGGTGTGCTTGAGGCCGAAGTCGTTGGTCCCCCTTCGCGTGGGGATGTCGTAGTGGTCCCAGTCCAAGGCCGACCAGTAGATGTGGTGCCACGGGATGCTGGGGTCTGCCTCGGACGGCAGGGCAGCAGTCGGGCTGGTGTCCGGCGGAAGCGGGACCTGCTCTGCGAGCGCCTGCTCGGTGCCGTAACGCGCCACATACTCGTCGTTGGACATGACCTCGACGTCGACCGGAGTCTGCCCTCCATCGGCACGGGCCTGGACCGCCTGCACCCCGGTCCCCGCGCCGAGAACGGCGATCACAGCGGCGGCAGGAAGCACTGCGAGCGATACGCTCGTCAAGCGCATAGGGGCATCCTCTCGTCGATGATGTGCCGAGCCACTGCAAGAGACAACCAGGCGGGAGCCCTTCCATCCGGCAACCTCCACGGGAATCGACCCAGATGGGGTAGTTCAATGTCGCCGCGGCAGCCCGCCGTCCCGAAAACGCCGGAAGTTTGGGCCAACCGCGCGTCACCAGGCGCGAACGTGCAGGTCAGCGCCGCCCCACTCCTCCACCCACCCAGTGTCTTCTAAGCACTCGGCAGCGAAGCTGCGCGGCACGCCAAAGGCGTGTAAGGCCCCAGTTGGAACCTCACCGAACCTCAATGCCAGCCCAGCGGGGTGCACTCGCTGGGCTGGCAGGCCCAAGGTCCTGCGTTCGGCTTCTGCAAACGGCGCGTTCGGCTGACCTCGACCGGACGCAACCATGGAGGGCCGAGGGAAGGTCAGCTCGTGCAGCTGCCGGCCGTGCCCCAGCGAAGGAACTCCGTACCTCCAGCACCGTCAAGCACCGCCACGGCGTACTGCGCGTAGCCCCATCTCTGCCCCGCGCGAGATTCCGCGAGAACAGTCTGGCAGGCCACGCCGGCGGCGGCCTCTGCCCATTCCTCTCGCGTGCTCTGGTCCCAATCGGGCTTCGTGGCCCACACGTACATCACGCCTTCGTGCGGAGCGAAGCCGATACTGGTGTTCTCGTCGCTGATATAGCCGGGGTCTTCGAACAGACGGGAGTTGGCGTTCCAGTCGGCAAAGAGCTGGTGGACCGCCTCGGTTGCCACTCTGATTTCGCGTTTGTCGACGCTGGGGATCTGGGCCGCGACCAGTCCTTCTTCGGTGGGGTGCCAGCTCGGCTCCTGCCCGGGGTCGGCGGCGGTGCGGTCGATGGTCTGCGTGATGCAGCCGGTGTTGGCGCGGAAGTCGTCCTCCCACACGATCGCCGGCGCCGTGGACGTGGTGTTGTCGACCAGGACGTACTCGTCATACGGAAGGGACTTGTAGATGCCCGCCATCATGCGCAAGGTGAGGCAGGCGTTCTTGGCCACTCCCTGCACGACGCGAGACTCCACGGCCGGGCCGCTGATGGCTATGTAGAGCTCTCTCCGGGCCGGGGCGTAGCCCACGTCGTACTGACCGCCGTAGTTGTAGTCCTCGCCCATGCCGTAGCTGAGGTCGTGCCCGAGTGCGGCCTCGGTCTCGATCTCCGCTTCTCCTTTGGCACGACGAGCTGCACGCCACGTGGCGATCGTCGCCTCGTCCGCGTTCGCAGGAGTAGGGGATGACGCGGCGTCCACCACAGCCTGGGAGCTTGCTGCGGGTGAAGCGGAAGCCGGCATGATGGCGGTCTTGCTGGGGGATGCGTTGACGGGAGGACGGGAACTCGTCGAAGTCGTCTCCGTCTTGTCGGGCTGCAGGGCCAGCGCTCCACCCGCCAGGCCACCTATGACAGTGCCCACCACCGCCGCGATGCCGACGAGTCGTCTGCTGGAACGGGCAGGACGTCTCCAGTTCGGGTCGTCCAGAGTGGGGACGGCCCACTGGGCAGCGACGGGATCGCCCACCAGTGTCGACTCCGCACCCGTCGGCGCGACCTGTGTGGCCTGTGCTGCGAGGAGGACGGCACATGTCTCGGCAGCGTCCCACGCGGTGGCTCGGTCCCCCGGCTCCTTGGCGAGAGCGCTGCGCACGATGGCGTGGAGTTCGCCAGGAAGGCCACGCAGATCAGGATCCTCGGACATGACCCGGTAGGCGACCGCGTCGGGGGCTCCCCCGCCGAAGGGCGCTCGACCGGTGGCCGCGAAGGCTACGAGGGCGCCCCAGACGAACATGTCACCCTCGGGACCCGTCGTACCGGTGCGGTAGTGCTCAGGGCTGATCCATCCTGGGGTTCCGGTCAGAATGCCGGTGCGCGTCACGGATGTGCCGTCGGCGGCATGGGCGATGCCGAAGTCCAGGACTCGGGGACCGACCGGGGTCAGGATGACGTTCTGCGGCTTGACGTCCCTGTGGACGACACCCGCGGCGTGGATGGCCGCGAGGGCCTGGGCTGTGCCCGTAGCAAAGGCGTAGAGGGTTCCACCGGCCAGCGGCCCGTGCGCGGCGATGTACCGATCGAGGGTGAGCCCTGGGGCATAGGCAGTGGCCAGCCACGGCGACGGTGCTTCGGCGTCAGCCGCGATCAGGGGTATGAGGCAGGGGCCCTGGACACGGGCGGAGAGCTGGACTTCTCGGCGGAAGCGCGCCCGGAACTCCGCGTCGTCCGCCTGGGCAGGGTGGACGACCTTGACCGCGACCCGCAGACCGGCGTCGTCGAGGCCGGCGAACACCGTGCCCATGCCCCCTGAGCCGAGGCGCCCGATGATCTGGTAGGGGCCGACGCGCTTGGGGTCACCGGGGTGGGCAGCCAGCACCCGCCCACCAGAACGAGCACTGCTCACCGGGCTTCCGATCTCCTTCAGACGTGCAGCAGGCCAAAGGCCGGACGCATGCCGGTACCTGAGAGCTGGATATTAGCCGCGCGTCGAGGCGATAGGCACTCCTTCTCAGGCAATGGTCGGCAACGCTTCCTCATCGAGCGCACAAGAGCGAAACGGAGCCGACGAGCCTCGCTCGCCGTGCTCCGTCGCTTTCGCCGCAGCGCGTCTGTTCATCGGTGCGCGCCGCGGCCCGGCCCTCGCCGACAATAGACTGACACCCCATCAGAACGAGCGTCAAATGAGCGTCCCGAGCGTCATCTCAGCGTCAAGATATCGCCCGTAACGCCCACACGGCACATCCCGCGCACCCACAAAACCGCAGGTCAGGCGTCCTTCTTCACCGGCTCCAGAATCGCCACACACTCCACATGGTGCGTCATCGGGAACAGGTCGAACGCCCGCAGCGTCCGTACGCGGTAGCCGCGTTCCGCGAAGTAGGCGAGGTCTCGGGCCAGGGCTGCCGGATCGCAGGCGACGTAGGCGATGCGGCGGGCGCCGAGGCCTGCCAGGTGGTGGACCGTCTGCTTGCCGGCGCCCGCGCGGGGCGGGTCCAGGACGATGAGGTCGACCTCGGTGATGCCGGTGCGCGGGAGGACCGACTCGACCTTGCCCTGTTCGATGCGGACGCGCGGGAAGCCGGCCAGGTTGTGGCGGGCGTCCTCGACCGCGCGCTTGCCGGACTCGATGCCGAGGACCGCGCCCTGGTCGCCGACGCGGTCGGCGAGGGCGCCCGCGAAGAGGCCGACGCCGCAGTAGAGGTCGAGGGCCGTCTCGCCCTTGCGGGGGGTCAGGCCCTGCATGACGGCGAGCATGAGGGTCTGCGCGGCCTTCGGGTGGACCTGCCAGAAGCCGCCGCTGCCGACGCGGTAGGTGCGGTCGTCGGCGCGCTCGCGGACGAAGGCGCGGCCGTGGACGCGGTGGACGCCGCCGTCCTTCTCGTCGACGCGCATGACCGAGACCGGCTTGTCCAGTTCCACCAGGGGGAGGCGGGCGCCCGGGCGGGGGGTGAGGATGACCTGGCGGTCGTTCGAGCCCGAGGCGGCGATGGCCTCGATGGCGGCCATGCCCTCCCAGGTGCGCTTCTCGATGCCCAGTTCCGAGACGCCCTCGGCCGCGATCATGCAGTGGTCGATGATCTCGACCTCGTGGGAGCGGTGCTTGCGCAGGCCCGCGTGGCCCTCGGCGTCGACGGCGTACTGGACGCGGGTGCGCCACTGCGGGACCTCGCCCGCGGGGAGCTTGTCGCCCTCGGCCGGCATGACCGTGCCGTCCCAGCCCGCCTGCTCCGGGGTGAGCCCGGCCAGGCGCAGGAGCTGCTCGGCGATGACCTCGCCCTTGAGGCGGCGCTGGGCGCCGGGCTTGGCGTGCTGCCAGTCGCAGCCGCCGCACTTTCCGGGGCCGGCGAAGGGGCAGGGGGCCTCCACGCGGTCCTTGGAGGCGTCCAGGATCTCGATCGCGTCGGCGCGCAGGAAGCGGGAGGTCTCCTCGCCCTCGGTGACCCGTACGCGGACCCGCTCGCCGGGCAGCGCGTGGCGGACGAAGAGGACCCGGCCGGCCTCGGTACGGGCGATGCAGTGCCCGCCGTGGGCCACCGGGCCGACCTCGACCTCGTACTCCGCCCCGACCAGCGACGTGACAGGGGTGTTCTGCATGACCGGGGACTCCAGGGAGAGAAGAGAAGTGGGCCGCCGTTCGCACGGCAGCCCACCAGTCTAGTTCTTCTTTTTCGGTTGTTCTTCGCGGCTCAGTTGTTCTTCGCTGTCGGTTCCTTCTGGCGCTTCTCCACCGGGCCGCGGCGGACCGAGCCCGGGGCGTTCCACTCCTGGCGCTTCCTGGCCCGCTTCTTCGCGGCCTCGGAGGACTGGAGCTGGTAGGGGACGGAGGTCACCATGACGCCCGGGGTGAAGAGCAGGCGGCCCTTGAGGCGCAGGGCGCTCTGGTTGTGGAGCAGGTGCTCGTACCAGTGGCCGACGACGTACTCGGGGATGTAGACGGAGACGGCGTCGCGCGGGCTCTCCTGCCGCAGGTTCTTGACGTACTCGATGACCGGGCGGGTGATCTCGCGGTACGGCGAGTCGAGGATCTTGAGCGGGACGTTGATGCCGCGCCGCTCCCACTCCTCCTTGAGCGCCTTCGTCTCGACCGGGTCGACGTTGACGGTGAGCGCTTCGAGGTCGCCGGGGTGCATGAGCTTGGCGTACGCGAGGGCGCGCAGGGTGGGCTTGTGGAGCTTGGAGACGAGGACGAGCGAGCGGACCCGGGAGGGGCGTACGTACTCGTCGGGGCGTTCCTCGGCCGCGGCGATCTCGGCGGCCACGGAGTCGTAGTGCCGGCGGATCGCGGTCATCGTCACGTAGAAGATCACCATGCCGAGCAGGGCCACCCAGGCGCCGTGGGTGAACTTGGTGGCGAGGACGACGACGAGGACGAGGCCGGTGAAGAAGGCGCCGAAGGCGTTGATCGCGCGGGAGCGGAACATGTGGCGGCGCTTGGCCTGGTCGCGCTCCTCCTTCAGGTGGCGGTTCCAGTGCCGGACCATGCCGATCTGGCTGAGCGTGAAGGAGACGAAGACGCCGACGATGTAGAGCTGGATCAGCCGGGTGGAGTCGGCTCCGTAGATCCAGACGAGGAGGGCGGCGGCGCCGGCGAGGAGCACGATGCCGTTGGAGAACGCGAGGCGGTCGCCGCGGGTGTGCAGCTGGCGCGGCAGGTAGCGGTCCTGGGCGAGGATCGAGCCGAGGAGCGGGAAGCCGTTGTACGCGGTGTTGGCGGCCAGGAAGAGGACGAGCGCGGTGGCGGCGGCGAGGACGACGAAGAAGAACGTTCCGTCGCCGAAGACCGCGGCCGCGACCTGGGAGATCACCGGGTCCTGGACGTAGCCCTCGCCGACCGGGACGCCGTTGTGCAGCAGCTGTTCGGCGGGCTTCTCGGCCATCCGGACGTCGGTGGCCATGGCCAGGAAGATGATGCCGCAGAACATGGTGACGGCCAGGCCGCCCATGAGGGCGAGCGTGGTGGCGGCGTTCTTCGACTTCGGCTTGCGGAAGGCGGGGACGCCGTTGGAGATGGCCTCGACGCCGGTGAGGGCGGCACAGCCGGAGGAGAAGGCCCGCAGCAGCAGGAAGACCAGGGCGAACCCGGCGAGGCCCTGGTGCTCGGCCTTGATCTCGAAGCCCGCGGTGGGGGCCTGCATGGTGTCGCCGAGGACGAGGCCGCGCCAGGCACCCCAGGCGATCATGATGAAGACGCCGGCGACGAAGACGTACGTCGGGATGGCGAAGAGGCTGCCCGACTCCTTCACGCCCCGGAGGTTCATGAGGGTGAGGAGGACGATGACCGCGATCGCCGACGGCACCTTGTGCTCGACGACGAAGGGAACGGCCGAGCCGAGGTTCTCGATGCCCGAGGCGATCGACACGGCGACGGTCAGGACGTAGTCGACGAGCAGGGCGCTCGCGACGGTGAGTCCGGCCTTCGGCCCGAGGTTGGTGGTGGCGACCTCGTAGTCGCCGCCGCCGCTCGGGTACGCGTGCACGTTCTGCCGGTACGAGGCGACCACCGTGAACATCAGGACGACGACCGCGAGCGCGATCCACGGGCTGAAGTGGTAGGCCGACAGTCCGGCGACGGAGAGGACGAGCAGCACCTCGCCGGGGGCGTACGCCACCGAGGACAGCGGGTCGGAGGCGAAGACGGGGAGGGCGATCCGCTTCGGGAGAAGGGTCTCTCCCAGCTTGTCGCTGCGCAGGGCCCGCCCGATCAGGATCCGTTTGGGCACGTCGGTCAGTTTGGACACGCAGAGGATCGTAAGCGTTCGAAAAGAGCCATGCGCACCGGCACCCCCGATCCGCACCGAATCTCCCTGAGTACCACCTCCGGTGCGGTCCCCGCCAGCGTTGCCGCTTAAGCTCGGACCGGGCGACCCGTCAGGGCGTTGCCCGCCACGGCCCGGGCCGATCGGGCGAGGAAAGTTGTGAGCAGGGTGTATTCGCAGGTCAGCAAGGCGATCAGGAGTGCGGGGTAAGGGGACGTGCACATCGTCATCATGGGCTGCGGGCGAGTGGGAGCCGCTCTCGCGCAGACCCTCGAACAGCAGGGGCACACCGTCGCGGTCGTGGACCAGGACCCGACGGCTTTCCGCCGTCTGGGCTCGGGGTTCGGCGGCCGGCGGGTCACGGGCGTGGGTTTCGACCAGGACACGCTGCGTGAGGCCGGGATCGAGGAGGCCGGTGCCTTCGCCGCGGTGAGCAGCGGCGACAACTCCAACATCATCGCGGCGCGGGTCGCGCGCGAGATGTTCGGCATCGAGAACGTGGCGGCGCGGATCTACGACCCGCGTCGCGCCGAGGTCTACCAGCGCCTCGGGATCCCGACGGTCGCGACGGTCCGCTGGACCGCCGACCAGATGCTCCGCCGGCTGCTGCCCTCGGGCGCGGAGCCGCTGTGGCGCGACCCGAGCGGTGGCGTGCAGCTCGCCGAGGTGCACACCTCCCCGGCGTGGATCGGCCACAAGGTGAGCCGGCTCCAGGAGGAGACCGGCGTCCGCGTCGCCTTCCTCACCCGGCTGGGCGAAGCGATTCTGCCGACCTCGCAGACGGTGCTCCAGGAAGGTGACCTGGTGCACGTGATGATGCGTACGGACGAGATCGCGAAGGTCGAGGCGGCCTTCGCCGAGGGTCCCGAGGAGGGCGGTCACTGATGCGTGTCGCTATTGCGGGCGCGGGTGCGGTGGGCCGTTCCATCGCGGGCGAGCTCCTGGAGAACGGGCACGAGGTCCTGCTGGTCGACAAGGCGCCGACCGCCATCTCGGTGGAGCGGGTGCCGCAGGCGGAGTGGCTGCTCGCCGACGCCTGCGAGATCACCTCGCTGGACGAGGCGGCGCTGCAGCGCTGCAACGTGGTGATCGCGGCGACCGGTGACGACAAGGTGAACCTGGTCGTCTCGCTGCTCGCGAAGACCGAGTACGGCGTGCCGCGCGTGGTCGCCCGGGTGAACAACCCGAAGAACGAGTGGCTGTTCAACGAGGCCTGGGGCGTGGACGTGGCCGTTTCGACGCCGCGTCTGATGTCGGCCCTGGTCGAGGAGGCGGTGAGCGTCGGCGACCTGGTCCGGCTGCTGCGCTTCAGCCACGGCGACGCGAACCTGGTCGAGCTGACGCTCCCGCCGGAGTCGGCGGTGGCCGGTACGCAGGTCGGCGAGGTCGCCTGGCCGCAGGACACCTCGCTGGTGACGATCATCCGCGGTTCGCGGGTGCTTACGCCGGGCCCCGAGGAGACCCTGGAGGCCGGCGACGAGCTGCTGTTCGTGGCCGCGCAGGCCCGCGAGGAGCAGCTGGAGGACCTCCTGCAGGTCCGCCGGGAGACCCCCGAGTCCTGATCATCGGGCGTGGTACGTGGAAGGGCCCGGAACCCCGAGGGGTTCCGGGCCCTTCCACATGCCGTCTCAGGCCTCCGGGTGGCGCTGCGCGGCGGCGGCCGCCTTGCGCTCCTTCTCGGCGCGCTCCTCGGCCTCCATCTCGGCGAAGACGTCGATCGGTGCCGGGGCCTTCGCGAGGAACACCCAGGTGAGGTAGACCGCGAGCAGGAACGGCGGGATCTTCAGGGCCACGGAGACCCAGCCGAACTTGGTCGAGTCGGCCCACCAGTACAGCGGGAAGAGGATCGCGACCTTCGCGAGCAGGATCAGGCCCCAGGCCCAGCTGGCCTTCGTGTACGCCTTCTTGCGGCCCGGGTTGCGGGTGCGCCAGGAGAGGTTCTCCTTGAAGACCGGGCCGAGGATCAGGCCGATCAGGGGCACTCCGGCGAGCGCGGTGATGATGTACGCCAGGGCGAGGCCCAGGGTGTACAGCATGCCCGGCAGGTAGAAGTCCTTGGCGTTGCCCGTCATCATCGCGAAGACCACGCCGAAGGCGACGCCGAAGACGCCGCTGAAGGCGTGCTTGACGGTGGCCCGGCGGATCAGCCGGACGGCCACGAGGACGAGCGAGACCGCGAGCGCGGCGATCGCCGAGACGTGCAGGTCCTTGTTGATCGTGAAGATCGTGACGAACAGCAGGCCGGGCAGGACCGTCTCGATCATGCCCCGCAGACCGCCGAAGGCCTCGAAGAGCGCGGCCTCGGTCACGGCCTTGTCCGCCTGGGCGTCCTGGTCCGGGGTCGACCGGTCCGGGGTCGAGCGATCCGCGGTCGGCTTGTCGAGGGACGTCACCGGCTACTCCTGTCCGAGCGGTCGGAGCTCGTATTTGGGATTGAAGAGGACCCGCCGGCCGTGGCTCATGGAGATCCGGCCGGAGGCGATCAGCTTGCGACCGGGTTCGATGCCCACGATGGAGCGCCGGCCGAGCCACACGACGTCGAGCGGTGCCGTGCCGTCGAAGAGTTCGGCCTCCAGCGCGGGCACACCGGCCCGGGGACGCAGCGTGACCGTGCGCAAGGTACCAGTCACCTTGACTATCTGTCGGTCGGAGCAGTCGGAGATACGCGTGCACCCCGAGGCGTCGGCGTCCTCCTGGAGCTCCTCCGACTCCAGGTCCTCCGGGGAGGAGGAGAGCCGGTCGAGCATCCGGCGGAACCGTCCGGCCTGCTTCTCTGTACGTGGTGCAGCACTCATACAGAAAGCGTACCGGCCGCCGCTGTCACCGGAGGCGGCCCCGGACCACCCTTCCGTACGGCTCCCGTCTCAGTGTTCGAAGCGGTACCCCATGCCCGGTTCGGTGACGAAATGACGGGGGTGGGAGGGGTCGGTCTCCAGCTTGCGGCGGAGCTGCGCCATGTACACCCGGAGGTAGTTGGTCTCCGTGCCGTACGAGGGTCCCCAGACCTCCTGGAGCAGTTGCTTCTGGCTGACGAGGCGGCCGCTGTTGCGGACCAGGACCTCCAGGAGGTGCCACTCGGTGGGGGTGAGCCGGACGTCGCGTCCGTCGCGGTGCACCTTCTTCGCGGCCAGGTCGACGGTGAAGCCCTCGGTCTCGACCACGACGACGCCGTCCTCGGCACCGCCGACCGGCTCGGCGCGGCGCACGGCCGCGCGCAGCCGGGCGAGGAGCTCGTCCATGCCGAAGGGCTTGGTGACGTAGTCGTCGGCGCCCGCGTCGAGCGCCTCGACCTTCTCGTCGGAGGTCTGCCGGGCGGAGAGGACCAGGATCGGCACCCTCGTCCAGCCGCGCAGGCCCTTGATGACCTCGACGCCGTCCATGTCGGGCAGTCCGAGGTCGAGGACGACGACGTCGGGGTGGCGTTCGGCGGCGAGCCGGAGGGCGGTGGCACCGTCGGGCGCGGCGTCGACCTCGTACTTCCGCGCCTTCAGGTTGATCACCAGGGCGCGGACGATCTGCGGCTCGTCGTCGACCACGAGGACCCGGGTCATGGAGGGGGCCTACCTTCTTCGTCGTTTCGAGGGGGTACGGATACGAGTACGGGCACGGGCGCGCGTGTACGGGCGCGGGCCCGGCGGTCAGGTCACGGCGTGGGCCGGGAGGTCGGCGGCCGGAACGGCTTGGGGCCCGCCCGGCGCGGCCCGCAGGGTGAGCACCATGGTGAGGCCGCCGCCGGGGGTGTCCTCGGCGCCGAGCGTCCCGCCCATGGCCTCCACGAAGCCGCGGGCGACGGCGAGGCCCAGGCCGACGCCGGCGCCGCGCGGGGCGTCGCCGAAGCGCTGGAAGGGCTCGAAGATGCCGTCCTTGGCCTCGTCGGGGACGCCGGGGCCGCGGTCGACGACCCGCAGCTCGACCCGGTCGCCGAGCGCGCTGGCGGCGACGGCGACGGGCACGCCCTCGGGGCTGTACTTCACGGCGTTCTCCACGATGTTGGCGACGGCCCGCTCCAGGAGGCCCTTGTCGACCTCGACCATGGGCAGCGTCTCGGGGATGTCGAGCTCGGCGCTGCCGTCCGGGACGCCGCCGAGGGCCATGGGGACGACCTCGTCGAGGTCGACGGGACGGATCAGGGGGGTGACGGTGCCGGTCTGGAGGCGGGACATGTCGAGAAGGTTGCCCACGAGGTGGTCCAGGCGGTCGGCGCCGGCCTCGATGCCCTCCAGGAGCTCGGCCCGGTCCTCCTCGGACCATTCGACGTCGTCGGAGCGCAGCGAGGAGACGGAGGCCTTGATGCTCGCGAGCGGGGTCCGCAGGTCGTGGCTGACGGCGGCGAGCAGGGACGTACGGATCTTGTTGCCCTCGGCCAGCTTCCGGGCCTCCTCCGCCTCGCCGACGAGGCGCTGCCGGTCGAGGACGACCGCGGCCTGGGCGGCGAAGGCGCCGAGCACCCGCCGGTCCTCGGCGGGCAGCACCCGGCCCGACAGGGCGAGGGCCAGGTGGTCGCCGACCGGCATGTCGACGTCCGCCTCCTCGGGCCGTACCGCCGGGTGGGGGCCGACGCTGGCGGCCCGGGTCCAGGGCTCGACCTCGTCGGTCCGTTCGAGCAGGGCCACGGACTCCATGGAGAAGGTCTCCCGGACCCGTTCGAGGAGGGCTTCCAGGCTCGTCTCGCCGCGCAGCACGCTGCCGGCGAGGTAGGAGAGCACCTCGGACTCGGCGCGCAGTCTGGCGGCCTGGTGGGTGCGCCGGGCGGCCAGGTCCACCACCGAGGCGACCGACATCGCGACGCCGAAGAAGACGGCGATGGCGACGATGTTCAGGGGGTCGGCGATGGTCAGCCGGTGCAGGGGCGGGGTGAAGAACCAGTTGAGGAGGAGGGAACCGACGGCCGCCGAGGCGAGCGCCGGCAGGAAGCCGCCGAGGAGCGCCGCACCGACCGTCAGGGCGAGGAAGAGCAGCATGTCGTTGGCGAGGCCGAGGTCGGCGTCGATGTGCGTGAGGAGCAGGGCCAGGGCGACCGGGCCCGCGACGCCGACGAGCCAGCCGCCGAGGATCCGGGAGCGGCCGAGGCGGGCCCCGCGCGCGACCGGCAGGCCCCGGCCCTTGGCGACCTCGCCGTGGGTGACGATGTGGACGTCGAGGTCGGGCCCGGAGTCGCGTGCCACGGTCTGGCCGACGCCGGGGCCGAGCACGTACTGCCAGGTCCTGCGGCGGCTGGAGCCGAGGACGATCTGGGTGGCGTTGACCCCGCGGGCGAATTCCAGGAGCGCGGAGGGGATGTCGTCGCCTATGACGTGGTGGAACGTTCCGCCGAGGTCCTCGACGAGGGTGCGCTGGACGGCCAGTTCCTTCGGGGAGGCCGCGGTGAGCCCGTCGCTGCGGGCGATGTAGACGGCGAGGACCTCGCCGCCCGCGCCCTTCTCGGCGAGCCGGGTGGCGCGCCGTATGAGGGTGCGGCCCTCGGGGCCGCCGGTCAGACCGACGACGATGCGCTCCCGGGCCTGCCAGGTGGAGCGGATGTTGTGCTCGCCCCGGTACTGCTGGAGGTACTCGTCGACCCGGTCGGCGGTCCAGAGCAGGGCCAGCTCGCGCAGGGCCGTGAGGTTGCCGGGGCGGAAGTAGTTGGAGAGGGCCGCGTCGACCTTGTCCGGGGTGTAGACGTTGCCGTGGGCCATCCGGCGCCGCAGGGCCTCCGGGGACATGTCGACCAGCTCGATCTGGTCCGCCCGGCGCACCACCTCGTCGGGGACGGTCTCCCGCTGCCGTACGCCGGTGATCGCCTCGACGACGTCGCCGAGGGATTCCAGGTGCTGGATGTTGAGGGTGGACACGACGTCGATGCCGGCCGCGAGGAGTTCGGCGACGTCCTGCCACCGCTTGGGGTTCCGGGAACCCGGCATGTTCGTGTGGGCGAGCTCGTCGACGAGGGCGACGGCGGGCTTTCTGGCGAGGACCGCGTCGACGTCCATCTCGGGGAAGGTGGTCCCCCGGTACTCCAGGATGCGGCGCGGGACCTTTTCCAGGCCGCGCAGCATCACCTCCGTACGCGGCCGTCCGTGGGTCTCCACGAAGGCCACCACGCAGTCCGTGCCGCGCTCCACCCGGCGGTGAGCCTCGGAGAGCATGGCGTAGGTCTTGCCTACGCCCGGCGCAGCGCCGAGGTAGATCCGAAGCTTGCCGCGTCCCATGGCACGACCATATCTCCAGCCAATCGGACATTCCGTACACGGTGAGTGGCCGGGGGCGGTATTGACGTGATCCTGATGTGCCCCGCGACCTGCTCGTCCGTCGGCTCGCCGGTCGGTCCAGTGCTCGATGAGCCCGTCAGTGCTCGATGATCTCGCCGTCGCTCAGCTCCAGGACCCGGTCCGCCAGACCGAGCAGCTGGGGGTCGTGGGTGGCGACCAGGGCCGTGCAGCCCTCGCTGCGCACCACGGCGCGCAGCAGCTGCATGACGGCGAGCCCGGTCTCCGCGTCCAGCTGGCCCGTCGGCTCGTCGGCTATCAGCAGCGCCGGCTTGTTCGCGAGGGCGCGGGCTATGGCGACGCGCTGCTGCTGGCCGCCGGAGAGCTCTCCCGGCCGCTGGTTCGCGTGGTCGGCGAGGCCCACGAGCCCGAGCATCAGGGCGACCCGCTCCTCGCGCTCCTCGGGGTCCGCCTTGCGCAGCCGCAGGGGCACGCCCACGTTCTCGGCGGCGGAGAGGATCGGGAGCAGCCCGAAGGACTGGAAGATGAAGCCGATCCGGTCGCGGCGCAGCTCCAGGAGCCCGTTCTCGCCGAGCGTGGACAGGTCGGTGCCGTCGATGACGATCCGGCCCCCGTCGGGGGTGTCGAGGCCGCCCACGAGGTTGAGCAGGGTCGTCTTGCCGGAGCCCGAGCGGCCCTTGAGCGCGACGAGCTCGCCGCGCGGGATGTCGAAGGAGACCCCGCGCAGGGCGTGGACGGCGGCCTCGCCCGTGCCGTACGAGCGGCGCAGGCCCTCGACGCGGACCATCGGCGGTCCGGCCGGGTCCTCGACGACGGCCGTGGCGGACCTGGTGCTGCTCTCACTCACCCTGTGCTCCCCCTCCTCGAACATCTGCGCCGTCAGTATGGTCCGCGGCCGGGTCCGAGGGCCAGAGCCGGGTCCTGGACCTGTGGAAAACGGCCGGTGGGCTCCCGGCCTGTGGAAAACGGCCGGTGGGCCGCTTTCCGTACGCGAGGTACGGAAAGCGGCCCACCGGCCGTGTCTCGATCCCAACGGGTCCCGGCCCATCGGCCGTGTCCCGGTCGTGCCGGGTCGCCCGGGCGACCCGGCGACCGTTCGTCAGCGGATCTCGGAGATCTCCGGACCGCGCTGGAGCTGACCCATGCCGCCGGAGAAGCGGGAGTTCTCCTGCTCCTCCTGCTGCACGCCGTCCGGCACCATCTGCGCGTCGTTCGGCAGCTTGAGGACGATCGGGTCGCGCGGGGCCATCGGGCCGTCGCCGCGGACGACCACGGTGTCCCGGACGATCTGCTCCAGGAGGCCGGCGGCCTCGGGCTGGACCGCGCCCTGCCCGGAGATCACTCCGCGCAGGAACCAGCGGGGTCCGTCGACGCCCACGAAGCGGACCAGCTGCACGCCGCGGTTGCCGTCCGGCAGCTGCACCGGGACCTGGGCCCGCAGCTCCCAGCCGAGCGGGCCCTCGACCTCGTCGATGGCACCGCCCTGCTGGACGATGCCGGTGGCGATCTCGTCGCGGACCTCGCCCCAGATGCCCTCGTTCTTGGGAGCGGCGAAGGCCTGCAGCTGTACGGCGCTGTCGCGCAGGACGACGGTGGCCGCGACGATCGCGTCGCCCGCCACCTCCACGCGCAGCTCCATGCCCTCGACACCGGGCACGAAGATCCCGCCGAGGTCCACGCGGCCCTCGTCGGGCTTGGCGACCTCGGAGATGTCCCAGGGCCCGTCGGGCCGGGGCGCCGGCGGAAGGTTCACGCGGCGCGGCGCCTCGGCGCCGTCCTCGTCCTCCACCGCGTCGACGACCTGCTCGGCCTCGCTCGCCGCGTCCTCGGCGGCACCGCTCTTCTTGCGACGTCCGAACACGTCACTGTCCTTCCCGGTCGGATACGACCGAAGCGTATCGATTCCCACCCGTCGTGCCGTCCACGGCGGCATGACCGCCGGTGGACCCGAAGCCCCCCTCGGCCCGCGCCGAACCGGGAAGCTCCGCCACCTCGTGGAAGCGCACCTTCTCGACCTGCTGGACGACGAGTTGGGCAATCCGGTCGAATCGTTCGAACCGCACGTCCTCGCGCGGGTCGAGATTGACCACGATCACCTTGATCTCTCCACGGTACCCGGCATCCACCGTCCCCGGGGCATTCACGAGCGCCACTCCGCAGCGGGCCGCGAGACCGGAGCGCGGGTGCACGAAGGCCGCGTACCCGTCCGGCAGGGCGATGGAGACCCCGGTGGGCAGCACGGCGCGCTCCCCGGGGGCCAGTACGGCGGCCTCGGTGGTCACGAGGTCGGCCCCGGCGTCGCCGGGATGCCCGTAGGCCGGGATCGGCACCTCCGGGTCCACTCGCCGGATCAGTACGTCGACAGGGTTGCGCATCAGGGGTTCACCTCGAAGGCGCGGGCGCGCCGGACCTGGTCGGGGTCGGACATGGCGGCCTGGATCTCCTCCGGGCGGCCGTTGTCGATGAAGTGGTCGACCTTGACCTCGATGAAGAGGGCGTCGGCGCGGACGGCGACGGGGCCTTCGGGCCCGCCGATCCGGCCGACGGCGGTCGAGTAGATCTTGCGGCCGTGCACGGCGGTGACGGCGGCCTCCAGGTGGAGCACGGTGCCGACCGGAACGGGCCGGGCGAAGTCGGTCTCCAGTCGTCCGGTCACGGCGATGACCCGCAGCAACCAGTTCAGGGAGCCGAGGGTCTCGTCGAGCGCGGTGGCGAGCACGCCGCCGTGCGCGAGGCCGGGGGCGCCCTGGTGGTCGGGGGTCACCGTGAACTCGGCGGTGACCGTCACGCCCTCGCCCGCGCGCGCTTCCAGGTGGAGGCCGTGGGGCTGCCCGCCGCCGCACCCGAAGCAGTACTCGTAGTGCGCACCGAGCAGCTCGCCGGGGGCCGGCGCGTCGGGGTGGCGTACCGGCGGTATGGCGTCGGCCGGCGGGGTGAGGGCGGCAGATGTTGCAGTCACAGCCGCAGACCTTACCCGCGAGGATGCCCGCAGGTCGCGCCGTGCCGGGCCCCACACGGGTGGGCGCGGGTCGAGCCGTGCCGGGACCCGCACGGCCGGGCGCGGGTCGCATCGCACGAAGACCCACGCGGGCGGGCGCGGAGCACGCCGTACCGAGGCCCACGCGGGCGGGTGCCGGTCGCGCCACGCCAAGACCCGCGCGGACGGGCGCGGAGCGTGCCGTGCCAAGCTTGGACGCATGCAGCCTTCCGTACCGTCCCCGTCTCCGGCCCCCTCCCCCGCGCCCTCCGCGGCGCCGCGTTTCGACGAGCGGCTGTCGGCGCCCCGCTCGTGGTGGGTGATCGTGGGTCTGCTCGGTCTCTCCGGCGCCCTGATCATGTTCCCGCTGGGCACGGTCCCGATGCTGGGCGGCCTGATCGCGGCGGCGGTGATCGCCGGAGTGGTGGTCTCCTCGTACGGCTCCGCGAGGATCCGGGTGGTGGCCGGTTCGCTGGTGGCGGGCGACGCGCGGATCCCGGTCGCGGCGCTCGGGGCGGCCGAGGCGCTGGACGCGGAGGAGGCGCGCGCGTGGCGCATGCACAAGGCGGACCCGCGGGCCTTCATGCTGATGCGCAGCTACGTGCCGGGGGCGGTACGGGTCGAGGTGACGGACCCGGCGGACCCGACGCCGTACGTGTACCTGTCCAGCCGTGAGCCGGAGGCGCTGGTCGCGGCCCTGGAGGCGGAGCGCGCCCAGGGCCTGCGCTAGAGCGCTAGAGGCCCAGCTCCTCGGGGCTCTCGGGCTGCTCCAGCGGGGGCAGCTCCGGGAGGGCGTCCCAGGGGACCTGGCGGGCGCGGAGGTCCTTGCGGATGTGCGCGGCGAGCTTCTTGGTGTCGCGGCGGTTCATGACGGCGCCCACGGCGGCGCCCACCATGAAGGGCATGAGGTTCGGCAGGTTGCGCACCATGCGTTTCATGATCTGCTGGCGCAGTTCGCGCTTGAGCTGGCCGCCGAGTGCGGCGTTGACCGTGGTGGGCCTGGTGGGGTCGATGCCCCGCTCCTCGGCCCAGGAGGTCAGATAGGCCGTCGAGCGCTGGGTGATCCGGCCGGGGGGCCGCAGCCCGTAGACCTCGTGCAGTTCGGCGATGAGCTTGAGCTCGACGGCGGCGACGCCGGTGATCTCGGCCGCCAGTTCGGCCGGCATGGCCGGGGGCGTGGGGAGCATGGCGGCGGCGCCGACGCCCGCGCCCACGGTCGAGCTCGCGTTCGCCGCGCCGGCGACGAGTTTGTCGGCGAGCTCCTCGGGGCCGAGCCCGGGGAACTGCTTGCGCAGGGTCGCCAGGTCGCGGACGGGGATCCGCGGCGCGAGGTCGATCAGCCGGTCGGCCAGGTAGCCGAGACCGGCCTTGGCGCTGTCCCCGCCACGCTTCACGCCCTGCCGGACGCCCTGCGTGACGCCGCGCCGGACGGCGTCGATCCGGTCGGAGTCGATCCTGATCCGGTCGAGCTGGGCCCGCGCGGGATCGGCCAGCCGCCTGACGGCGCCGAGACGTCCGCCCTGCCGGGCTGCGGCCGCGCCGGCCTGTTCCTCGCGCACCGGCAGGCGTGCCGGATCCGTCTCGGCGACCTCGAGGACCGCTTCGAGCGAGGCCGGGAGGCCTCGCTCGTCGTCACGTGCGCCGAGGGAGGGCAGGGAGGCGGTGCGCTCGGCTTCGGGGGCCTCCTGGGCGCCCTCTGCCGGGCCTGAGCCGCCCTTGTGCGTCTCCGGGCTCCCGGGGAGCCGCAGACGCCGCTTCCGGGACGGTGTGTCGCCTGCCACGGCCGAGCTGTCTCAGTCGCAGTCGCGGCAGATCGGCTGGCCGTTCTTCTCCCGGGCCAGCTGGCTGCGGTGGTGCACGAGGAAGCAGCTCATGCAGGTGAACTCGTCGGCCTGCTTGGGCAGGACCCGGACGGCCAGCTCCTCGTTCGAGAGGTCGGCGCCGGGAAGCTCCAGGCCTTCGGCGGCCTCGAACTCGTCGACGTCGACGGTCGAGGTCGACTTGTCGTTCCGGCGGGCCTTCAGTTCCTCAAGGCTGTCCGAGTCGACGTCGTCGTCGGTCTTGCGTGGGGTGTCGTAATCCGTTGCCATGTCGCTCTCCCCCTCTGGGTGGTTGCGGTGTCTCCAGCGCACGTAACGCGTGAGAGGTCGGACTTGTGCCCGACCTGAGGCGGAGATTTTGCCTCACATCAAGGTCTGTTACTCAATCGACACCCGTCGCGCACTCTCGCGAGTGATCGGCTTCGGGTGGCGAACCGGACCGTACACGGTCCTCCGGGCGTCCCTCGCAGGCGCCACCCCGTGTACTTCCCGTCAATCCGGGCCCGGGAAACCCGGACTTTTCCTGGTTTTCCGAGGGATTTCCCGGTCACGGAGAGTGGGGGGCCGGACACCTTTTCCTGTGATCGATCACACATGAGCGTCTCAGGATCGGGGTCCCGGAATTCCGCGCAAAGCGAACGGAACCGGTCGGCTCGTGCAGTGTGTCAGATCGGCAGTGTGACGCGCATCACGAGTCCGCCGCCCTCGCGCGGCTCCGCGATGATACGGCCGCCGTGGGCGCGGGCCACGGACCGGGCGATCGACAGGCCGAGACCGACCCCCTTGTCGCTGCCGGTCCGCTCCTGCCGGAGCCTTCTGAACGGCTCGAAGAGGTTGTCGATCTCGTACGCGGGGACCACGGGACCCGTGTTCGAGACGACCAGGACCGCCTGGCCGTCCTTGGCCTCGGTCGTGACCTCCACCCAGCCGCCCTCCGGCACGTTGTACCGGACGGCGTTCTGGAGCAGGTTCAGCACGATCCGTTCGAGGAGCACGCCGTTGCCCTGGACGACGGCCGACTCGCGCTCGCCGCGGATCTCCACGCCCTTGGCCTCGGCCTCGGCGTGGACCTGGTCGACGCCCCGCTCGGCGACCTCGGCCAGGTCCACGGGTTTGCGCTCGATGATCTCGTTGTCGCTCCGGGCGAGCAGCAGCAGGCCCTCGACGAGCTGCTCGCTGCGCTCGTTGGTGGCGAGCAGGGTCTTGCCGAGCTGGTGGAGCTCCACCGGCGCCCCGGGGTCCGAGAGGTGGACCTCCAGGAGGGTGCGGTTGATCGCGAGCGGGGTCCGCAGCTCGTGCGAGGCGTTCGCGACGAACCGCTGCTGGGCCGTGAAGGCCCGCTCCAGGCGGTCCAGCATGTCGTCGAAGGTGTCGGCGAGCTCCTTGAGCTCGTCGTCCGGGCCGTCCAGCTCGATCCGCCGGGACAGGTCCGAACTGGCCACCTGGCGGGCGGTCCGGGTGATCCGACCGAGCGGGGAGAGCACCCGTCCCGCCATGGCGTAGCCGAAGGCGAAGGCGATGATGCTCAGGCCCAGCAGGGCGAACAGGGACCGGCGCAGCAGGTCTTCCAGGGCGATGTCGCTCTGGTGCCGCAGGCAGAGCGTGACGGCGTTGTTGAGCTGGTCGCCGGTGGGGGACTCGGGCAGCGTGCACCAGGAGGTGGTGGGCTGGACCGTGCCGTTGACGACCTTGAAGGGCAGCTGGGAGGTGCTGTCGCTGAGCGCCTGGGCGGTGAAGAGGTAGATGATCGACAGCAGCAGGATGCCGGCGATCAGGAACATCCCGCCGTACAGCAGCGTGAGCCGTATCCGGATGGTCGGGCGCAGCAGCGGCCGGACGGGGTCCCGGGGGTCCCAGGTCGGTTTCGGTGGCGCCTGGGGGTGGGGTGCGGGGGTCGTGGCCATCGGGTCAGATCCGGTACCCGGAGCCGGGGACGGTGACGATGACCGGCGGCTCGCCGAGCTTGCGGCGCAGGGTCATGACGGTGACGCGCACGACGTTGGTGAACGGGTCGGTGTTCTCGTCCCAGGCCTTCTCCAGGAGCTGCTCGGCCGAGACGACGGCGCCCTCGCTGCGCATGAGGACCTCCAGGACGGCGAACTCCTTCGGCGCGAGCTGGACCTCCTTGCCCTCGCGGAAGACCTCGCGGCGGTTCGGGTCGAGCTTGATGCCGGCGCGCTCCAGGACGGGCGGGAGCGGGACGGTGGTGCGGCGGCCGAGGGCGCGCACGCGCGCGGTGAGCTCGGTGAAGGCGAAGGGCTTGGGGAGGTAGTCGTCCGCCCCGAGCTCCAGGCCCTCGACGCGGTCGCTGACGTCGCCGGCGGCGGTGAGCATCAGGATGCGGGTGGGCATGCCGAGCTCGACGATCTTGCGGCAGACGTCGTCGCCGTGGACGAGCGGGAGGTCGCGGTCGAGGACGACGACGTCGTAGTCGTTGACCTCGACGCGCTCCAGGGCCGCGGCGCCGTCGTACACGACGTCGACGGCCATGGCCTCCCGGCGCAGTCCGGTGGCCACCGCATCGGCGAGCAGCTGCTCGTCCTCGACGACGAGTACGCGCACGTCGTAGATCCTTCCGTTGAGCCGCTGTCCGGGGTGGGGACCGGCTGAAATCCGAGCACTGACTGTGCGTGTCCATCCTGCCCCGTACGCGCGTAAACCGGCTGTAAGACGGCGGTGCGGGGCCGCGGACGGGAGGGGGCGCGCGAGGGGGCGCACGGCCCGGAACGAAGAATTCACCGGATTCTCGGGCCAGTTGAGGTTTCTCTGAGGAAAGGGCTGGGGAGGACGACTGCACACCCCGTGATCACGCCCTGTATGTGGCGCGCAACCGACCGCTCTCTGTCCCCCAGAGTTCGCAGTGTGTGATCCACCTACTGATCCACCCACCCTCGGCACACCCCCGTGCCACCGGACCCACGAGGAGGGGGCGCACGATGGACGCTTTCACCGCAGGACTGCTGCACCGCATCAGGACCACGCAGACGGACCTCACGCGGGCCCGTGAGACGGGCGACGACTACCTGGCGGAGATGGAGCAGGCGGAGCTGGACGACCTGCACCGGCTGGCCGCCGAGCACGGCGTGGAGGTGGCCGCGCCGGGCGTCTGACCCGTATCACCAGTCCGACCCGTACACCGCCCGACCCGTACGCACGCAGGGGCCCCGGCGCCGTTCCCGGCACCGGGGCCCCCGTGCGTCCACCGGACAGTCCCTGGGGCTGTCCTAGTCGTGCCAGGCCCCCAGCTCCTCCAGGAGCTCCTGGAGCGGCCCGAAGAGGCCCGGGGAGGCCGCGAGCGTCAGCTCTCCGGACTCCGGCTCGCCGGGGCGGCCGCCCGTGAGGCCGCCCGCCTCGCGGGCGATGAGCGCCCCCGCCGCGAGGTCCCAGGGGTTGAGGCCGCGCTCGTAGTACGCGTCGAGGCGGCCGGCGGCGACGTCGCAGAGGTCGATGGCGGCCGAGCCGCCGCGGCGGATGTCGCGGACGCGCGGGATGACCCGCTGGGCGACGTCGGCCTGGTGGGCGCGGCGGGCCTGGATGTAGCCGAAGCCGGTGCCGAGGAGGGCCTGGTCGAGGGCGGGCGAGGGGCGGACGGCGAGGCGCCGCTCCCCCGCGTACGCGCCGCGGCCGAGGGCCGCCCGGTACGTCTCGCCGCGCATCGGGGCCTCGACCACGCCGACGACGGTCTCGCCGTCCCGTTCCGCGGCGATCGAGACCGCCCAGGTGGGCAGGCCGTAGAGGTAGTTCACGGTGCCGTCGAGCGGGTCGATCACCCAGCGGATCCCGCTGGTGCCGGGGCTGGACGCGCCCTCCTCGCCGAGGAAGCCGTCGTGCGGGCGGTGCTCGGAGAGGAAGCCGGTGATCAGCTTCTCGGCGGCGATGTCCATCTCGGTGACCACGTCGATGGGGCTCGTCTTGGTCATCGCCACCGCCAGGTCGTCGGGCCGGCCGTCGCGCAGCAGCGCTCCGGCCCGCCGTGCGGCCTCCAGGGCGAGGTCGAGCAGTTCGGTGAGCAGGGGGTCGGGAACGTCGGAAACGTCGGTCACGCTGACTCCTTACGCGTACGGGCTGTCGGCTCCGGCCGCGGCGGGCCGCTCCGCCCTTGCCGGGCAGCAGCCGATCGGACAGAGGTCGTGGGAGGGCCCGAGGGCACCGAGCGCGCACCGCTCGACCCTGGTCCCCCGCTCGGTCGCGGCGCGCTCCAGGACGAGCTCGCGGACGGCGGCGGCGAAGCGCGGGTCGGCTCCGACGGTCGCCGAGCGCCGGACGGGCAGGCCGAGCTCGGCCGCCTTGGCGGTGGCCTCCGTGTCGAGGTCGTAGAGGACCTCCATGTGGTCGGAGACGAAGCCGATCGGGACCATGACGGCGGCGGGCACGCCGGCGCCGTGGAGCTCCTCCAGGTGGTCGCAGATGTCGGGTTCCAGCCACGGGATGTGGGGGGCGCCGCTGCGGGACTGGTAGACGAGCTTCCAGGGGTGCGCGATGCCGGTCTGCTCGCGGACCGCGTCGACGATCACCCGGGCCACGTCGAGGTGCTGCTTCACGTACGCCCCGCCCTCGCCGTGCTCGGTGACCGGTCCCGAGCTGTCGGCGGCGGACTCGGGGATGGAGTGGGTGGTGAAGGCGAGGTGGGCGCCGTTCCGCACGGACGGGTCGAGCTCCGCGAGGGAGGCGAGGACGCCCTCGACCATGGGCTCGACGAAGCCGGGGTGGTTGAAGTAGTGCCGGAGCTTGTCGACCCGGGGCAGCGGGAGTCCCTCCGCCTCCAGGGTGGCGAGCGCGTCGGCGAGGTTCTCGCGGTACTGGCGGCAGCCGGAGTAGGAGGCGTACGCGCTGGTGGTGAGGACGGCGATGTGGCGCCGCCCGTCGGTGATCATCTCGCGGAGGGTGTCGGTGAGGTACGGCGCCCAGTTCCGGTTTCCCCAGTAGACCGGCAGACCGAGTCCGGCCTGCTCGAAGTCCGTCCGCAGCGCGTCGAGGAGCGCGCGGTTCTGGTCGTTGATCGGGGAGACGCCGCCGAAGAGGAAGTAGTGCTGTCCCACTTCCTTGAGCCGTTCCTTCGGGATGCCGCGGCCGCGCGTCACGTTCTCCAGGAACGGGACCACGTCGTCCGGGCCCTCGGGGCCGCCGAAGGAGAGCAGCAGCAGGGCGTCGTACGGGGCGGGATCGTGCTGATCGGACATGGCACCGATCCTCCCACCCGCTTCCGGCGGCGGAGGGCGCGGCCCGTCCGGGGGTTCGTCCGGCAGTGCCTGTCCAGAAAACGGGGATGACGCAGCGAGTTCAACACCGTAGGCTTTAGGAGTTAATTACACGTGTTGACCAAGGACCTCTCTTGCCCAGTCCCTACCGCGCGATCTTCGCGGCGCCCGGAACCGCCTCGTTCTCCGTCGCGGGGTTCCTCGGCCGGATGCCGCTGTCCATGATGGGCATCGGCATCGTGACCATGATTTCGCAGGTCACCGGCCGGTACGGACTCGCCGGCGCGCTCTCGGCGACGCTCGCGATGTCCGCCGCGGTCCTCGGCCCCCTGGTCTCGCGCCTGGTCGACCAGTACGGCCAGCGCGCGGTGCTCCGCCCGGTGACGCTGGTCTCGCTCGCCGCGGCCGCCGGGCTCCTCCTCTGCGTGCAGCAGAAGGCACCGGACTGGACCCTCTTCGTCTTCACGGCCGTGATCGGCTGCGTGCCGAGCGTCGGCGCGATGATCCGCGCCCGCTGGGCGGAGATCTACCGGGGCGAGGTGCAGCGCCTGCACACGGCGTACTCCTGGGAGTCGATCGTCGACGAGGTGTGCTTCATCTTCGGCCCGATCCTCTCGATCGGGCTGTCGACCGCCTGGTTCCCCGAGGCCGGTCCGCTGTTCGCCGGGGCGTTCCTGGCCGCCGGCGTCTTCTGGCTGACCTCGCAGCGCGCCACGGAGCCGGTCCCCCACCCCAAGGAGGGCACCCGGGGTACCTCCGCGCTCCGCTCCCCCGGCCTCCAGGTGCTCACCCTCGCGTTCGTCGCCACCGGCGCCATCTTCGGTTCGGTGGACGTGGTGACCGTGGCCTTCGCCGAGGAGCAGGGCCACAAGGCCGCCGCCAGCCTCGTCCTGGCCGTCTACGCGCTGGGTTCCGGCCTGGCCGGCGCCGTCTTCGGACTGCTCCGCCTCAAGGGCGAGGCGTCCCGCAGATGGCTCCTGGGCATCTGCGCGATGGCCGTGAGTATGATCCCCCTCCTACTGGCCGGGAACTTGCCGTTGCTGGCCGTGGCGCTCTTTGTCGCGGGCCTGTCCATCGCACCGACGATGGTGACCACCATGGCCCTCGTCGAAGCGCACGTACCGCGCACCAAGCTGACCGAGGGCATGACCTGGACGGGTACCGGGCTCGCGATCGGCGTGGCGCTCGGCTCCTCGGCCGCCGGCTGGGTGGTCGACGCGTCGGGGGCGGAGGCGGGGTACGTGGTGCCCGTCGTCTCGGGCGCGCTCGCGGTCGCGGTGGGTCTCCTCGGACACCGCCGGCTGCGCAGGCCGGCGCCTAACCGGGAGGGGCAGCGTGAGCGGTACGACGACAGCGGGGTCGGGGAGCGCCAGGACGGCGAGCAGCCCGTGGCGTAACTGGGCGGGGAACGTCACCTCCCGCCCGGTCCGGGAGGTGAGCCCGGCCTCGGCCGAGGAGCTCGCCGAGGCGGTGCGCCGCGCGGCCGAGGACGGGCTGCGGGTGAAGACGGTCGGCACCGGCCACTCCTTCACCTCGATCGCCGCCACCGACGGCGTACTGATCCGGCCGGGCCTGCTGACCGGGATCCGGCGGATCGACCGCGAGGCGATGACCGTGACGGTCGAGTCGGGCACGCCGCTGAAGCGGCTCAACGTGGCGCTGGCCCGGGAGGGCCTGTCGCTCACGAACATGGGCGACATCATGGAGCAGACCGTCGCCGGCGCCACCTCCACCGGCACGCACGGCACGGGCCGCGAGTCGGCGTCCATCGCCGCGCAGATCCGCGAGCTGGAGCTGGTCACGGCCTCGGGCGAGCTGCTCACCTGTTCGGAGAAGGAGAACCCGGAGGTCTTCGCGGCCGCCCGGATCGGGCTCGGCGCCCTCGGTGTGGTCACGGCGATCACCTTCGCGGTGGAGCCGGTCTTCCTGCTCACCGCGCGCGAGGAGCCGATGAGCTTCGACCGGGTCACCTCGGAGTTCGACGAGCTGCACGCGGAGAACGAGCACTTCGAGTTCTACTGGTTCCCCCACACGGACAACTGCAACACCAAGCGCAACAACCGCAGCGCGGGCCCCGCCGCCCCGCCCGGAAAGATCAGCGGCTGGATCGAGGACGAGCTCCTCTCCAACGGGATCTTCCAGCTCGCCTGCTCGCTGGGCCGGGCGGTGCCGCCGGTCATCCCGTCGATCGCCAAGGTCTCCAGCCGGGCCCTGTCGGCCCGTACGTACACCGACATCCCGTACAAGGTCTTCACCTCGCCGCGCCGGGTCCGCTTCCTGGAGATGGAGTACGCGCTTCCGCGTGAGGCGGCGGTCGCCGCGCTGCGCGAGGTCAAGGCGATGGTCGAGCGCTCGCCGCTCAAGGTGAGCTTCCCGGTGGAGGTGCGCACGGCCCCGGCGGACGACATCGCGCTGTCCACGGCCTCGGGCCGGGAGACCGCGTACATCGCCGTCCACCTCTACAGGGGAACGCCCCACCACGGCTACTTCACCGCGGTGGAGCGCATCATGACGGCGCACGGGGGCCGCCCCCACTGGGGCAAGGTCCACACCCGCGACGCCGCCTACCTCTCCGAGGCCTACCCGCGCTTCGCCGAGTTCACGGAGCTGCGCGACCGGCTCGACCCGGACCGGCTGTTCGCCAACGACTATCTGCGCCGGGTCCTGGGCGACTGACGGTCACTCGGACACGCGCCTGAAGGTCACTCGGCTCCGGCGTCGGCTCCGGCCGGCGTCGGGGCCGTGGGGGTCTCCGGCTGCACCGTCCCGGCGGTCGGCTCCTGGGTCGGCGCGGTCGGTTCCGTCGTCGGACCGGTCGGCGTCGGGGCGGGCGTCGTCCCCTCGCCGGCGGAACCCGAGGGGGTCGGCTCCGTCGACGGAGCGGCGGTGGTCGGCTCCTGGGTCGGCGTGGATCCCTTCGTGGATCCCGTCGTGGGGGTGCCGGTGCCGCCCTGCTGCCGCCCGGTGCCGTCCGCGGACCCCGACGGCGCGGGCGTGGGCCCCGCGTCCCGGTCGGGCGCGTCCTGGCCGCTGCTGCCGCCGCCGCGCACGACGGAGCCGAAGGTGGTGGTGCCCTGCTTGCCGCTGAAGTCCTGCCCGGCGACCAGTTCGTAGGCGGTGATGCCGCCCATGGTGACGCCGAAGACCAGGGCGGCGGCGATCGCCGGCCGCTTCCAGCCCCGGACGCGGGTGCCGTGCGTGGTCGCCTCGCCGAACTCCCCGTCGGACGGCAGGGGGGCCGGGACCGTGGCGAGCATGAGGGTGCGGTCGTCCTGCGGCCCGGCCGGGACCCGGACCTGACGCGCCTTCGGCTTGGCCACCGCGGTCACGTCGCGGACCTGCTCGCCGGTGCGCTTGAAGAGGTACTGGAAGAGCGGTCCGCCGCAGGTCGCGATGACACTGATCACACCGGCGCCGAGGATCGTGCCGTACACACCGAGGGTCGAGGCGAGCTTGGCGGCGATGACCGCGGCCAGGGCGCTGCCGGAGACCTGAGCCACACTCAGGTCGATCCTTCTCCTGCCGCTCCCCTCCCCCTCCTCCGGCTCAGCCCCGTCGGTTTCCGGCCTGTGACGCATCTCCGACCCCTGGTGGTTCATCTGTTCGTCTTGCACCCAGAAGGGACAAACGGGAGAAGCGAATAGTTCCGTTTCTGCTGTTTCTGTGAAGAGTGACACGTACGGGGGAAGATCGCGGAGACTCAACTCCCGTACCGCCCGAGAAGTTGGGCGGCGCGCCGGTCCACCCAGGTGGCCCGAATGGAGTACATTGACAAACCCTGGGTCCGGACGCCCTCACGGGTGCCCGCGATCACGGGGAGGGGGCCGGACACGGCGCTCGAACCGGCGACGCCTCGGCATCGCACGGAAACCGACTGCACAGAGTGACCGCCAGTCACTCCGGGTAGTGAACAGGTAACCGTGCCATAACGGCGTTCCAGGGTCCATGCCCGACACGCCGGGCAACTCGGCAAGGTAGTGGCAGGCTGCACCCGGGCAGGCCACACTCGACTAGCGGAAGCAGCGACGCACGTGACGTCGGCAGGCACCACCCGGGAGGTCCCCATGCCCGAACTGCGTGTCGTGGCCGTCTCCAACGACGGCACACGACTGGTGCTGAAGGCTGCTGACAGCACGGAGTACACGCTTCCGATCGACGAGCGGCTCCGTGCCGCCGTGCGCAACGACCGCGCGCGCCTCGGTCAGATCGAGATCGAGGTGGAGAGCCACCTCCGTCCCCGTGACATCCAGGCCCGCATAAGGGCCGGTGCCTCCGCGGAGGAGGTCGCCCAGCTCGCCGGCATCCCCGTCGACCGCGTGCGCCGCTTCGAGGGCCCCGTGCTCGCGGAGCGCGCCTTCATGGCCGAGCGGGCCCGCAAGACCCCGGTCCGCAGGCCCGGCGAGAACAGCGGCCCGCAGCTCGGCGAGGCGGTGCAGGAGCGGCTGCTGCTGCGCGGCGCCGAGAAGGACACCGTGCAGTGGGACTCCTGGCGGCGCGACGACGGCACCTGGGAGGTGCTGCTCGTCTACCGCGTCGCGGGCGAGGTCCACACGGCCAGCTGGACGTACGACCCGCCGCGGCGGCTCGTCCAGGCCGTCGACGACGAGGCGCGGGCCCTGATCGGCGAGACGGACGACACGATCGCCGCCGCGCCCGAGCCGAGCTTCCCCTTCGTGCCGCGCATCGCCCGGCTGCCCCGGGACAGGCCGCTCGACCGCGCCCTGGACCGCCAGATCGACCGGTCCGACCGCCAGCTGGAGCGGGCGCCCGCGCCCGTCGAGCCGGAGGAGGAGCGGGACTCGCTGACGAGCCTCCTGGAGGCCGTGCCGAGCTTCCGCGGCGACATGGTCGTGCCCGAGCCGCCCGACACCGAGCCCTCGGAAGAGGTGGAGGCGGAGGAGCCGCCGGCCCCGGCCGCCTCGGCGGGCGCGGGCTCGGCCTACGCCGACGTCCTGATGCCCCGTGCGGTCTCGGGCCACCGCGACCGGCTGCACGGCGCCACCGACCGCCAGGCCGAGGCGGACGGCGTCCGCCCGGGCCGCCGCGCCGCCGTGCCGAGCTGGGACGAGATCGTCTTCGGCACCCGCAGGAAGAAGCAGGACTGACGGCTGTACGGGGAAGGGCCGGGCCCTTCCCCGTACGTACTACGGCGCTACCGCGGGTCCGGGCCCGTGGCGACCGGGCGGGACGGGTCCGAGGACCATTCCGACCAGGAGCCGGCGTAGAGGCCCGCGGGGATGCCCGCGATCTCCAGGGCGAGGACCTCGTGGGCGCCCGAGACGCCCGAGCCGCAGTAGACGGCGACCGGGGTCCCCTCGGCCGCGCCGAGCGCCGTGAAGCGGTCGCGCAGGACGTCGGCGGCCAGGAAGAGGCCCTCGGCGTCGACGTTCTCGGTCGTCGGGGCCGACACCGCGCCCGGGATGTGCCCGCCGACCCGGTCGATCGGCTCCACGTCACCCCGGTAGCGCTCGGCCGCCCGCGCGTCCAGGAGCAGCCCCGTACCGGGGAACGCCGCCGCCGCGTCGGCGTCCAGCAGTCCCAGGGCACCCGGCTCCGGCCGGAAGTCGCCCGGCTCCGGGGCGGGGACCTTCTCCGTGAGCTCCCCCGTCCAGGCCGCGAGGCCCCCGTCCAGGACCCGCACGTCCGGGTGGCCCGCCCAGCGGAGCAGCCACCAGGCGCGGGCGGCGCCCCAGCCGAGACCCCCGTCGTAGACGACGACCGGCCGGTCCGCCGAGACGCCCGCCCGGCGCATCACGGCCCCGAAGGCCTCCGGATCGGGCAGCGGGTGGCGGCCGCCGCTCCCGGGCGGTCCCGCGAGTTCCGCGTCCAGGTCGACGTAGACCGCGCCGGGCAGGTGGCCGGCCTCGTACGCGGGCCGTCCGGGCGGGCCGCCCAGCGTCCAGCGGACGTCCAGGAGGACCGGCGGCCGGGGCCCGGCCGACTCGCTCAGCAGTTCGCTTGCGGAGATGATGGGCTTCATGGGGCCATCCTCGCGCAGCCGCACGGCCGCCGGGGGCGGACCCGGCGACCTCCGACGGGATCGCGCCACGAGTGGCACGGCCGGGGCGCGCCGCGCTGCCGTCGGTGTCACCATCGGACGGGGGCACGGCCACGACGATGGTCCGAGGAGAGAATGACGATGAGCGAGGCGACTCCGCGGCCGCCCGGCACACCCTGCTGGGTGAGCCTGATGGTGCACGGGCTTGACACCACCCAGGAGTTCTACAACGCGCTCTTCGACTGGGAGTTCGTCCCCGGGCCTCAGCAGCTCGGCCCCTACGTGCGCGCTTTGCTCGACGGCAAGGAGGTGGCGGGCATCGGCCAGCTGCCGCCCGACCGGCACCTGCGCATCGCCTGGACCCCGTATCTGGCCGCCGTGGACGCCGACGAGACCGCCGAGAACATCCGCTGCTGCGGCGGCACCGTCGCCGTCGGTCCGCTGGACGCGGGCGAGGCGGGCCGGATGGCGATCTGCTCCGACCCGACCGGCGCGGTCTTCGGGGTCTGGCAGGCCGAGGAGCACCACGGCACGGCGGTGGCGGGACCGCCGGGGACCCCGGTGTGGAACGAGCTCCTGACGTACGAGACGTCCTCGGTCGGCAAGTTCTACCGGACGGTCTTCGGCTTCGACGTCGAGCCGATCGTCTCCGCCGACCACGACTACGCGACGCTCCACGTGGCCGGGGCCCCGGTGGCCTCGCTGCACGGCGTCGGCAACGCGCTGCCCCGGGACCGGGGCCCGCACTGGATGACGTACTTCGAGGTCGCCGACGCGGACGCGGCCGCGCGGCTCGTCGTGGAGCTCGGCGGCCAGGTGCTGCGCCCGCCGCGCGAGGGCACGGCGGGGCGGCTCTCCCTGGTGGCGGACCCGGAGGGCGCGGTCTTCACCCTGGTCAGGTCCGCCGAGCGCTGACCGGTCGAGCCGGCGCTGCCCCGGTCGGTCGCACGCTGACCCGGTCGAGCCGGCGCTGCCCCGGTCGGTCGCACGCTGACCCGGTCGGCCGCGCGCTGACCAGGTCGAGTCGGCGCTGATCCCCGGTCGACCGGCTCAGGCCCGTCGGCTCCGTGCCAGGCCGCGGCGCAGTCGGGACGTGCCGGTCCGCTCCGGGGCGGCCCCTCCGCCCGGCAGACCGAGCTGGGTCAGCCGTTCGGCGGTGAAGTGATGGGCGGTGCCGGGGGCGGCGTGGTGCTCCGCCAGGAAGGCGGCGGCCTCCTCGCGGAGCCCCGGGTGGACCTTGTGCCGCATGCAGTAGCCGACGGCCCGGACCAGGGGCGTGAGCGAGGCCGGGGCCGGTCCGGGAACCGCGGGCTCCTCGCCGCCCTCCAGGTCCGCGACCAGGTGGTCGACGACGGTGAGCGGGATCCGGTTGCTGTTCTCGAAGGGGGTGAGCCGTTCGAGGACCTCGGCCGTGCCCACGCGCGCGACGGGCACGTCGTAGTACACGGCGGCGGTGAGCATCGCGGTGGAGAAGCAGCCGACGACGAGCTCGGGCCGGCAGCGCTCGTAGAAGGTCTCGGCGAGCAGCGGCCCGCCGAGGACCGTGAGCCGCACGCCGCTCCGCTCGGCCTCCTCGTCCAGGGCCTGGGAGTAGCGGGCGGGCGCGGTCGGGTGCGGCTTGAAGACGATCGAGCGGTGTCCGGCCGCGGCGGCCCCGCGCAGCATCCGTACGTGCAGCTCTTCCTCCTCCTCGGCGGTGAGGAGGGAGAGGGCG
The DNA here is from genome assembly GCF_000830005.1 of Streptomyces vietnamensis. Classification (NCBI taxonomy): domain Bacteria; kingdom Bacillati; phylum Actinomycetota; class Actinomycetes; order Kitasatosporales; family Streptomycetaceae; genus Streptomyces; species Streptomyces vietnamensis. Next base: position 6,295,499 of record NZ_CP010407.1, on the reverse strand, counting down.
GCGAGGTACTGGCCGAGCAGCAGGGCCGTCGGCTCCGCGGCGGCCGCTCGTGCGATCTCCGGGTCGTCGGCCGCCTCCTCGGCGATCTCGGCGAGGACCGCGCGGAAGGCGGCGTCGGGGACGAGTTCGGGCTCGACCCCGTACTCGCTCAGGAGGAGGGGGCGCAGGCCCGGCACCAAATCGAGGTGGAGGACGCGGCGGATCCGGCAGGCGATCGACTGCGCGAGGTCGGAGCGGGTCGGGCCGTAGCTCATCAGCCCGTCCGCGTAGACGTGCACGGTGCTCTCGGGGAAGGCGCCGGCGAGCGCCTTGGCCGGGTTGACCTGGATGGATTCGACGATCAGCTCGACCGGGCCGGTGCCGAGGTCCCAGGCGGTGCGCAGGACGCGCTGCCAGAGCGGGGCCTCCTCGGGGCGGGGCGCCCAGGCGGCGGGGTGGTACGGGTGGATCGTCTCGTTCCAGTCGAGGGTGCCGTCGAAGCGGGCGGCGATCCGCTCGTACCCGGTCATGGTCTCCAGGCGCAGGGCGGTCTCCGGGATCTCGGCGTTGTGCGAGATCAGCAGGAGCCTGCGGGCGGAGTCGCGGGGGCCGAACTGTCCGGCGTCGAGCGAGGCGGCCAGGGTGGCCGCGCCGTACAGGGTGGACACCTGGAAGATCTGGACCGGCAGGTCGGGGGCGGGCGCCTTCTCGGGGGCGGGGGCCATGGGTCAGGCGGTCCTTCCGGTGTCGCGCAGGCTCCGGAGGAGGGTGCTGCGCGGGGTGTCCATGGTGGCGAGGGTCTCGTCGAGGACCTCCTGCGGCATGCGGAGCAGGGCGTCGCGGACGTCTGCGCGCAGCCGTGCGGCGACGGCGGGCTCGTACTTGTCCACCTTCCCCATGTGGAAGGCGATCATCGCGCAGTAGGTGCGGACCGCCTTCGGCAGGAAGCGGTCCGCCTCGTGGTCCCGGGAGACGTCGTCGAGCAGGAGGTCGTACGAGGGAATGAAGTCCAGCTGCCGGTTGTCCGTGATCTGGGTGAGCGAGGTGGTGACGCCCCGCCGGTAGAAGACCCCGTGCAGGGAAAGCGCCGCGAAAGTCCGCGCCTTGAGGTGGAGACGCCAGATCCAGAGCCGGTCCTCGGCGGTTCGGAGAGAGGTCTCGAAGCGGGATTCCCCGTTCTCGAAGAGACGCCCGCTGTAAATGCCGAAGGGGACGAAGGGATAGTCGACCATCGTCACCATGCTGGCCGGGGAGATTCCGTCCCGGGGGTCCATCACCGTGTCGCGCCGCTTGGCCGGGGCATAGCGGATCTGCCGCTTCCGGCCTTCCGAGAGGACGTGGTCGGTCCGGGCGAAATCGCAGTCCAGACGGGAGATTCCGGCCACGGCGGCGCTCAGGTGGCCGGGCGCGTACCAGTCGTCGCCGTCGAGAAAGGTGAGGTAGTCGCCGCGCGCCGCGTCGATTCCGGTGTTGCGGGCCTGGGCGACGCCCTGATTCGTCTCGTGCCGGATGACGGTGGCGTTCGGCAGGCGGTCGCGCCAGCGGTCGAGGATCTCCGGGGTGTCGTCCGTCGAGCAGTCGTCGATCAGCAGGAACTCGAATTCCGGATCCGCGTTGTTCGCGAGACTGCGCAGGGTGTCGGGCGCATAGGGCCCGACATTGTGGAACGGTACGACGACGGACAGTTTCGGCACTCGGGATCCCCACACTGAATCGAATGATCAAACGCCGTTACGGCGGGCACGCGGGCACGTTAACGGCCGAATTTTCCCGGTGAACGAGCCGCGCGTGCACTCCGGGTGAACTCTTGTCGTCTCCGGCGGAAACCCCGTCACCGCCGGGACCGTCGGCGATGCAGCAGTCCCGTCGCGGCGAGCGCCAGGAGCGCCGCCGCGCCGATCGCGCCGCCGAGCTTCATCCCCGGTGGCCGGAAGGAGCAGCTGACCGAGCTCGCCCGTCCGTCGAGGGGGACGGCGACCAGGCCCTCGTACGCGCGCGCGGGGCGCGGTTCCGCGTCGCCGGCGGCGCAGCGCCAGCCGGAGATGCGCGGCGCGGCGAGGACGGCGACGCCCCTGCTCCCTGGGGGCAGTTCGGCCGTGACGGTGTGTCCGCCGGCACGCACGCGCGTGGCGCCGGTGGCGGTGAGCTGCCGTACGGCGGAGTCGAGCCGGGCGCGGACCAGGCAGCCGACGGGTTCCCGGGGCAGCCGCGGCTTCCCCTCGGGCCCCAGCTCGATCCGTACCTCGCCGGAGGCCGGGACGGCGCCGAGGGCCTGCATGGGGGCGCGGACGGAGGGCGGCTTGCCGTCGAAGTCCACGGGCCGCTCCCCCGCCAGGGTCGCCGTGCCCTTGTACTCGGGCGCCCAGAACCAGACCTGGGAGCCCGCGGGGCAGCGGGCGGTGAGGGTGCGTCCGGTACGGCGCGGGACGGGCAGCTCGTACACGTCGGCGCCGAGGAGGCGTTCCTGCCGGGCGAAGGCGGAGTCCCCGGGGTGCGTGGCGGGCCGGCCCGGCGGGCGGACGGTGACCAGGGGCGGTACGGGGGTGGTGGTCGCGGTGACCGTGGCGCGGGGCGCGGCGTCCTGCCGTACCGGCTCCGTGGGCTCCGAACGCAGCCGGGTGCCGATGGAGAAGAGGGCGTCCGCCACCAGGTTGTCGAGGCTGACCGGGTGCCGGCCCTTGGCGTAGTAGCCGAAGCCGAGCGAGGCCAGGGTCCGGGAGGTCACGTCCGACGTGAGGCTGCTGTAGTAGTCGGCGCCCTGCCCTCCGACGAGCAGCACGTCGTTGCCTCCGGGGACCTCGCCGGGATCCGTGCGGTGACGGGGCCAGGCGTCCGCGCGGGCCACCTCCGCGGCGGCGGACGCGTGCCAGGGGCCGACCCGGGGCGACCAGGAGACCTTGCTCCGCTGCTGCTCCTCGATCCGCTTCCCGGTGACGGCCACCTCGCCCGCCTGCGCGGCGACGAGCAGGACGACGGCGAGGACGGGGAGTGCGCGCGCGGTGGACAGGCGGATGCCGGCCGAATCGGGGAGCACGCGCGCGGTGGACGGGCCGTCACCACCCGAATCGGGGAGTACGCGCGCGGTCGACCGGCGGATGCCGGCCGAATCGGGAAGTACGCGCGCGGTGGACGGGCCGTCACCGGTCGAATCGGGGAGCACGCGTGCGTGGTCGCGGCGGTCGCCGACCGAGGCGAGAACGACGGCGATCAGGGCGAGGAGCGCCGCCGCGCCGAAGGCGGGGAAGGTCCACCGGTCGATGTCGACGCTCCCCCGGGCCGCCCACGCCAGGGCCCCGAGCAGCGCCAGGCCCGCGAGGAGCGCGGCCGGCCGGGGGACGCCCCGGGCGACGGAGAACCAGGCGGCGATGAGCAACAGGCCGCAGAGGACGAAGGTCTGACGGTACGGAATGCCGTTGGGCGAGGCGCCCGCGTGCCACAGGAGGTGGGTGGGTTCCCACTGGAGGGAGAGCGTCACCAGGACGACCGCGGCCGTCAAGCCGACCCGTACGCGCGGGGCGACGGCCCGGTTGAAGGGCAGCGTCAGGGCGAGGGCGAGCGCGGGCGTGCCGATGAACAGGGCGGGGCTGGCGACGCTCGCGGTGGCGGGCAGGAACCGGGCGAGGACGTCCGTCCAGGGGGCCGGCGCGAAGACGGTCTCGGGGGTGGGGTCGGCGACCTTCGTGGCGAGGAAGACGACCACGACGAGCGGCGCGGCGAGCCCGATGCCGATGAGGACGCCCCGGGCGGCGCGCAGCGCGCCGGTGAGGCGCTGCCGGGCGGTGGCCGTCTCCTCGGCGGTGAGGAGTCGCACCACGAGGACGACGGCCGCGCCGAGGGTCGCCATGTACGCGGTGTAGAAGTTGGCGATCCAGGCCAGGGCGACGACGAGGGGGCCGAGGACGGGACGGCGGCCGGTACGGGCCCACTCGCCGACCAGGCAGAGCAGGGGGAAGGCGACGAGCCCGTCGAGCCACATCGGGACGGTGGCGCCGTAGTTGAAGGTCCAGCCGGAGAGGGCGTACGCCGTGCCGAGGACGGCGGCGACCGGCCACGGACCGGGGCGCAGCCGCAGGAGCAGCAGCGCCATCGCGGCCGCCGCGGCGGTGATCTTGGCGGCGGTGACGACGTACAGGGCGAGTTCGACGCGGTCCGCCGGGAAGAACACGACGAGCAGGTCGAAGGGGCTGCTCAGGTAGGTGCCGATGTCGCCGAGGAAGTTGGCGCCGAAGCCGGAGTTCCAGTTGAGGAAGGCGTCCCCGTGCGTCTCGCCGAGCAGGAAGGCCCGCCAGTAGGCGTGGAACGGCAGGTACTGCTGGCCGAGGTCGACGATGTTCCTGGTCACCGGGCCGAAGGGGTACGTGCGGGAGAGTCGGGTGGCGAGGCAGAGCAGTACGGCGGTGAGCAGGGCGGCGGCGGCCGGGGCCCGCAGACCCGCGAACCGCCGCCGCGCGTCGCCGCCCGGCTCGTCACGTACGGTCCCGTGCTCGGAGTCCTCGACGTACACGGCCTCGGCGGCGGGTGGCACACATCCTCCAGGGGGCGCACGGCACTTCGGACGCCCGGAGGGGTCGTCGCGGGCCGACCGCCATTACCGCCGAGGCGGGCGACCCGCAACCGATCAGCAGGCGCTCTTCAGGTACACCCCGGGTGAACTCCGGGTGCCACACGCCCCGGAGGCGTCAGCCGACGAGCTCGTCGACCGTGCGCGCCACGGTCCCGAAGAGATCACGAACGGTCGTGAGGCTCGCGGCCCGGAGCGCGTCCGAGGACTGCACGGTGCCGTCCGGCGCCTCCAGGGGGCGGGTCGCGGTGGCCTCGGCGACCACGGTGGGGCGGTAGCCGAGGTTGAAGGCGCCCTGGGCGGTGAAGAGGACGCACATGTGCGTCATGAAGCCGGCGATGACCAGGTCGCCGCCGGCGCCGAGTTCCTTGAGGGTCTCCTCCAGGTCGGTGGCGTGGAAGGCGTTGGGGAACTGCTTGACGACGACCTTCTCGCCCTCGATCGGGGCGACTTCGTCGCTGATGGAGCCGATCTCGGCCCGGATGTCGTACGGGGTGCCCTCGCCGCCGTCGTTGACGACGTGGACGACCGGGGCACCGGCGGCACGGGCGGCGGCGAGCAGCCGGGCGCCGGCGGCCACGGCCTCCTCGGCCCCGTCGAGCCGCATGACGCCGGTGCGGTAGGTGTTCTGGAAGTCGACCATGATCAGCACGGACTCGCCGAGTCGCGGCAGCTCCTGGGGCAGGCCGATCACATCGCGAAGGGTGGTGGAGGCGGTCATGGCGGTTCCTCTCGGTCGGACGAGATTGACGTTATGAACGCTAACACACATCGTTAACATCGCTATCAAGCCCCAGGTCCCTCGTGTTAGCGCTGTTATCGTGAGAGCCATGTCGACGGCACGAGAGCGCATCCTGGAAGCCACCGAGGAACTGCTCGCCACCAAGGACGCGCTGGCCATCTCGACCCGGGCGATCTGCGACCGGGCGAAGGTCGGCATGCCGGAGATCTACCGCCAGTTCGGCGACAAGCAGGGGCTGCTCACGGCGGTGGCCGACATCGGCTTCGAGCGCTTCCTCACCGAGAAGCGGCGGAACCCGCTCACCGAGGACCCGGTGGCGGACCTGTGCACGGCCTGGGACAGCCACGTCACGTTCGCGCTGCGCAACCCGTACCTCTACCGCCTGATGTTCACGCCGACGGGCGACGCCAAGCCGCAGGCCATCAAGGAGGCCCAGGCGATCCTCCTGAAGGCCGTGGAACGCTGCCGCGACGCCGGACGCCTGCGCATGGCCCCGGAACTGGCCGGCCAGTCGATCCTCTCCGCCAACGTGGGCGTGTGCATGATGGCGCTGTCCTTTCCCGAACTGTTCGGGGACCCCGCCATCTCGTACGCGGTGCGTGACGCCGTCATCGGAAAGGTCACCGGCGACGAGCGCGAGGACACCCGCATCGGCTCCGCGACCGTCCTCGCCCAGGCACTGGTCGGCACCCTGACGGGAACGGCCCCCCTGGACACCGCCGCCCTCGACGACCTGACCCGCGCCCTCCGGCCGCCGGCCTGAGGCCCGCCGTCGGGCGCGAACCGATCCCGGCGGGTCCGGGATGCGTACCGTCAGGCCTGGCCGACGGGAAGGACGTCCGGGGAGAGGGCGCTCGCGTGGGCGGAGGACGAGGTCAGGCGGCGACGGTGGTGGCGGCGGCAGAGGACCTCGTAGCCGATCTCCTCGGCCGGGCGGTTCACGTCCCCGACGACGACCTGTTCGCCCTCGACGACCATCTCGCCGCCGACCGTACGGGCGTTGTGCGTGGCGCGGGCGCCGCACCAGCACAGGGCCTCGACCTGGAGGTGTTCGATCCGGTCCGCCAGTTCGATCAGCCGCTGGGAGCCGGGGAACAGCTTCGTACGGAAGTCCGTCGTGATCCCGAAGGCGAAGACGTCCAGGCTGAGGTCGTCGACGATGCGGGCGAGCTGGTCTATCTGCTCCGGGGCGAGGAACTGCGCCTCGTCCACGATGACGTAGTCGGCCTTGCCGCCCTGGGAGAGCTGGGTGACGAGGTACGCGTACAGGTCCATGTCCCGGGGCGCCTCGACCGCGTCCGTCACCAGGCCGAGCCGGGAGGACAGCTTGCCCTCGCCCGCCCGGTCGTCGCGGGTGAAGATCACGCCCTGAAGCCCCCGCGCGTCGCGGTTGTGGGCGATCTGGAGCGCCAGGGTGCTCTTCCCGCAGTCCATGGTTCCGGAGAAGAAGACCAGCTCGGGCATGACGGGACGGGGACCTTTCAGGTCGTGGGAGGGGGAAGGGGATCAGGAACGGACTTCGAGCAGCGGGACGAGCTGCTCCGCAGGGGTCATGGACCCGTGCATGCCGACCATCGCGGACTCGTGCGGCTCGTTGACGGAGGCGGTGATCGCCACGTCGTCGTGGGCCGCGGCGACGACGTCGCCGATCCGGCCGTAGACCCGCTCGTCGACCTCGTCGCCGAACCAGCCGAGGGCGATGGCCTCGTCGCGGCTCGCCACCCAGAACTGCTCGCCGACGACCTCGCGCCAGCAGGTGAGGACGTCCGCCTCGGCGCCGGGCACGGCGTAGACGTGGCGGGCGCGCCCCTCGCCGCCGAGGAGGGCGACGCCCGCGCGCAGCTCCCAGTCCTCGTCGAAGTCGATGCGGTGCTGCTCGTCGAAGGGGATGTCGACCATGCCGTGGTCGGCCGTGACGTACAGGGTCGCACGGGGCGGCAGCTGCTCGGCGAGCCGCTGCACGAGCCGGTCGACGAACATCAGCTGGCCGCGCCAGGCGTCGGAGTCGATGCCGAAGCGGTGACCGGCGCCGTCGAGCTCGCTGTAGTACGTGTAGACCAGCGAGCGGTCGCCGGCGGCGAGCTGCTCGGCGGCGAAGTCCATGCGCTCCTCGCCGGAGAGCCGCCCGTGAAACGTTCCGCCACTGAGCGCGACCTTGGTGAGCGGGGTCTGCTCGAAGATCGGGGAGGACACCTGGGCGGCGTGGATCCCGGCCTCGTGCGCGAGCTGGAAGACGGTCGGGTACGGCTGCCAGACGTGCGGCGCGGTCCACGGCTTCCAGCGCAGCTGGTTCATCAGCTCGCCGGTCTCGGGGTTGCGCACGGTGTAGCCGGGCAGTCCGTGCGTCCCGGGGTGGCGGCCGGTGCCGACGGAGGCGAGCGAGGTCGCGGTGGTGGCGGGGAATCCGGCGGTGACCGGGCGGCCCGTGCCGCCGCGCGAGGTGCCGAGGAGCGAGGTCAGGTACGGGGCCTCGTCCGGGTGGGCCTTGATCTGCTCCCAGCCGAGCCCGTCGATCAGGAAGACGCAGTTCCGGTCGGCCGGGGTCAGCTCCGCGATCCGCGCGTCGAAGCCGGGCACGCCCTGGCCCGCCACGAGCGTCGGCAGCAGGTCGCCGAGCGAGCCGGAGGTGTACTCGGGCACCGGCGCGGTCTCCGGGGCGAGCGGAATCGGTTCGTCGGGCCAGCCGTGGCTCACGGCGGTGTTCGGCTGCACCATCAGCGGGTGGGTGCGGCGGTCGCCGCGATGGCTTCGGACAGGGCCTGGGCGAACGCGAGGGTCTGCCGGACGGTGTCCGGGCCGTCCCCGGCGTCGCTCACGCGCAGGCTGAGGTCGTCGGCGGTGGCGTTGCCGGTGTAGCCGTGGTCGGCGTCGCAGTTGGGGTCGCCGCAGGCGGCGGGCTCCAGGTCGATGCGGGAGACGGCACCCCAGCCGATGGTGAGGACCACTTCGCGGGGCAGGGTGCCCGGCGTGTACGACTCGGGGTTGGCGACCACGCGGCTGACGACGACCGACGAGATCCGGTCGAGCTTCACGGACTCGGTGGAGGTCGTGGCGTACGGGCTCGGGGAGCTGGTGTCGGCGGCCTGCTCGTCGGTGTGGCTGACGATGAAGCGGTGCGGCGTCAGGACGAGGACGGTGACGTGGCGCCGGACCTCGTTCGCGTCGAAGGTGGTCTCCTGGTGGACCACGTACGACGTGATGGCCTCGCCACCGACGGCGGCCTCCACCGCCTCGGCCACGAGGGCCGGGTAGTAGCCGCTGCGCTCGATCGCCGCGCGCAGCCCCTGGGTCGTCGTACCGCTCTTTGCCATGAGCTCCATCCTACGGGGCGGAGGGGCCCCCTCAGGCCCGTCAGTAACGTGGCAGGCTCCTCGGTCCGAGGTCGGTGCGGGGCGGCGGCGGAGCCAGGCGGACGGTCGCGCCGAGGACGGAGAGGCCACGGGGGGCCACGACCACCGGCTCCAGGGAGACCGCCACCACCTCGGGGTGGTCGTCGACGAGCCGGGAGACCCGCAGCAGGAGCTCCTCCAGGGCCGGGGTGTCGACGGGGGCCGAGCCCCGCCAGCCGAAGAGGAGCGGGGCGGTGCGCAGGGAGCGGATGAGTTCGGCGGCGTCCCGGTCGGTGGCCGGCACCAGCCGGTGGGCCGTGTCGCCGAGCAGTTCGGAGGCCGCGCCCGAGAGGCCGAAGGAGAGGACGGCGCCGACGGCCGGGTCGATCGCGGAGCGGACGACGGTGTCGACGCCCCGGGGCACCATCGCCTGGACGACGGGCTGGAGCTCCTCCGGCTTGCCGAGGACCTCGGTCAGCTCGGCGTACGCCGTGCGGAGCTGCTCCTCGGTGGCGAGGTCGAGGCGGACGCCCCCGAGGTCGGGGCGGTGGCGGAGGTGGGGCGCGGTCGTCTTGAGCGCGACGGGGTAGCCGAGCCGGCCGGCGGCCGCGACGGCGGCGTCGGGGGTGGGCGCGGGGAGGGTGGGCCGGACGGTGATCCCGTACCGGGCCAGCAGCGCCCCGGTCTCCTCGGTGTCGAGGGTCACACCGCGGGCGTCCACGCCGTCGCCGCCGAGGACCCCTTCGATGAGCGCGGCGGCCCCGGCCTCGTCGATGTCCTCGTACTCGGGCACCCGCCCGGGCTCGGCGGCCTGCCGCCGCCACTGCCCGTACCGCACGGCCTCGGCCAGGGCCCGCACGGCCCGCTCGGCGGCGGGGTAGGCGGGGATGGTGGCCTGCGGTGCGGGAGTGGCGGCCTGCGGTGCGGGAGTGGCGTCTTGTCGTACGGGGTTGGTGCCCTGCTGCTGTACGGGGGTGGTGGTCTGCTGTACGGGAGTGGTGGCCGCGGCTGTGGCGGGGGCGGCGGCCTCGGGGCGGGGCCCGTCTGCGTGGGTTCCCTGCGGAGTGACGGCGCCGGAACGGTTCTCCGGGGTGGTGGCCCCGCGCCCCGCCGCCGTCGGCCGGGTGCTGGTCGCCACCGCGAGGGCCTCCGCGAGGCCGCCCATCTCGACGTGGACGACGACGACCGGCTTCGTCGGCGCGGGGGCGGAGGCGACGGCCTCGCGGAGGGCGGCCGCGAGCACCTCGCCGTCGCCGAACTCGGTGGCCCCGTCCTCGCCGACCCAGGGGATCGCGGTGACGACGACCGCGTCGGAGGTCTCGTCCGCGAGCGCCGCCGCCAGCGCGTCCCGGAAGTCCGCCGGGACCGCCGCCGTCGTCAGGTCGAGCGGCCGGAGCGGGCGCAGCCCCTCGGTCAGGCAGGCGTCGTACGTGAGGAGGCCGAGCGACTCGGAGTTGCCGAGGATCGCGACCCGGGGCCCGGCGGGCAGCGGCTGGGCGGCGAGGAGCAGTCCGGCGTCGACGAGTTCGGTGACGGTGTCGACGCGGATCACCCCGGCCTGGCGGAGCAGCGCGGAGACGGTGGCGTGCGGGATGCGGGTGACCGGCACCCGGTGGCCGGGCGGGGCGCTGCCGCTGTGCCGGGCGCCCTTGACGACCACGACGGGCTTGACGGCGGCGGTGCGGCGGGCGAGCCGGGTGAACTTCCGGGGGTTGCCGATCGACTCCAGGTAGAGGAGGACGACGTCGGTGCCGGGGTCGTCGTACCAGTGCTGGAGGAAGTCGTTGCCGGAGACGTCGGCGCGGTTGCCGGCCGAGATGAAGGAGGAGAGCCCGGCGCCGCGCCGGTACAGCCCGGCGAGGAGGGCGATCCCGATGGCGCCGGACTGGGTGAAGAGACCGATCCGCCCGGCGGCCGGCATCTGCGGCGCGAGGGAGGCGTTGAGCCTGACGTCGTCGGCGGTGTTGATGATCCCGAAGGCGTTGGGGCCGATGATCCGCATGCCGTACGAGCGGGCCTGCCGTACGAGCTCGCGTTGGCGCTCGCGGCCGGCGGCCCCGCTCTCGGCGTATCCGGCGGAGAGCACGACGAGGCCGCGCACCCCGTGTTCGCCGCAGTCCGCGACGGCCTCGGGCACCCGTTCGGCGGGGACGGCGACGATCGCCAGGTCCACCGGTTCGCCGATGGCGCCGACGGAGGGGTGGGCGGGGACGCCGTCGAACTCGGTCTCTCCGGTGAGCGCGGCGTTCACCGCGTACACCCGTCCCGTGAAGCCGGCCCCGAGGAGGTTGCGGAGCACGGTCCGGCCGACGCCGCCCGGTGCGCGTCCGGCGCCGACGACGGCGACGGAGCCGGGGGTGAGGAGCCGCTGTACGGAGCGTGCCTCGGCGCGCTGCTCCCGCGCGCGCTGGACGGCGAGGGAGCGGTCGGTCGGTTCGAGGTCGAGGTGGAGCCGTACGGAGCCGTCCTCGAAGCTGCGCTTCTGGGTGTAGCCCGCGTCGGTGAAGACCTTGATCATCTTGGTGTTGGCGGGGAGCACCTCGGCGGCGAAGCGCCGGATGTCCCGCTCGCGCGCGACCGCCGCGATGTGTTCGAGGAGGGCGGAGGCGACGCCCCTCCCCTGGTGCGCGTCCTGGACGAGGAAGGCGACCTCGGCCTCGTCGGCCGGGGCGGAGGCGGGCAGCCCCTGGGCGTTGATGCGGTCGTAGCGCACGGTGGCGATGAACTCGCCGCCGACGGTCGCCGCGAGCCCGACCCGGTCCACGAAGTCGTGGTGGGTGAAGCGGTGGACGTCCTTGGCGGACAGGCGCGGGTAGGGGGCGAAGAAGCGGTAGTACTTCGACTCGTCCGAGACCTGCTCGTAGAAGCTGACGAGCCGGTCGGCGTCGTCGGCGGTGATGGGCCTGATGCGCGCGGTGCCGCCGTCGCGGAGCACCACGTCCGCCTCCCAGTGGTCGGGATAGGCGTGCTCCGGCGGTGCCGGCGGCGCCGGTGATGCCGGTGGTTCCGCCGCTTCCGACTGCTCCGACGCGCTCTGCATGGGGTCAGCCTACGACCGCGACACGACTGCGGCACCGGTCGCGGGGTGCCTGTGCGGGATGCGAGGTGTTGCAAGCTGGGAGGGCCGACGGACGGTCCGGTCCTGGTCGAAGGGTGGCCTTTTCCGCGCCTTCCCGGGCCGGAGGTCGGCGCGAGCACCGCGCAACCCGTGAGAGACTGGTCTAGACAACCCGCTTGAGAGTCGAAGGGCAACACCATGGCTGAGCGCCGCGTCAACGTCGGCTGGGCCGAGGGCCTGCACGCCCGCCCCGCGTCCATCTTCGTCCGTGCCGCCACGGCTTCCGGCGTGCCGGTGACGATCGCCAAGTCCGACGGCACCCCCGTGAACGCCGCCTCCATGCTCGCGGTGCTCGGCCTGGGCGCGCAGGGCGGCGAGGAGATCGTCCTCGCTTCGGAGGCCGACGGCGCCGAGGCCGCGCTCGACCGCCTGGCGAAGCTGGTCGCCGAGGGCCTGGACGAGCTCCCCGAGACCGTCTGACCCCGGCCCCTTCCTTCAAATGGCCGTGGCCGCCGGAATTCCGGCGGCCACGGCCATTTGCATGAACGGACCCATTTCCGGGCAGCACGAAAACCGCGACCGAATGCCTGTTCTTTGTATACGGTGGGCGCGTTAATTCCGGGCGCTCGTCGTGTTGACGGCATGTTGCGAAACCCTCACACGGCCTCGCTCCGGCCTTTTGAGCCGGTGCAGCGGCAGCGAGCGTTCCGCGTGCAGCGCGGTCAGCGACCTCGCCCGCTCGGCGTCGCCGCGCGCCACGGCGTCCACGATCGCGCCGTGCTCGGCCCAGGCCTCCACCGGCTGGGCGGGCTGCTCCACCACGTACGTCCAGGCGATCTTGTGCCGCAGTTGGGTGAGCAGCGCCGTCAGGGCCGGGCTCCCCGAGGCCTGCGCGAGCGTCTCGTGGAACCAGCCGCCGAGCGAGCTCAGGTCCTCGCCCTGACCGCGCCTGGCCCGCTCCTGCCCCAGCCTGACCAGGCCGCGCAGCACCTTGAGGTGCGCCTCGGTGCGCCGCTGCGCGGCCCGCGCGGCCCCCAGCGGTTCGAGCAGCGCCCGCATGTCGAGCAGGTCGGCCGCCTCCTGCTCGGTCGGCTCGGCGACATGGGCGCCCGCGTGGCGCCGGGTGACCACGAAGCCCTCGGACTCCAGGGTGCGCAGCGCCTCGCGGACCGGGACGCGGGAGACCCCGTACCGGCGGGCGAGTTGTTCCTCGGTCAGCCGGCTGCCCCGCTCGTACACGCCGGAGACGATGTCGTCCCGGATCGCCGTGCATACCGAGTGCGCGGGAATGCGCATGTCCGACCTCCGCCTTGGTCCGCGCGAGTCAATTCATCGGCGCCTGTTCTGCGCCCGATCTTCGACTCTATTGCAGCAGGCCGGAATTTCCGATGCCCCGGCGGAATCCATGGATATCTTTTGGTCAGCGAAAAGCCCCGGCTCAGTACGAGCCGGGGCTTTTGCGACGCGGTCCGGGGCCGGACCCAACGAGGTCAGACGACGTTGACGCCGCGGGCGCGGAGGTACGCGATCGGGTCGATGTCCGAGCCGTACTCGGGGCTGGTGCGCGCCTCGAAGTGGAGGTGGGGGCCGGTGGAGTTGCCGGTCGAGCCCGAGATGCCTATCTGCTGGCCCGGCTCGACGGTCTGGCCGACGTAGACCCCGATGGAGGAGAGGTGGCCGTACTGGGTGTACGTGCCGTCGTTCATCCGGATGACGATGTTGTTGCCGTACGCGCCGCCCCAGCCGGCCTCGACGACGGTGCCGGAGCCGACGGAGACGACCCGGGTGCCGTAGGCGGCGTGGAAGTCGATGCCGGAGTGGCTGCCGGAGGACCAGAGCGAGCCGCCGGTCTTGTAGCCGGTGGAGACGTACGAGCCGGCGACGGGGAGCTGGAAGGAGGCCAGGCGGCGGCGCTCGGCCTCGCGGGCGGCGCGCTCGCGCTCCAGCCGGACCTCCTTGGCGCGGGCCTCGGCCTTGCGCTTCGCCTCGGCCGCGGCCTTCGCCTTGGCGACGGCCTCGACGGCCTCCTGCTCCTGGGCGGCGGCCTGGGCGTTGATCCCGTCGACGAGGGATTCCTCGGCGATGACCTGGGTGAGGCCGGTGTCCTCGGCGGAGCGGTTGTCCGTGTCGGCGGCGAGCGCCGGGGAGGCGAGGGTTCCGATGACGCCGGTGGTGGCGAGCGTCGCGACGCCGGCGATGCCCACGCCGCGGCGCGCCATCCGGCTCGGAGCACGATGCTTCCCGGTGGCACGGGTGAACGCCATGTAGAGGCTGATCCTTTCCTTCCTTCTCGCCTACCGGGTTAGCTGACGGGTTCGGAGCAGGAAGGTCTCCTACGAGCCCCTCCGCACGAGACGAAGGCGCCCGATTCACCCCAGGGACTGCGTGTGGGTCCCCGGCTCCCCAGGCTCGCGCCTGACGGGGACTCGGCGATGACTGTCCGATGCCGCGGCTGCGGCACGTGCAACTGGCGAACAGCCGCACCGACGCTATGCGGATCGTCTTTCAATCACCAACCAGACACGCCTTTTGTAAGACATGCCACAGGGCAAACGATCACCTTGATCGCAATACGGACAAAGAGGAGGACCCCGACGAACTAGGCCGTCGGGGCCCTCCTGTTGTCGCCTCGGGGCCGGAATCAGCCCGTCACGACGGTCACTTCACCGATGCCGAGCGCGCGCACCGGCTCCGCGATCTGCGCCGCGTCGCCGACGAGGACGGTGACGAGCCGGTCCACCGGGAAGGCGCTGACCACGGCGGCCGTCGCCTCGACCGTGCCGGTCTCGGCCAGGCGCGCGTACAACTGGGCCTGGAAGTCGTCCGGGAGGTGCTGCTCCACCTGGTCGGCGAGCGTCCCGGCGACGGAGGCGGCCGTCTCGTACTTGAGGGGCGCCACGCCCACCAGGTTCTGCACGGCCGTCTCGCGCTCGGCGTCCGTGAGGCCCTCGGCGGCGAGGGTGCGCAGCACCTTCCACAGGTCCTCGAGGGCCGGGCCCGTGTTGGGGGTGTCGACGGATCCGCTGATGGCGAGCATCGCGGCGCCGTTCCCCTCGGCGTCCGAGCGGAGCACCTGGCCGAAGGCCCGCACGCCGTACGTGTAGCCCTTCTCCTCGCGCAGGACTCGGTCCAGACGCGAGGTCAGGGTGCCGCCGAGGCAGTACGTGCCGAGGACCTGGGCCGGCCAGACGCGGTCGTGCCGGTCGGGACCGATCCGGCCGATGAGCAGCTGCGTCTGCACGGCGCCGGGACGGTCCACGATGACGACCCGTCCGGTGTCGTCGGCGGTGATCGGCGGCATCGGGAGCGGCTCGGCCGGCTCGCCGGTCCAGGCGCCCAGCGTCTCGGCGAGGACCTTGTCGAGGTCGACGCCGGTCAGGTCGCCGACGACCACGGCTGTGGCCGTGCCGGGCCGGACGTACGCCTCGAAGAAGGCGCGCACGGCGGCGGCGTCGATCGCGGCGACGGTCTCCTCGGTGCCCTGGCGCGGCCGGGACATCCGGGACTCGGCCGGGAACAGCTCCTTGGAGAGCTGCTTGGCGGCGCGGCGGGCCGGGTTGGCCGTCTCGTGCGGGATCTCGTCGAGACGGTTGCGCACCAGGCGCTCGATCTCGGACTCGTCGAACGCCGGGGCGATCAGGGCCTCGGAGAGCAGGCCGAGCGCCTTGGGCAGCCGGGAGACCGGGACCTCGAGGGAGACCCGTACGCCCGGGTGGTCGGCGTGCGCGTCGAGCGTGGCGCCGCAGCGCTCCAGCTCGGCCGCGAACTCCTCGGCGCTGTGCTGGTCGGTGCCCTCGGAGAGCGCGCGGGCCATGATGGTGGCGACGCCGTCGAGACCGGCGGGCTCGGCGTCCAGCGGGGCCGGCAGGAAGATCTCCACGGCGACGACCTGCTGGCCGGGGCGGTGGCTGGTGAGCACGGTCAGACCGTTGTCCAGCTTTTCCCGGTCCGGGGCCGGGAAGGCCCACGGCTTCGCGGTGCCCGGCCGGGGCTGCGGGTGGAAGTCCATGCTCGTCAAAGACGCGGCGGCGTCGGTCACTGGTCCGCTCCCTCTTCGTGGTCGTCGCCGTCGGCGTTCTGCTCGGTCGCCAGGGGCTCGTAGACGAGCACCGCGCGGTTGTCGGGGCGCAGCTTGGCCGCGGCGACCTCCCGCACCTCCTCGGCGGTGATGTCCAGGACGCGGTCGACGGCGGTCAGGGCGAGCTGCGGGTCGCCGAACAGCACGGCGAACCGGCACAGTTCGTCCGCGCGGCCCGCGACCGTGCCGAGCCGGTCCAGCCACTCGCGCTCCAGCTGGGCCTGCGCGCGCTCCATCTCCTCGGGCGTGGGGCCCTCGGCGGCGAACCGGGCGAGCTCCTCGTCGACGGCCGCCTCGATCTGCGGGACCTCGACGCCACCGGAGGTCTTGACGTCCAGCCAGCCCAGCGAGGGCGCGCCGGCGAGCCGCAGCAGGCCGAAGCCGGCGGCGACGGCCGTACGGTCGCGGCGGACCAGGCGGTTGTGCAGGCGGGAGGACTCCCCGCCGCCCAGGACCGTCAGGGCCAGGTCGGCGGCGTCCGCCGCGCGCGTGCCGTCGTGCGGCAGCCGGTAGGCGGCCATCAGCGCACGCGCCGGGACCTCCTCCTCGACGACCTCGCGCAGCTGCTCGCCGATGACCTCGGGCAGGTCGCCGGGGCGCGGCTCGGGCTTGCCGTCGTGGGCGGGGATGGAGCCGAAGTACTTCTCGACCCAGGCGAGCGTCTGCACCGGGTCGATGTCGCCGACGACGGACAGCACGGCGTTGTTCGGGGCGTAGTACGTGCGGAAGAAGTTCCGCGCGTCCTCCAGGGTGGCCGCGTCCAGGTCGGCCATGGAGCCGATCGGCGTGTGGTGGTACGGGTGGCCCTCCGGGTAGGCGAGGGCGGTCAGCTTCTCGAAGGCCGTGCCGTACGGCACGTTGTCGTAGCGCTGGCGGCGCTCGTTCTTGACGACGTCCCGCTGGTTCTCCATGGACTCGTCGTCCAGGGCGGCGAGCAGCGAGCCCATGCGGTCGGCCTCCAGCCAGAGCGCGAGCTCCAGCTGGTGCGCGGGCATGGTCTCGAAGTAGTTGGTGCGCTCGAAGCTCGTCGTGCCGTTGAGCGAGCCGCCGGCCCCCTGCACCAGCTCGAAGTGGCCGTTCCCGTGCACCTGCTTCGAGCCCTGGAACATCAGGTGCTCGAAGAGGTGGGCGAGACCCGTGCGACCCTTGACCTCGTGACGCGAGCCGACGTCGTACCAGAGGCAGACCGCGGCGACCGGGGTCAGGTGGTCCTCCGAGAGCACCACGCGCAGGCCGTTCGCCAACCGGTGCTCGGTCGCTGTCAGGCCGCCGGAGCCGGCCTCGGCCGTGGCCGTGTGACCCATGGGCATGTACGTCCCTTCGATCGCGATGTGAAAAAGTCCTGCCACTGTATGCAAGCGCGCCGACACCTGGCGAAGTTCCCGACCCTTCGTGATGTCCCTCTTCCGGGTCGCGGTCGGCGTTGTCGGTGGCACGGTCCACAATGGTCCGCGTCAGATCAACCTTGTTGGTGAAGGAGCCGCAGCCGCGATGGCCCGCCGCAGCACGAAGACACCGCCGCCGGACGACGCGTACGAGGAGAGGATCCTCGACATCGACGTGGTCGACGAGATGCAGGGCTCCTTCCTCGAGTACGCGTACTCGGTGATCTACTCGCGCGCCCTCCCCGACGCCCGCGACGGCATGAAGCCCGTCCAGCGCCGCATCGTCTACCAGATGGGCGAGATGGGGCTCCGCCCCGACCGCGGCTTCGTCAAGTGCGCCCGGGTCGTCGGCGAGGTGATGGGCAAGCTCCACCCGCACGGCGACGCGTCGATCTACGACGCGATGGTCCGCATGGCACAGCCCTTCTCCATGCGCCTCCCGCTCGTCGACGGCCACGGCAACTTCGGCTCCCTGGGCAACGACGACCCGCCGGCCGCCATGCGGTACACCGAGTCGCGGATGGCCCCGGCCGCGCTGCTCATGACCGAGTCCATCGACGAGGACACGGTCGACTTCGCGCCGAACTACGACGGCCAGGAGCAGGAGCCGGTCGCGCTCCCCGCCGCCTACCCGAACCTGCTGGTCAACGGCGCGTCCGGAATCGCGGTCGGCATGGCGACCAACATGCCCCCGCACAACCTCGGCGAGGTCGTCGCGGCCGCCCGCCACCTGATCCGCTACCCGAACGCCGACCTCGAGGCGCTGATGCGCTTCGTGCCCGGACCCGACCTGCCGACCGGCGGCCGGATCGTCGGCCTCTCCGGCATCAAGGACGCGTACGAGTCGGGCCGCGGCTCCTTCAAGATCCGCGCCACCGCGACCGTGGAGACCGTGACGGCCCGCCGCAAGGGCATCGTCGTCACCGAGCTGCCCTTCACGGTCGGCCCCGAGAAGGTCGTCTCCAAGATCAAGGACCTGGTCGGCTCCAAGAAGCTCCAGGGCATCGCGGACGTCAAGGACCTCACCGACCGCAGCCACGGCCTTCGCCTGGTCATCGAGATCAAGAACGGCTTCGTGCCCGAGGCGGTCCTCGAGCAGCTCTACAAGCTGACGCCGATGGAGGAGTCCTTCGGCATCAACAACGTGGCGCTGGTCGACGGACAGCCGCTCACCCTCGGCCTCAAGGAGCTCCTGGAGGTCTACCTCGACCACCGCTTCGAGGTGGTCCGGCGCCGCTCCGAGTTCCGCCGCACCAAGAAGCGCGACCGGCTCCACCTGGTCGAGGGCCTCCTCGTCGCCCTGCTCGACATCGACGAGGTCATCCGGCTCATCCGGGAGAGCGAGAACTCCGCCCAGGCCAAGGAGCGCCTGATGGAGCGCTTCTCGCTGAGCGAGATCCAGACGCAGTACATCCTGGACACCCCGCTGCGCCGCCTCACCAAGTTCGACCGCCTTGAACTGGAGACCGAGCGCGACCGTCTCAACGGCGAGATCGACGAGCTGACCGGGATCCTCGAGTCCGACGCGGAGCTGCGCAAGCTGGTCTCGGCGGAGCTGGCCGCGGTCGCCAAGAAGTTCGCCACGGACCGGCGGACGGTCCTCCTGGAGTCTGCGGGCGCGCCCGTCGCGGCCGTGTCCCTGGAGGTCGCGGACGACCCGTGCCGGGTGCTGCTCTCCTCGACGGGCCTGCTGGCCCGTACGGTGACCGAGCACCTCCCGCCGGCGGAGGACGGCAAGCGGACCAAGCACGACGTGATCGTCTCGGCGGTCGCGGCCACCCAGCGCGGTGACGTGGGCGTCGTGACCTCGGCCGGCCGACTGCTGCGGCTCGCGGTGATCGACCTGCCGCAGCTGCCGGACACCGCGACCGCCCCGAACCTGGCGGGCGGCGCGCCGCTGTCGGAGTTCCTCTCGCTGGAGGCGGACGAGACGGTGGTCTGCCTGACCACGCTCGAGGAGTCGTCCCCGGGCCTCGCCCTCGGCACGCTGCAGGGCGTGGTGAAGCGCGTGGTGCCGGACTACCCGGCGAACAAGGACGAGCTGGAGGTCATCACCCTCAAGGACGGTGACCGGATCGTCGGCGCGACGGAGCTGCGGACGGGCGAGGAGGACCTGGTCTTCATCACCTCCGACGCCCAGCTGCTGCGCTACCAGGCCTCGCAGGTGCGGCCCCAGGGCCGCCCGGCGGGCGGCATGGCGGGCATCAAGCTCGCCGCCGGCGCCGAGGTGATCTCGTTCACGGCCGTGGATCCGGCGGCGGACGCCGTCGTCTTCACCGTCGCGGGCTCCACGGGCACCCTGGACTCCTCGGCGGGTACGTCGGCGAAGCTGACCCCCTTCGACCAGTACCCGCGCAAGGGCCGCGCGACCGGCGGCGTCCGCTGCCAGCGCTTCCTGAAGGGCGAGGACGTCCTGACCTTCGCCTGGGCGGGCGCCACTCCGGCCCGCGCCGCCCAGAAGACCGGCGCCCCGGTGGACCTGCCCGACCCGGACCCGCGCCGCGACGGCTCGGGCACCCCGCTCCCGAAGCCGGTCGACGTGGTGGCGGGCCCGGCGAGCTAGGACTCGTCAGGCTCTTCCTCCGTCCGCTGTACGTACCGCAGGACGCCCCACATGCTGTGTTCGTCGGGGGCGTCCTGCGGGCCGTTCAGCTCGCAGGAGGCGAGTTCCTTGCGCAGTGCGGCCGCGTCGATGCCGGAGCCGATCAGGACGAGCTGGGTGAGGCGTTCCTCGCCGGCGGGCCAGGGCTCGGGGTAGAAGCGCAGGAAGCGGCCGACCGCGTGCACGGTGTAGCGGTTGGCCGGGTCGGCGGGGCCGAGGTCGACGAAGCCCTTGATCCGGTAGAGGCCCTCGGGGCGCGAGTCGAGGAAGGCCATCAGCCGGCGCGGGTGCAGCGGCGTCGAGGCGGTCAGGGAGAGGCTCTCGTAGGCCGCGTGCGGATGGGCGTGGCCCTCGTCCTCGGAGCCGTACAGGATGTCCTCGATCGACATCTGGCCCTCGATCTCGCCCTCCGGTACGACCCGGTCGAAGAGCAGCTCCGGGTCGACGCGCCCGTGGGAGGCCTCGACGACGGCGGCGCGTCCGGCGAGCCCGGCCACCGTCTCCCGTACGCTCCGCAGCTCGTCCTCGGCCACCCGGTCGGCCTTGTTGACGACGACCAGGTCGGCGAGGGAGAGGTGCCGGTCGGTCCCGGGGTGCCGCTGCCGGGTGGCCGCGAACTCGGCCGCGTCGACGACCTGGACGAGCCCTCCGTACACGACCCGCTCGTTCTCGCTGGCGAGCACCATGCGGACCAGCTCCTCCGGCTCCGCGAGCCCGCTCGCCTCGATCACGATCACGTCGAGCCGGGACTCGGGCCGGGTCAGGACCTCCAGGTACTCGTCGAGCTCGCCGGCGTCGACGGCGCAGCACAGGCAGCCGTTGCCGAGGGAGACGGTGGAGCCGACCTGGCCGGCGACGGTCATCGCGTCGATGCCGATGTCGCCGAAGTCGTTGACCATGACTCCGATACGGGTGCCCCGGGCACTGCGCAGCAGGTGGTTGAGGAGCGTGGTCTTCCCGGCTCCGAGAAACCCGGCCAGGACGACGACGGGGATCTGCTGCGTGGTCAAGGGACGTGCCTCCGGTTCCTCGGGTCCTACGGGCATGGGAAACCCCGCGTGGGAAACCCGGCATGGGAAACCCGCGTGGGAAACCCGGCGTGGGAAACCCCCAGAATAGGCGCCCGTTCCGTCACCGTTTCCGGTCACGGCTCGCCGCCGTTTACCTTTTCGGGCATGAGCCCCGCACAGACCAGCCCCCCGCGCCCCCGCGCGCGCCGTCTCCGGTTCGGGTGGCCGCGGCGGGTGTTCTCCCAGGTCCTGCTGATGCAGCTGGCCATCGCGACCGGTGTGACCGTCCTCGCCACCGGCCTCTTCCTCGCCCCGCTGAGCGCCCAGCTCGATGACCAGGCCATGCGGCGGGCCCTGGCCATCGCCGGGACCACCGCCTCGCCCCGGCTCGCCGCAGACCTCACCGGCAGCCGGCCGTCCGCGCGGGGCCCGGTGCAGGCGGAGGCCGAACGGATCAGGACCTCCACGGGCGCCGAGTACGTGGTGGTCATGAACACGCACGGGGTGCGCTGGTCGCACACCGACCCCGCCCAGATCGGCCGGGTCGTCTCCACGGACCCGAGCGCCGTCCTCGCCGGGCACGAGGTGATGGAGATCGACAGCGGCACCCTGGGGCGCTCGGCGCGCGGCAAGGCGCCGCTGCGGGACGCCGACGGGCGGATCGTCGGCGCGGTCTCCGTCGGCATCGAGTACGACAGCGTCCGCGACCGGCTCGTCGCCGCCATCCCGGGCCTCCTCGCCTACGCGGGCGGTGCGCTCGCGGCCGGGGCGCTCGCCGCGTACCTGATCTCCCGGCGGCTCCAGCGGCAGACCCACGACCTGGCCTTCTCCGACATCTCGGCGCTGCTCGCCGAACGCGAGGCCATGCTCCACGGCATCCGGGAGGGCGTCGTGGCCCTCGACCGGAACGGCTCCGTACGGCTCATGAACGACGAGGCTCAGCGGCTCCTCGGCCTCGGCCCCGAGGCGGCGGGCCGGCCGCTCGACGAGGTCCTCGGCGGGGGCCGTACCGCCGACGTCCTGGCCGGCCGGGTCACCGGCGAGGACCTGCTCACCGTCCAGGGACACCGGGTGCTGATCGCCAACCGGATGCCCACGCACGACGGCGGCGCCGTGGCGACCCTCCGCGACCGCACCGAACTGGAACGCCTCGGCCGCGAGCTCGACTCCACCCGGGGCCTGATCGACGCGCTCCGCGCCCAGGACCACGAGCACGCCAACCGGCTGCACACCCTCCTCGGGCTCCTGGAGCTGGAGATGCACGAGGAGGCGGTCGAGTTCGTCACGGAGGTCGTCGGCGTGCACCGGGCCACCGCCGAGCAGGTCACGGAGAAGGTCCACGACCCGCTCCTCGCCGCGCTCCTGGTCGGGAAGGCGACCGTCGCCGCCGAACGCGGCGTCTCGCTGCGGCTCGCGCCCGACTCCCTGCTGCCGGACCGGCTCGTCGACCCGCGCGAGCTGGTCACCGTCGTCGGCAACCTGGTCGACAACGCCCTGGACGCCGTCGCCGGCACCCCCGGCGCCCGCATCGAGGTCTCCTTCCGCACCGAGGGCCGTACGGTGGTGCTGCGGGTCTCGGACAGCGGCCCGGGCGTCCCGGAGGAGCGCCGCGAGCTGATCTTCACCGAGGGCTGGACGACGAAGGCGCTGCCGTCCCACGGGAAGCGCGGGCTCGGCCTCGCCCTGGTGCGCCGGCTCGCCGAGCGCCGGGGCGGCACCGCCGGGGTCACCGGCGGTCCCGAGGGCGGCGCCGTGTTCAC
Organism: Streptomyces vietnamensis; assembly: GCF_000830005.1. NCBI lineage: Bacteria > Bacillati > Actinomycetota > Actinomycetes > Kitasatosporales > Streptomycetaceae > Streptomyces > Streptomyces vietnamensis. The sequence goes on along the minus strand of NZ_CP010407.1, from coordinate 6,272,995 downwards.
GGTCGTCCTCCCGGACGCCCTGACCGATCCGGAAGAGGCATCACAGCTCGTCGAGGAGGCGCGGTGATCGACGTACTCGTGGTCGACGACGACGCGCTCGTCGCGCGGATCAACGCCGCCTATGTCGCCAAGGTGCCCGGCTTCCGGGTCGTCGCCACCGCCCACTCGACCGCCGAGGCGCTCGCCGCCCTGGACGGACAGCCGGTGGACCTGATCCTCCTGGACCACTACCTGCCCGACGAGAACGGGCTCGCGGCGGTACGAGAGCTCCGCGCGCGCGGCCACCAGTGCGACGTGATCATGGTGACGGCGGCCCGTGACGTGGCCACCGTGCAGTCGGCGATGCGGCACGGCGCGCTCCAGTACCTGGTCAAGCCGTTCAACTTCGCCGGGCTCCGCGCCAAGCTGGAGGCGTACGCGACGCTCCGCCGCACGTTGGAGAGCGGCGGCGAGGCGGAGCAGGCCGAGGTGGACCGGATCTTCGGGGTCCTGTCGGCGGGCGCCGTCACCCCCGACCTGCCCAAGGGCCACTCCCCCACCACGGCCGAGCTGGTCCGGCAGGTACTGCTCGCGGCCGGCGGCCCGCTGTCCGCGCAGGAGATCGCGGAGCGGGCCGGCGTCAGCCGCCAGACCGCGCAGCGCTACCTCAAGCTCCTGGAACGCACCGGCCGGGTGCGCCTCTCCCTCCGGTACGGCGAGACGGGCCGCCCCGAGCACCGGTACGCCTGGGCGAGCTCACCCTCCACCGGCTGACGCCCCTCACGGGAAGGCCGACGGTCAGACGGCTCCGGCGCCCGTCAAGGCCCGTACCTCGGTCTCCGCGTGCCGGGCCTCGTCGGGCGGCTCGGGCGAGGTGACCGTACCGATCCACCCGGCGACGAAGCCGAGCGGGATGGAGACCACTCCCGGGTTCTGCAGCGGGAAGAGGTGGAAGTCGACGCCCGGGAACAGCGATTCCGGGCTGCCGGAGACGACCGGGGAGACCAGGACGAGCAGCACGGCGGGGATCAGACCGCCGTACACCGACCAGACCGCGCCCCGGGTGGTGAACTTCCGCCAGAACAGCGAGTAGAGCAGCACCGGCAGATTGGCGGAGGCCGCGACCGCGAAGGCCAGGCCGACGAGGAAGGCCACGTTGAGGTCGCGGGCGAGCAGTCCGAGGCCGATGGCGGCCGCGCCGATGCCCGCGGCGGCGACCCGGGCGACGGTCACCTCGCTGTACTGCTTCGCGTGCCGGCGGCGCAGTGAGGCGTACAGGTCGTGGGCGACGGAGGCCGAGGAGGCCAGCGTGATCCCCGCGACGACGGCGAGGATGGTCGCGAAGGCGACGGCGGCGACGATCGCGAAGAGCACCGTGCCGCCGGTGGAGCCCGCACCTCCGCCGAGGTCGAGGGCGAGCAGCGGTACGGCGGTGTTCCCGGACGCGTTGGAGGCGCGGACCTGGTCGGGTCCGATCAGCGCGGCCGCGCCGAAGCCGAGCACGATGGTCATCAGGTAGAAGCTGCCGATGAGCCCGATGGACCAGACGACCGAGCGGCGGGCGGCGCGGGCGGTCGGCACGGTGTAGAAGCGCGAGAGGATGTGCGGCAGTCCGGCGGTGCCCAGAACGAGGGCGAGGCCGAGGCTGATGAAGTCGAGGCGGGCCGTCCAGTCCCCGCCGTAACGCAGCCCGGGCGCGAGGAAGTCCAGCCCGTGCCCGCTGCGTTCGGCCGCGGTGGAGAGCAGGCTGTTCACATCGCCGTGGAACCGGAGCAGGACGAGGACGGTGAGCGCGATCGTGCCCGCCATGAGCAGGACCGCCTTGACGATCTGGATCCAGGTGGTGGCCCGCATGCCGCCGAGCGACACGTAGATCACCATCAGCGCGCCCACTCCGATCACCGTCCACGAGCGCGCCGCCTCGCTGGAACCGCCGAGCAGCAGTGCCACCAGGCTCCCGGCACCCACCATCTGGGCCACGAGGTACAGCACGGAGACGGCCACCGAGGACGTTCCGGCGGCGATCCGCACGGGCCGCTCCGCCATCCGTGCGGCGACGACGTCGGCCAGTGTGAACCGCCCGCAGTTGCGGACCAGTTCGGCGACCAGCAGGAGCACGACCAGCCAGGCGACGAGGAAGCCGACGGAGTACAGCATGCCGTCGTAGCCGTAGAGCGCGATCAGCCCGGAGATGCCGAGGAACGAGGCCGCGGACATGTAGTCCCCGGCGATGGCGAAGCCGTTCTCCAAGGGCGAGAACAGCCGCCCTCCGGCGTAGAACTCCTCCGCCGAACCGTGGCGGTGCCGACTCACCCAGGTGGTGATCGCGAGGGTCACGGCGACGAACACGCTGAACAGCACGAGCGCCAGGGTCTGGTGGTCTCCGGTCACGGCTGCACCACCCCTCGGGTCATCTCCTGGGTGTCCCAGCGCAGTTCCAGCGCCGCCCGGTCCCTGCGCAGCCGCGCGTGGCGCGCGTACGCCCAGGTCAGCAGGAAGGTGGTGAGGAACTGTGCGAGCCCTGCCACCATCGCCACGTTCACCGCTCCGGCCACCGGCCGGCCCATGAGCCCGGGCGCGGCGGTCGCCGCCACCACATAGGCGAGGTACCAGAGGAGGAACGCCAGGGTGGCCGGGAAGACGAACCGGCGGTAGCGGCGGCGCACTTCCTGGAAGGCGGGGCTCCGCTGGACTTCCAGATAGATCTCCGCCGCGCTGTGGACCCGCTGCCGCGGCACCGCGTCGGGGCGGCCGCCTCCGGGCGCCCCGACCGCCGCCTCCTCGCCCCGACCGGAGGCCGTCGCGTCGTACCAGGGGTCGTCGACCGCCATCGCCGAAGCGTCGCGCCCCTCCTGCTTGTCCACCTGCTCCACCGGCCAACTCTCCTTGTCAGCGAACCGTTTCGGCCGCGTGCCCAAGGATGGACAGAGCGGGAAGATCCCGGACTCTTCTCCTCCCTCACTTCACCCCATCAGGTGACTCTTCTCCCAGGCGCCCTGACCAGACCGTGCTGATATGCGTACCGCACGGCCTGGGCCCGGTCGCGCACCCCGGTCTTGGCGAAGAGGTTGTTGATGTGGGTCTTCACCGTGGCCGTGGAGATCCGCAACCGTCCGGCGATCTCCGGGTTGGACAATCCGTCCGCGACCAGCACGAGCACCTCCGTCTCCCGCTCCGTCAGCCCGTCGGCGTCCGGACCGGACAAGCCGACCGGTGCCCCCGGCGGCACCCCGGACCCTCTGCCCGTGACCGTCCCGGTCCAGGACCCGCCCTGGGACCCGCCCCGCCCTGCCCGCCCTGCCCATCCGGACCGCTCAGCCCGCTCGGCCCGCCCATCCGGGGCATCCCGGCTGTCCCGGGTGCCCTGGACGTCCCGGCTGTCCTGGCTGTCCCGGACGTCCCGGCTGTCCCGGCTGTCCTGGACGGCCCGGGTGTCTCGGGCGTCTCGGATGTCCTGGACCTCCCGGGCGTCCCGGGCGTCCCGGTCGAGCAGCCGCTCGAGGAGCCGCCGCTGTACGGAAGGAGAGAGTCCGGCCCGCCCGTCGATCACGTCCCGCACCGCCCGCTCGATCTCCTCCCCGCCGGCGTCCTTGGTGAGGTAACCGCGCGCCCCGGCCCGCAGCGCCGGGAACAGCGAGTCGTCGTCGGCGTAGGTGGTGAGCACGACGACCTCCGTCCCGGGGTGCCGGTCACGGATCCGGCGGGTGGCCTCGACGCCGTCGCAGCGGGGCATCCGCAGATCCATCAGGACGACGTCAGGACCGAGCTCGGCGGTGAGCGCGACCGCCTCCTCCCCGTCCCTTGCCGACCCGACGACCTCGATCCCGGGAAGCAGGCCGAGCAGCATCACGATCCCCTCGCGCACGACGGCCTGGTCATCGGCGACGACGACCCGTGCGACACGGTCACCGTCCGCGGCACTCATGCCGGCACCCGCAACCGCACCGTGAACCCGGGTCCCTCGGGCCCCGCGTCCAGGCTGCCGCCGAGCAGCTCGGCCCGCTCCCTCATGCCGAGCAGCCCGTACCCGGAGCCGGAGGACCCGAGTTCCTCCCCCATCCGCGCATCCTCGTCGGTCTGGGGCGGTCCTGAGTCGCATATCTCCAGGGAGACCTCGTCCGTCCCGTAGGCGAATCGGATTCTGGTCCGGGCGCCCGGGGCGTGCTTACGGACATTGGTGAGAGCTTCCTGTGCGACCCGCCGCACCGCCTGCGAGGCCTCGGCGGGCAGGTCCCGGCGCTCGCCGGTGACATCGACCTCGGCGCGGTCCTCCCGCGCCAACTCCCGCAGATAGTCCTCGACGGGCGCCATGTCCCCGCGCAGGGCCGAGAGTGCGTGGCGGGTCTCGGCGAGGCCCTCCCTGGCCATGGAACGTGCCGAGGTCACGAGCTTGAGGATCTCCGCGCGGTCCGCCCCGGCTTCGATCTGGAGCCGTGCGACCTCCAGGTGCACCATCTGCGCGGAGAGGCTGTGGGCGAGCACGTCATGTATCTCCCTGGCGATCCTGGCCCGCTCGGCGAGCGCCGCCGAGGCGGCCTCCGCCTCGCGGGCGAGCCGTTCCTGGGCGAGCAGCTGGAATCCGGCCCCCCGCGCCTCGGCGTCCAGCCGGAGGGAGTATCCGGCGAGCAGCACGGCCACCGTGGTGATACCGGCCCCGAGGATCCCGGTCTCGTCGGCCTCCACGAACCCGGCCACGAGGACCGCCACGGTCGCCAGCCCCACGGGGAGCGGCAGCCGCTCCATCGCCATGACCGAGACCACGATCCAGATCACCGTCGCAGGCGTCGGGGCGCCCGCCGCATAGGCCCCCAGGCCACAGAGCGCGATCCCCGCGAGCAGTCCCAGCGAGGCCGCCAGACGATGGTCGAGGGTCGTGTGGTGATACCGCAGCGCCGCCACCACACAGAGGCCGAACCCCAGCGGAGGCAACGGCGCGTACCAGCCGGCGAACGCGCCCGAGGTGTAGCAGCCGGTCAACACCAGGACGCTCAGGCCCGCGATCATGGTGTGGTCGAGGACGATCCGCCCCCGGGGCACACCGACGCGGGTGAGCGCCTCCCGCGAGGGCCAGGACCGCCAGGAGCTGACGTGCGCCACCGCGCTCGTCGCCCCTGCACGCTCCGTCGTCCCCGTCCCCGTCCCGGTACCCGTCCTCGTCATCGACGTCGCGAATCCTCAGTCGCGCTTCTCGCCCATGTCCGTCCCCCTCCGACACTTCGATGCTACGGAGAGTCAGCGACCGTGTGATCGGCCCGTGGGTGGAGCGTGTGGCTCCACCCACGGGTGGAGTCTGTCAGGCGTCGATGCGCGAGCGGTCGAGGGTCGCCGCCGAGCCGGTGATGAACTCCTTGCGGGGCGCCACGTCGTTGCCCATGAGGAGGTCGAAGACCTGCTCCGCCGCGTCCAGGTCGCCGATGTTGATCCGGCGCAGGGTGCGGTGACGCGGGTCCATCGTGGTCTCCGCGAGCTGGTCGGCGTCCATCTCACCCAGACCCTTGTAGCGCTGGATGGCGTCCTTGTAGCGGACCCCCTTGCGCTGGAACTCCAGGAGGGTCTGCCGCAGCTCGTTGTCCGAGTACGTGTAGACGTACTTGTCCTGGCCCTTCTTGGGCTGGACGAGCTCGATCCGGTGCAGCGGCGGCACCGCGGCGAAGACGCGTCCCTGCTCGACCATGGGCCGCATGTAGCGCTGGAACAGGGTCAGCAGCAGGCAGCGGATGTGGGCGCCGTCGACGTCGGCGTCGACCAGGAGGACGATCTTCCCGTAGCGGGCCGCGTCGATGTCGAAGGTGCGGCCCGAGCCCGCTCCTATGACCTGGATGATCGCCCCGCACTCGGCGTTCTTGAGCATGTCCGAGACGGACGACTTCTGGACGTTGAGGATCTTGCCGCGGATCGGCAGCAGGGCCTGGAACTCGCTGTTCCGGGCGAGCTTGGCCGTACCGAGGGCGGAGTCTCCCTCGACGATGAAGAGCTCGCTGCGCTCGACGTCGTCGCTGCGGCAGTCCGCGAGCTTGGCCGGCAGCGAGGAGGACTCGAGCGCGGTCTTCCTGCGCTGCGCCTCCTTGTGCTGACGGGCCGCGATCCGGGTCCGCGCCGCGGCGACGGCCTTCTCGAGTACGGCGCGGGCCTGCGCCTTGGCGTCCCGCTTGGTGGAGGTGAGGAAGGCCTTGAGCTCCTTGGCCACCACGTTCGCCACGATCCGGCGGGCGGCGGAGGTACCGAGGATCTCCTTGGTCTGCCCCTCGAACTGCGGCTCGGCGAGGCGGACCGTCACGACGGCCGTGAGCCCCTCCAGGGCGTCGTCCTTGACGATGTCGTCCTCGGCGACGCGCAGCATCTTGGCCGAGCGCAGCACCTCGTTCACCGTCTTGGTGATGGCCTGCTCGAAGCCGGAGACGTGGGTGCCGCCCTTGGGGGTGGCGATGATGTTGACGAAGGACTTGACCGTGGTGTCGTAGCCGGTGCCCCAGCGCAGGGCGACGTCGACGGCGAGCTCACGGGTGACCTCGGTCGGCGTCATGTGGCCGCGCTCGTCGAGGACGGGGACCGTCTCCTTGAAGGTGCCCTGTCCGGTGAGGCGCTGGATGTCGCAGACGGCCTTGTCCTGCGCGAGGTACTCGCAGAACTCGCTGATGCCCCCGTCGAAGCGGAAGGTCTCCTCGCTCTTGCCGATGTCGGCCAGGTCCCGCTCGTCGCGGACGACGATGGTGAGGCCCGGGACGAGGAAGGCGGTCTGCCGGGCGCGCTGGTGGAGCGTCTCCAGGGAGAGCTTGGCGTCCTTGAGGAAGATCTGCCGGTCCGCCCAGTAGCGGATCCGCGTGCCGGTGCGGGTCTTGGGGACGCGCTTGCCCTTGACGAGGCCGTTGGCCGGGTCGAAGGGGCTGTCGGGGCCCTGCTCGGTGAAGATGCCGGGGACACCGCGGCGGAAGGAGATCGAGTGGGTCGCGCTGTTCCGGTCGACCTCGACGTCGAGGCGGGCCGACAGGGCGTTGACCACGGAGGCGCCGACGCCGTGCAGACCACCCGAGGCCGCGTACGATCCGCCGCCGAACTTTCCGCCGGCGTGCAGCTTGGTCATGACGACCTCGACGCCGGAGAGGCCGGTCTTCGGCTCGACGTCGACCGGGATGCCCCGGCCGTTGTCCCGGACCTCGACGGAGCCGTCGTCGTGGAGGATGACCTCGATGTGGTCGCAGTAGCCGCCGAGGGCCTCGTCGACCGAGTTGTCGATGATCTCCCAGATGCAGTGCATCAGGCCGCGGCTGTCGGTGGACCCGATGTACATACCGGGGCGCTTGCGGACCGCTTCGAGCCCTTCGAGTACGAGCAGGTGCCGCGCGGTGTAGTTGGAACCGTCACGGTCTGCGGTCAGCAGCGCACTGGACGGCACGGACGTTTCGGCGGTCACGCGGTTCGCTCCTCGCTGAATTTGAAATCTGGCCCAGTGGGGTAAGGCCCGGCGTCGGTCACCGCTCAGAGGGTACCGATGCCTGGTAGAGCCGTTGTCACGCCACCCTCCCGGATTCCTCATGCTAGTCCAGCGTCGTATGGATGTTCGATCCCTCGATGGGGTGACGTGAACATCACGTTCCCTTCCAGGCATGAACCATTTAGGCTCCGGGCACGTCCTCATGAACAACCGGCAACCCGCCGGGAGGGCTAACCGACACAAGCAACGCGAAATCCGTAGAGCGACGCAATACGGCTCATTCGCCGCCAACCGGCAGCAGACAGCCACCTTGGGAAGAAGTTTCAAGGAAAAGCCACGAGCGGGAACGTTTTCGGCCTGGTTGGATGTTGACCCTGGTACGACAGCTCGTCGAGCTAGAGAAGAGGCGACGTGACTACTGTTCTGACCCCCGCGAGCCCCCTGACGGCCGCTGACCGCTGCGACCGCTGCGGCGCCCAGGCATACCTGCGTGTCGTCCTGACCAGCGGAGGTGACTTGCTCTTCTGCGCCCACCACGGACGTAAGTTCGAGCCGGAACTCAAGAAGATCGCCGTTGAGATACAGGATGAGACGGACCGGCTCACGGATGTGCCGGCCCGTACGCAGGGCGAAGACCACGCCTGACGCGCCATCCACGACGAGCCCAGGGCCGGTCGCGCTGATCGGACGACGGGCGGTCACCCCCTCTCAGGGGTGACCGCCCGTTCTCGTACCCTGCGTCCCCCTCCCCGGCTCAGAAGTGCTCGGGAAGCACCGCCGAGACGCGCGTGTAGACACCCGGGTTCTCCGCCTGCCCGCAGCCACTGCCCCAGGACACCAGGCCGACGAGAAGCCCCTTGGCCACCAGCGGGCCCCCGCTGTCTCCCTGGCACGCGTCCTTCCCGCCCCGCGGGTCGCCCGCGCACAGCATCGTCCCGCGCTGGTAGCGGACGCCGAAACCGCCCGGGTACGCCCGCTCGCACGCCGAGTCCGGCAGCACCTGGACGCGCGCCGTCCGCAGCGCGGAGGCATAGGCCCCGTTGCCGGTCGTGTCGCCCCAGCCGTAGACGTCCGCCTCCGTGCCGGACGCGTACGCCGCGTCTCCCGAGCGGGCGACGCCGATCACGTACGACTGCGGCAGTGCACTCACCAGCGTCAGCACGGCCAGGTCGCCCGAGTTGGTCGTCGGGTCGTAGTCGGGATTGACCCAGGCGTCCGAGATCCGGACCTCCTGGCCCTCGTGTCCGCTCAGCGCCGCACGGCCCGCGATGGCCACGAAGTCGCGCACCTCCCACGGCTCACCGCCGAGGACCTCACGCCCCAGGCAGTGGGCCGCCGTGAGCACCTTGGTGGGGGCGACGACCACACCCCCGCAGAACTGCCCCGCGCGCGTACCCCCGAACCGGTCACGGCTGGACAGCGCCACGACCCACGGCGCGTCCGTGATCCGGGCCGGCCGGCCACCCACCACGACGCTGTCGGCGGCGACGGGACCGGCAGTGGCGAGCTGCCCCGCCGCCGCGGTGATCAGGCCCAGAGCACCCGTCAATGCTCGGATGAGGGAACCACGCATGGAGCCTCCTGACTCTCGGGTGATGTCGGTTCACCCAGCGTCCAGCACGCGTCCCCGCCGTGCACCCGCGCAAAGCCGGAGGGCCCGGCTCCCCCTCTCGGGGAACCGGGCCCTTCCGTGTGTCGCTGCGTACCTCGTACGGATCAGTCGAGGTAGTCGCGCAGGACCTGCGAGCGCGACGGGTGACGGAGCTTCGACATCGTCTTCGACTCGATCTGACGGATCCGCTCTCGCGTCACGCCGTAGACCTTGCCGATCTCGTCCAGCGTCTTCGGCTGGCCGTCGGTGAGGCCGAAGCGCATGGAGACGACGCCCGCCTCGCGCTCGGAGAGCGTGTCGAGAACGGAGTGCAGCTGCTCCTGGAGCAGCGTGAAGCTGACCGCGTCGGCCGGCACGACCGCCTCGGAGTCCTCGATGAGGTCGCCGAACTCGCTGTCGCCGTCCTCACCCAGCGGGGTGTGGAGGGAGATCGGCTCACGGCCGTACTTCTGGACCTCGATGACCTTCTCGGGGGTCATGTCGAGCTCCTTGGCCAGCTCCTCCGGGGTGGGCTCACGGCCCAGGTCCTGGAGCATCTGGCGCTGCACGCGCGCGAGCTTGTTGATGACCTCGACCATGTGCACCGGGATACGGATGGTGCGGGCCTGGTCGGCCATGGCGCGGGTGATCGCCTGACGGATCCACCAGGTGGCGTACGTGGAGAACTTGTAGCCCTTGGTGTAGTCGAACTTCTCGACGGCGCGGATCAGACCCAGGTTGCCCTCCTGGATCAGGTCCAGGAAGAGCATGCCGCGGCCGGTGTAGCGCTTGGCCAGCGAGACCACCAGACGGAGGTTGGCCTCCAGGAGGTGGTTCTTGGCCCGGCGGCCGTCCTCGGCGATGATCTCCAGCTCGCGCTTGAGCTTCGGAGCGAGCTTGTCCGAGTTCGCGAGCTTGTCCTCGGCGAACAGACCGGCCTCGATGCGCTTGGCGAGCTCGACCTCCTGCTCGGCGTTGAGCAGCGGGACCTTGCCGATCTGCTTGAGGTAGTCCTTGACCGGGTCGGCGGTGGCACCGGCGACGGCGACCTGCTGGGCCGGCGCGTCGTCCTCGTCCTCGTCGGACAGGACGAAGCCCTTGCTCTCGCCCTCGGTCTCCTCGTCCTCACCCTTGCCGGGCGCGACGTCCTCGAGGAGCTCCTCGCCCTCGATGAGCTCGTCGGCGTCCTTCTTGGACGTGGTCTTCTTGGCGGCCGTCTTCTTGGCGACGGTCTTTTTGGCCACCGCCTTCTTGGCGACGGTCTTCTTCGCGGCCGCCTTCTTGGCGGGCGATCCGGCCTCGTCGGCCGGGTCGGTGCCCTCGGCCGCGGCGGCCGTGGAGGCCGAGACGGTGGTCTTCGTCACGGTCGTCCTGGCGGTGACGGTCTTGGTGGCGGTGCGCTTGGCCGGGCTCTTCGCTGCGACGCTCTTGCGGGCGCGCTTCGGCGACTCCGCTGCACTGACCATCAGCGTCACACCCTCTTCCTCGAGGATCTGATTGAGGCTGCGCAGAACATTCTTCCACTGGGTTGGCGGAATCTGGTCAGCTTCGAAGGCCCGACGCACGTCATCGCCGGCGATCTGCCCATCAGCCTTTCCCCGCTCGATGAGCGCCATCACAGACTCGGACTCGGCGATCTCCGGCGGGAGCGTACGGGATGTGCTGGCCGACACGAACAACCTCTCGGAACGATGGAAACGGCTTCCGGCCCCGCCCTGGATCGGGCTGGAGCCGACGACCGTCGACGGGGAATGTGCCGACGGCGCGGGCTGGACCGGGGAACTGCACAGCGCCTCTGTCGGCTGCTGTATTCCTTCCTCGGCTGTCACCTCTTAGGTCATCGCACGGCTCGGAGGAGTGTTACGCCCAATCTTCGTGGCCCGAGTCACACCTCATTTGCGACGAAACGGCCAGTGCGGTCGATCACGGCACATTCGCACCTCCGGAACCCGGGCGCCACCCGGGGAGACCCTGTCGCCCCCCGGGTGGTGCTCGGACCCGGCGGCACGCGGTGCGTGCGCCTCCGCGCTCCTGGCCACGGCCCGCGGATCAGTGTTCGCGAGGGGCGGGGACGACGCGCTCCACCTCGGGGTGGACCGTGAGCAGCTGCCGCATGGCGTTCTCGGCGCCGTGGGCGTCCCCGGCGGCGAGCGCGTCCACGATCCGGGCGTGGTGCGCCAGGCAGGCCTCGCTCGGCCGGTCGCAGCCGGTGGCGGGACCACCGGAGACCTGGAGCGCGGCGGCGACGATGCCGGAGAGGTGCTCCAGCATGCGGTTCCCGGCCAGCTGGATGAGGAGGGAGTGGAACTCCGTGTCGGCCCGGGAGAAGGTGATGCCGTCGCCCTGGGCGAACGCGTGCCCCATGATCTCGACCATGTCGGCGAGGCGCTGCTGCACGTCCTCGCGGCCGTGCCCGGCGGCGAGGCGGGCGGCGAGGGGTTCGATCGTCCACCGCAGCTCGTTGAGCTCGCGGCGCTGGTCGTCGCGCTGTGGGCCGAAGGCGCGCCACTCGATGATGTCGGGGTCGAGGAGGTTCCAGTCGCTGACGGGCCTGACCCGCGTGCCGACGTTCGGTCGGGCGCTGACGAGCCCCTTCGCCTCCAGCACGCGCAGCGACTCGCGCACGACGGTGCGCGAGACCTCGAACCGCTGGCCGATCTCCTCGGGGACGAGCGGACGGTCGGCGCCGAGGTCGCCGGAGACGATCATCTGGCCGAGCTGCTGGACGAGCTGCCCGTGCAGCCCGCGGCCCCGGTTGCCGGCGGTCCGGCGGCCGACTCGGCCCAGGTCGGTGTCCACCCCCTCCCAGGCGGGCGGGCCCACACGACCGGCGGTGGGCGCCTCCGTGTAGGGGTAGCGGTCGAGATCGCCCGGGGCGCCGAGGCCTGAGTCGACGGGGCGGGCGGCGGTCATCATGGTGTGCGCAAGGGTACTCACGCATCCTTTGTCGGCGTTGCCTCCGTGACCCTTGAGGTCTTTGGTGAAAAGCACACGAAAGGGTGATCGGCACCCCCTACACAATTGACGATTAATCGGGCATACGCGGCGGATTTCAAGGGAGTTGACGAGAAACCGGAACCTTTCGGTCCGCAAGTGATCACCAACGAGCCCTGCGGCGAAGGCCGGTGAACACATAGGCGCAGAGCAGCCCTGTCAACGTCAGCGAGAGCGCCACCCCCGCGGGCTGACCGACCACCCGCAGCACCCCCGTGAGCCACCGGTCCAGGGCCGGGGACCACTGCGGTCCCGCGAACTCGCGCAGCCTCGCCGGAAGTCCGGCCGCCGAGCGCACCGACGGCCCGGTCAGCACCTTCTGCAGCAGCGGAACGAAGGCCACCGGCACCGCGAGCACCGCCGCCACCCCGGCCGCGGCGGCCCGGAACACTCCGGCACCCAGCACCCCGGCCCACGCGCAGCCGACGACCAGACCCAGCCAATTGGCGCAGAGGGTCGGCCAGTTCTTCGGTACGGGGACCAACTCGCCGCCGTGGACGAACCGCAGGACCGAGAGGTCGACCGCCACGACGAGCACTCCGATCGCAAGGGCCACGACCGCGGCCACGGCGAGTTTCGCGAGCAGCAGGCCCGGTCTGCGGGGCACGGCTCCGCGCCCCGTGGTGAGCGCGGGATAGCGGTACTCCTCGCCGAAGGCGAAGGCGCCGAGCAGCCCGGCGCCGAGGGCCGCGGGCGGCAGCGGGGAGATCGCGGGCCAGCCGGCGAGGACGGCGGGCAGCTCGGCTCGGCCACCGCGGCCGAGGAGCAGGGCGAGCGTCACGGAAACGAGCAGGACGCCGGCCACGACGAGCGGGGTGGAGGGCACGCCCAGGAGCCGGTGGATCTCGTACCGCAGCGGACGCAGGGGGGAGCGCGGAGGCCTCCGGACGGCACCTCGCCGCCTGCCCGCGGTCTCCCGCCCCGTGGCCCCGGGGGGTCGCCCGGCACCCGCCGGCGTGGCGGCACGGCTCGCGGAGCCCCCGGCCCCCTCGCCTCCCGAAGCCTGCCGCGCATGCCCGGCGGCGACAGCGCCGCCGTCGCCTCCCCTCTCGTCGGCGAGCCGGTGGATCGGTACGCCGTGCCGGAAGGCGGTGTCGCCGACGGCCGCGCAGTCGCTGCCGTAGACCGACAGACGGTTGCCGTCCTCGGCGACCACCTCGACGGGACGACGGGCTGCTCTGGCCTCCTGGGTCACGGCCGCGGCCAGGCGCGCGGCGTGCGGGGTCCGGACGACGACCCGGGGACGCAAGCGGGTACGGGCGAACTCGACGGCCTCCTGGTCCGCGACGAGCCGGCCCCCGTCGAGGGTGACGACGCGGTCGGCGTTGCGGGCCGCGTCCTTGGGGTCCTCCGTGGTGTACAGCACGGTTCCCCCTTCCACGGCGTGCGCGCGCAACAGCTCGTACAGCCACTCGCTCTCGGGTACGGAGAGACCTGCGGCGGGCTCGTCGAGCAGCAGGGTGTGGGGGGCGCCCAACAGGGCCGAGGCGAGCCCGAGTCGACGGTCCGCACCGATCGGCAGGGTGCCGATCCGCCGGCGCTCCAGGCCGGTCAGACCCACGGCCCGCACCAGCTCATCGACCCGTGCGGCAGGGGCTCCCGTGGCGGCGCAGAGCATCCGGAGCTGCCCCCGGAGGGTGCGGGAGGGGTGTCCGGGGGCGTCGCCGAGGAGCACGCCGACCTCGCGAGGGGGGTGGGCGATGCGGTGCAGCGGCCGGCCGCGGAAGTAGGTGATGCCACGGCCCGGCTCGAGTTCGAGCATGAGCCGGAGGGCGGTGGTCTTGCCGGATCCCCGGGGGCCGAGGAGTGCGGTCACGGCGCCCGGCCGGGCGTCGAAGGTCAGATCGTCCACGGCGGGCGGGCGATCGCGGCGGGGAGTGCTGGTCAGTCCGATTGCCTGGAGCATCGCTTCTCTCGCGGTAGGTGACACCGCTCCGCGGCAGGGCGGCGCTACCGCAGCAAGATAACGCTACATTTCGGACTTTCAGTGCAGGTTTGGCGCCCAGGGGCGCCGGACGCGCACGGCTCTCAGACCTCGGGGCGCAGCATCGGCGGGTTGAGAAGAGTGGCCCCACCTGCCCGGAAGAGCTGCGCGGGACGCCCTCCCTGACGGGTCGTGGTGCCTCCGGCCGGGACCAGGAAGCCGGGCGTGCCGGTCACCTTGCGGTGGAAGTTGCGCGGGTCGAGGGACACGCCCCAGACGGCCTCGTAGACGCGTCGCAGTTCTCCGACCGTGAACTCCGGCGGGCAGAAGGCCGTGGCCAGGGAGGAGTACTCGATCTTGGAGCGGGCGCGCTCCACCCCGTCCGCGAGGATCCGGGCGTGGTCGAAGGCGAGTGCCCCCGGCCCTCCGTCCTCGGCCGCGGCGGTCTCGTCCTCGCCGAGGAGCTCCTCGACCGGGGCCCAGCGGGCGCTGTTCGCGTCACCGCCCGCACGCGGCGCGGGAAGGTCCGGTGCCAGCGCCAGGTGCGCGACACTCACCACCCGCATCCGCGGGTCGCGGTCGGGAGCCCCGTACGTGGCCAGCTGCTCCAGGTGCGCGCCGTTGCTCGGTACGGGCGGCGGGGCGGCCGGATCGTGGGCGCAGAGGCCGGTCTCCTCGACCAGCTCGCGCGCCGCCGCGGCACCGAGGTCCTCGTCGGCCTGGACGAAACCGCCGGGCAGCGCCCAACGCCCCTGGTACGGCGCCTCTCCTCGCCGCACGACCAGGGTGCACAGTGCGTGGCGCCGCACGGTGAGCACGACCAGATCGACGGTCACGGCGAAGGGAGGGAAGGCCGAAGGGTCGTAGGGAGGCATGCCGCGATCATAGTCGTCTTCCTGACGATAAACACGCCTCGCGGAAGCATCGGCCACTACTTCCTCACCGCGCCGCGAGGCTTCCCTCGTCTCAGTGCCCGGCATCTCGTCACACCCCCAGCTGAAGGCCCTCTGCGGCCTCCTCGACCATACCGAGACCCAGCCTGCCGACCCGCACGGCGAAGGGTTCGCCGGCGACCACGAGCCCCGACAAGCGGATCGCGCCGAGCGGGGCCGAGGCCAGCGGGTGCACCGACACGGACCGGCCCGGCGCATCGGGTCTGATGCCGGCGAGGGCGAGCAGCGCATGGACCGCTCCGGCGGCCGCGACGGCCGCAGGTCGGCACGCCGCCGGGTGAGGCACCGGGCGTCCGCCCGTCGTCCGCTGCTCTCCCGCGTACATCTCGGGGAGCCGATGGGTGAAGGCCTCCGCCGCGTCGAGCAGCCCCCGCAGCAGGGAGGCGGCCTCCTTCTCGTGACCGGCGGCGGCGAGACCGGCCACGGCGACCGCCGTCTCGTGCACCCGCACCGCTCCGGCCCGGTGGCCGAAGGGGTTGTGGCCCGGCTCCTTGGTCCCCAGGCTGCGCAGTCCCCAGCCGGAGTCGAGCGCCGGGGTGCCGAGCAGCCTGGCCACCTGTTCGCTCTCCGTCCTGTCCAGGAGGCCGGGTGCATACCGGCCGCCGCCCAGCAGCCCGGTGTCGAGCAGGTGCGCGGCCCAGCCGCCCAGCTGGGGCCAGGTCCGTCCCTCCGGTGCGCGGGCGACGGCGGGTCGGCCCCCCGCCGGGTCGTCGAGCCAGAACTCTCGCCGGAACCGCTCGCGCAGGGTTCTCGCCGCGTCGCGCAGGGCGTCTCCCCCGGGCCGACCGCAGCCGTCGAGGAGGTCGGCACCGAGCAGGGCGGCGCGGTGCGCGTGTGCCTGGGTCTCGGCCCGCCAGGGCCCGGCGGGCCCCGGGTCCGGCACGAACCCGTCCCGGCCGGCCGTACGCCGGAGCCAGTCGAGGCAGCGCTCCGCCACGGGGAGCAGCTCCTCCAGGTCCGCGGACGGGAGCCCCCAGCGGCGGGCCTCGGCGAGCACGGCCGGAAAGGCGAGGGTGGCTTCGATGCCCGTGCAGCGGGGCGGAAGGTGCGGGCCCGCGTCCCTGAGCGGTCCCTGGAGGCGGCCGGACTCGGGTCCGCTGCCGGAGAGTTGGGTGCGCCCGAGGGCACGCAGGGTGGTGGTGGCGAGCCGGGTGCCGAGGGGCAGGGACATGCGGGCCGCCCAGAGTGCCTCGGCGGTGACCGGTCCGCAGCGCCAGGGGACGCCGGCCGCGAGGTACACGTCCGCGGGGCGGCCCGGGTCGCGCTGGAGCAGGGCCCGCAGGTCCTCCACGGAGGCGCGGAGCAGTTCCCCCGGCCGCGGGTCGTCGCCCTCGGCGCGGGCCTCGGCGAGGAGGTGGCCGCCGGGCCGTCCGGAGCCCGCACCCGAGGAGGCGGCGGGGCGGGCGGCCCACTCCCCGCGTACGCGCAGCCGGAGTGTGAACGCCGCTCCGGGCGCCAGCTCGGCTTCCCAGCGCAGTACTCCCGCCGCTGCCAGGGAGTCCATGGGCGGCGGGTCCGCCGTGACGGCGACGGATCGGCCGTCGCCACCGGTCCACCGCAGTCCGGTGCCGTGGACGCTCGCGGCGAGTTCGGGTCCGGTTCTCCCGGACGCCACCGACCCCAGATCCGCGAGATCCGTGCCCAGAGCGACTTCCACGGGGAGCCGGAGGGGCCTGGCCGCGGCACTGCGCAGGGTGATCCGCTCGGTTCCGTCGGCGCTCCGCGTGCGTTCGACGGTGAGGGCCGGGTCGGGCCCGGCATCGCCGGGGACGCGCAGGGCGCCGAGGAACACCGCCCGGTCGGCGGCCGCCATACGGCCCTGGAGCGCGACGGGTTCCCGCCCCGCCACCCGCAGGACGCAGCGGGACAGGAGCCGTCGCCCCGCGTCGTACACCCCCTCGGGTCCTTCTCCGGTGAGCTGGCCGTGCTCGGCGCAGACGGTGAGGGCGGGCAGGGCCACGCAGAGGAGCGCACCGTGCACCGAGGGAAGTTCCGCGGGGCGCATCGCGCGCGGGAACGCGATGCCTGCGCCGGACGTGTGTCCGGAGGTGTGTCCGGACGACTGGGTGCTCGGGTGTCCGGCGGGTCGGCCGGGGGCCGGGACGGGGCTGGGAGCCATGGCGGGTACGAGGTGCTCTCTGTGCGAACCGGGCGGCCGGCAAGGTGTCGGCGGGACGGTTCGTACGACTCCGCCAGAGAGCTGAACGCGCTTGCGGGTGGCCGGGTCACGGTCGTCATCGGCCGCTCCTGGAACCGCGCTGTCCGCCGTGCCGGGGAGTCCCGCTCCCCGGCCTCGTGGCGGCGGGCCCGCCGGGGCGGACTCCGGCGGTCGTCCGGCGCCCGCTCCCATCGGTCTGCCGCCCCGGCTTCCTGAGGGCCTGCGGAGTGCCCGGCCTGCGGGTCGCCCGCATCCGGACCCGCCGGGAGGGCGAGGGAACCTCCTGTTCCGAGGCGGCCCGGGCGTCCCGCTCGCTCCTCAGACAGGAGCGGAGCGACTCGGGGTCAAGACCTTCGTTGCAGGCCTGGTGCAGCAGCCGGGCGAAGACGTACTCGGGGTCGGCGTCGAGGGCGAGC
Organism: Streptomyces vietnamensis; assembly: GCF_000830005.1. NCBI lineage: Bacteria > Bacillati > Actinomycetota > Actinomycetes > Kitasatosporales > Streptomycetaceae > Streptomyces > Streptomyces vietnamensis. The sequence continues at coordinate 6,255,548 of NZ_CP010407.1, read as the reverse complement.
CCGAGGGCGACGCGGGCGGTCGGCTCGTCGCCCAGGGACCAGGCCGTCCAGCCCGCGAGGGTGAGGGGCGCGGCGGCATGCTCCTGGTAGGGCGTGACACAGCGCCGGGCCAGGACGCGCCAGAGCCGCAGGGCGGCGGTCCCCTCCCAGCCCTCCATCCACTCGGCGGCGCGGTCCCGGGTGACCCGGTCCTGCAGACCGAGGACCAGAGCGGCCGCCTCGTCGGTCGTGATCAGGGCGTCGTCGGCCGCGTCGTCGGCGACGGCACCGGTCTGTCGTCCCGGAACGATCGGCCGCACCGGGCTCGCCGTGCTCAGCGCACCCGCCGCACCGGCCTGGGGGCTCTTCGGACCCAGAGCGCCCATAGGGCCCTGCGGGCTCTTCTGGTTCTTCGGGCTCTGTGTGCTCTTCGGGCTGACGAACCGGCGGAGGATCCCGCGGGCGAGACGCAACGTCGCTTCGCGCACCTCTTCCCGTCCCTTCCCTTCGGCGCCCTCGAGGATCCGGGGGACGATCGAGGCGGCGGCCGTGTCGAGGGCGGCCCGCTGCTCCTCGTCGCCGGGTCCGCCACGCGGCTTCAGCCGGGCCTCCATGTCCCGCAGGGAGCCCCGTACCTGCACTCCGGCGTACGCCGCGGCCGCCGCCATCACCGAGGTGCCGTTGAGCGCGAGCGGGGTGCCGTCCGGCGGGCAGCAGCGCTGGTCGGGACAGCAGTACGAGAAGTACAGCCCGTCGGTGATGCAGAGGGCCTCGCAGACGGGGATGTCGAGGGCGCCACAGGCCGTCCGCAGGCGCTGCGCGAAGGGCCGCAGCCGCTCCATGACCCTGCGGCCCGTCTCGCCGGGCGCGGGGTCCTGGCACAGGAAGACGACGATGCCGTCCGGCCGCGTGCCGGATCGGGAGCCGCCCTCGACGAGGCACTCGGCGAGGTGATCGGCGGTGGACGCCCACTCCCGGGGCGAGCGTGGGATCCCGAGCCTGACACGGCCGCCGAAGCGGCCGCGCTCGCCGTGGAGGGCGACCAGGACGACGGAGTCGGTGGGGTGGAAGCCCAGCACGAACGGCAGGGCGTCGGCCAGTTCCGCCGGGCCGCGCAGGGTGATCTGCTGGGTACGGGAGAGTCCACTGGATTCGTGGTGATTCGCGTTCATGGTCAGGACGGTCTCGTGATCTCCCGAAATCCGAAACCCCTGTGGATAACTCCTGGAACGGGGCATCCGTCGACCCATCGAGTTGTCCACAGGTTCGACGGCTCATTCGCACGATGTCCGAGGCATCGGGTTGCATGGGGGTATGACCCAAGCAGCCCCGCTGGAAGACCGCGCCGCCCTCCGAGCCTCCGCCGACGCCGTGCTCGCCCGTCTCGTCTCCGACCCGACCGGCAGGGCCAGACTGCGCGAGGACCAGTGGCGGGCCATCGAGGCCCTGGTCGCCGACCGGCGCCGGGCCCTGGTGGTGCAGCGGACCGGCTGGGGCAAGTCGGCCGTGTACTTCGTGGCGACCTCGCTGCTCCGCGAGCGCGGCAGCGGCCCGACCGTGATCGTCTCCCCCCTGCTCGCGCTGATGCGCAACCAGGTGGAGGCGGCGGCCCGGGCGGGCATCCGTGCCCGGACGATCAACTCCTCGAACACCGAGGAGTGGGAGACGGTCCAGGAGGAAGTGGCCTCCGGCGAGGTGGACGTGCTCCTGGTGAGTCCTGAGCGGCTCAACAACCCCGACTTCCGCGACCAGGTACTGCCGCAGCTGGCCGCCGCCACCGGGCTGCTCGTGGTCGACGAGGCGCACTGCATCTCGGACTGGGGCCACGACTTCCGGCCCGACTACCGCCGGCTGCGGACGATGCTGGCCGACCTGCCCTCCGGTGTTCCGGTGCTGGCGACCACGGCGACGGCGAACGCCCGGGTGACGGCGGACGTGGCCGAGCAGCTCGGCACGGGCGCGGGCACGGACGCCCTCGTCCTGCGCGGGCCCCTCGACCGGGAGAGCCTGAGTCTGGGCGTGGTCAGGCTGCCGGACGCCGCGCACCGGCTGGCCTGGCTCGCCGACCACCTCGGCGAGCTGCCCGGCTCCGGAATCATCTACACGCTGACGGTCGCCGCGGCCGACGAGGTCACCGCCTATCTGCGCCAGTGCGGACACACCGTGTCCTCCTACACGGGTCGGACGGAGAACGCCGACCGGCAGCAGGCGGAGGACGATCTTCAGGCCAACCGGGTCAAGGCGCTCGTGGCGACCTCGGCCCTCGGCATGGGCTTCGACAAGCCGGACCTGGGCTTCGTGGTGCATCTCGGGTCACCGTCCTCCCCCATCGCGTACTACCAGCAGGTCGGCCGGGCCGGGCGAGGGGTGGAGCACGCGGAGGTGCTGCTCCTGCCCGGGCAGGAGGACGAGGCGATCTGGCGCTACTTCGCCTCGGTGGCCTTTCCGCCTGAGGAGCAGGTGCGCCGCACGATCGACGTGCTCGCGCAGGCGGGCCGGCCCTTGTCCCTGCCCGCCCTGGAGCCGCTGGTCGAGCTGCGCAGGACCCGGCTGGAGACCATGCTCAAGGTCCTGGACGTGGACGGCGCGGTGCACCGGGTCAAGGGCGGCTGGGAGAGCACCGGGCAGCCCTGGGTGTACGACACCGAGCGGTACGCCTGGGTGGCGCGGCAGCGGGCGGCCGAGCAGCAGGCGATGCGCGACTACGCGGCGACGACCGGGTGCCGGATGGAGTTCCTGCGGCGCCAGTTGGACGACGAGGAGGCCGCTCCGTGCGGTCGCTGCGACAACTGCGCGGGCGCCCGGTTCGACCCGAAGGTGTCCGAGGCGGCGCTGGACGCCGCCAAGGGGGAGCTGGGACGGCCCGGCGTGGAGGTCGAGCCCCGGAAGATGTGGCCCACCGGACTCGCCGCGGTCGGGGTCGATCTGAAGGGCCGTATTCCGCTCGGGGAGCAGGCGTTCGGCGGCCGGGCCCTGGGGCGGCTCTCGGACATCGGCTGGGGCAACCGGCTGCGTCCGATGCTGGCCGACGGCACGCCGGACGGGCCCGTCCCGGACGATGTGGTGCAGGCGGTGGTGCACGTGCTGGCCGACTGGGCCAAGGGGCCCGGGGGGTGGGCCTCCGGGGCGCCGGACGCGCCGGCCCGGCCCGCCGGCGTGGTCACGGTCGCCTCCCACCGCAAGCCGCGTCTGGTGGGGTCGCTCGGACAGCGGATCGCCGAGATCGGCAGGATGCCCTTCCTCGGGGTGGTGGAGTACGCGCCGGAGGCGGAGGAGCTCCGGCTCTCGCGGACCAACAGCGCCCAGCGGGTCGTCGGTCTGCAGCGGACGCTGACGGTGTCTCCGGAGCTGGCAGGGCGGCTGGCCGGCGCCGGCGGACCGGTTCTCCTCGTGGACGATCTCTCCGACACCGGCTGGACGTTGGCGGTGGCGGCGCGGCTGCTGCGGCGGGCCGGAGCGGAAGGGGTGTTTCCGCTGGTGCTCGCCGTCCAGGGGTGAAACAGGAGAGGAAACGGGGAGTGAACAATGGGCAACTGGGCAGGGATATGAGTGGCATACCGACTCAATCCCGTCAGCGGTCTCAATTGCTCGTTGCCGCTCGCGCACGGGCCCGCAAGAATTGGGAAACCGCCCCGCACGGCCCGTCAGCGGTCCGGAAGGACTGTGCCGTGGTGCGCCCTCACCCGACCTTGCCCGCTCAGCGGGCGCGTATCCGAAGGGAGGACCGTGACCCTCGGATTCGCTCCGCCCACAGCCGCCTCGCTCAGATCGTCGTCCGAGTCCGCCAGCCGCCTCGCTCGGATGCTCGAACCCTCCGAGTGGGCCGCGGCGGGAATTCCCTTGCTGCGCAATCCTCGTGAGGTCGTCAGCGGACTGCACTCGCGCCACGCGCCCACGCCCTCGACGGCGGTCATCGCCGTCCTGGACCACGAGGAACGGCTCGCGGCCAGTGCCTCGTTCGTCCGCCGTCCCGTCGCGGCGGACGGCTGGGAGTTCCGCAACGCGCTCCTCGCGCATCTGCGGCGGGTCATTCCGCATGACCTCCGGAGACGCGCGCCCGTGCGGACCGCGGTCCTGCTGTACTGCCGCGAGGGCGACGAGCGCTGGACGGAGGAGGACGGAGCCTGGATGTGGGGGCTCCGGGACGCCTGCACACTGCACGGGCTCCGCTGCGGCGCGTACATCACGCTGACCGGGGGTGGCTGGCAGGTGCTCGGCGAGGGCCGGGGTGGCCGGCGTCCGAGCTCCGACTCGCTTCCCCTGCCGCTGGGTGACGGGCCGGCCGAACTCGGCCTGCTCACGCCGAGGACCGCGAGCGGCGCGACGGAACCCCTGCGCCGGGCCGCCGCACGCTGACCGCCTGAACCAGGACGGGCCGCCGCGCTCCGACCGCATGGACCAGGACGGGCCGCCGCGCTCTGATCGCGTGGGCCAGGAGAGCCGCCGCACGCTGATCGCGCGGGGCGGCGCAGGGCCCCGGCCGACGCCCCCGCCGGCCCCGGTGGGGTCCGGCGGAGGAGCGCGGTCGGTCAGACGCCGGCGCCTGCTCCGAGGAGCGCCGTGATGCGCTGCGGGTCACCGCAGACGACGAGCAGCGCGCCCGCGCGGGTCATCGCCGACGGAAGGGCCTTGGCGGCCGTCGCCTCGTCGCCGCCGTTGACGGCGACGATCACCACGGGGCGGGCGGCGGCCCGCTCCACGGCGGAGGCCTCGGCGAAGAACACGTCGTCACCGGTGTCCTGTTGGGCCCAGTAGGCGGCCTCGCCGAAGGACAGCTCGTGAGCCGCCCACGGGTGCGGGTCGCCGGTGGTGAGCACCAGGATCTCGCCGGGCGCCCGTCCGCTCTCCAGGAGCAGGTCCAGGGCCTCCTCGGCGGCGTCGAGCGCGCCGTCGACCGGGGCCGGGATCAGCTGGAGCTGCGGAGTGGTTCGCTGGTCGGAACGATTCTCCGGGCGCTCGGCCGGAGACTGTCCGGCACCGGGGTGCGGCGCCGGCGCGGCGGGCCTGGCCGGACCGGGTACGGGGCGTCCGGGACGCGGAGAGGCCGCGGAACGCGGGCCGGGTACGGGACGGGGGGTCGACGCGGTGGCGCGGGGACCCTGGGCGCTCTCGTGAATCTGAGGCTCCTCGGGGATGAGAGGCATGAATGGATGTCTATCAAACGCCGCTGCGCGGAGCACCGGCGGGTGGGCACACATGTGCACCCCGGCCGCGTGGGCGACCCTTCGGCAGGGCCCCGTGACCGGAAGTTCAGAAGTCGAAGCCGAGTTGGCCCCCGCTTTCCAGCGCGGCCGCCTCGGCGGAGAGGCGGACCTTTTTGAGGTGGCGCCACTGGGGCAGCGCGTCCAGGTACGACCAGGAGAGTCGGTGGTACGGGGTGGGCCCCAGCTCTTCGAGCGCCGCCTTGTGGACCGGCGAAGGGTAGCCCGCGTTGGCACCGAAGGCGTATGCCGCGTACCGGTCACCCTCGGCCTCCAGTTCCGCCATGAGGGCGTCCCGCCGGACCTTGGCTATGACGGAGGCGGCCGCGACGGCGATGCAGGACTGGTCGCCCTTGATCACCGTACGGACCTGCCAGGGCCTGCCGAGGTAGTCGTGCTTGCCGTCGAGGATCACCGCGTCGGGCCGTACGGGAAGGCCTTCGAGGGCCCGGACGGCCGCGAGCCGCAGCGCCGCGGTCATGCCGAGTTCGTCGATCTCCTGCGGAGAGGCGTCGCCGAGTGCGTACGCGGTGACCCACCCCTCCAGCTCCGCGGCCAGCGCGTTCCGGCGCTTGGGTGTGAGCAGTTTCGAGTCGGTGAGCCCCTCGGGGGGCCGGCGCAGGCCGGTGACGGCCGCGCACACCGTGACGGGGCCGGCCCACGCCCCGCGTCCGACCTCGTCGACCCCGGCGACGATCTTGGCGCCGGTGGTGGCTCGGAGCGACCGCTCGACAGTGTGGGTGGGAGGTTCGTACGGCATGGCGCCAGACAGGTTACGCCGCCTGATGCCACCCGCGATACCCGGTTTCGCCGCAGACGCCCCGAGGCCCGTCCCGCGACGCCCCGGAGCCCGTCGCCGTCCCGCCCCGGAAGCTCCCGGACCCGCTCAGGCGCGCAGCAGGGGCACCATGATCCGGTCGATCACGGCGGCGATCTCATCGTCCGGCCATTCGCTTCCGCACACCTTGGAGCGGTACATCATCATGGCGGGGACGACGTCGAGGACGAGGTCGTCGATCGCGTCGGCTCGCACCTCTCCGCGCGAGATTCCACGCCGTAGCACGTCCCGGAAGAGACGCTTCGAGGGTTCGATCACGCCCGTCTCGATCAGCCCATGGAAGCGCTCGGCGGACTCGACATCGCATTCGTGAAGCACAGCACGCAGAGCGAAGCCGGGCTTGGAGTACATCACGTCCCGGACCCGGCGGCACAGCTCGTACAGGTCCTCACGCACACGGCCGGTGTCCGGAGCCTCATCGAGCGTCGGCAGTCCGGCCTGGAGGGCGTCCGCGACGAGGTCCTCCTTCGACGACCACCGCCGGTACACCGCGGCTTTGCCCGTCTGCGCTCCGACCGCGACACCCTCCATCGTGAGGCCGTTCCAGCCGATACGGCTCAGCTGGTCGAGTGTGGCCTCCAGGATCGCCCGCTCGAGCACGGGGCCGCGGCGTCGCAGCGCCGCCCCCTCCGGCCGGGCGGCGGCCGTGGAGCGCGAAGTAACCATCAGGATCTCTCCGTTGACGCGATTCGATTCGTCGGCAGTACTCAGTGAACGGTTGCGTTCACTGAGGGGGACTCACTACCGTGGCGAAGAGTGAACGGGGTCGTTCACTAATTCTTCCGTGGGGGATCCATAGTGACAACTTCTCCGGTGGACACACAGACCGAGAACGAGCCGACTCGCGCCGGAGGGCGACCGGGCATCGCCCTGACCGTCATCGCCGCCTGTCAGCTGATGGTCGTCCTCGACGCCACCATCGTGAACATCGCCCTGCCGCACATCCAGGACGCGCTCTCCTTCTCGACGACCGACCTGTCGTGGGTGCTCAGCGCCTACACGCTCACCTTCGGCGGCCTCCTGCTCCTCGGCGGACGTGCCGGCGACATCCTGGGCCGCCGCCGGGTGTTCATGGCCGGCATCCTGCTCTTCACGTTCGCCTCGCTACTCGGCGGCTTCGCCCAGGAGCCCTGGCAACTGCTCGCCGCGCGGGCCCTGCAGGGCGTGGGCGGCGCGATCGCCTCGCCGACCTCGCTCGCACTGATCACCACGACGTTCCCCGAAGGGCCGGAGCGCAACCGGGCGTTCGGCGTGTTCGCCGCGGTCTCCGCCGGTGGCGGCGCGATAGGCCTGCTCGCCGGCGGAGCCCTCACGGAGTGGCTCGACTGGCGCTGGGTCTTCTTCGTCAACGTGCCGATCGGCCTGCTGATCGCCTTCCTCACCCCGCGCTACATCGCCGAGTCCGAGCGCCACCCGGGCCGGTTCGACATCGCGGGCGCCGCGACGTCGACGCTGGGCATGGCGGCGCTGGTCTACGGGTTCATCCGGGCGTCCGAGAAGGGATGGAAGGACGGCCTGACCATCGGCTCCTTCGTCGCGGCGGTGGTCCTCCTCGTGGCCTTCGCCGTGGTGGAGTCACGGGCCGGGGAACCGATCACGCCGCTGCGCATGTTCGCGGACCGCAACCGCTCGGGCACGTACGTCATCATGCTGAGCCTGTCGGCCGCCATGTTCGGCATGTTCTTCTTCATCGTGCTGTGGGTGCAGAACGTCCTGGACTACAGCCCGGTCCAGGCCGGATTCGCCTTCCTTCCGGTGACCGTCGCGATCGGCGTCGGCGCGGGGCTCGCCCAGCGGCTGCTGCCGGTCCTCGGCCCCAAGCCGTTCATGGTGACCGGAGCGACGCTCACCGGCATCGGCCTCTTCTGGCTGACGTTCATCTCGTCGGACAGCAGCTACGTCGGCGGGGTACTCGGCCCGATGGTCGTGTTCGGATCCGGCATGGGCCTCAACTTCGTGACGCTCACGCTCACGGCCGTCTCCGGAGTCGCCCAGCACGAGGCGGGCGCCGCCTCGGGTCTGCTCAACGCCACGCAGCAGGTCGGCGGCTCGCTCGGCCTCTCCATCCTGGTCACCGTCTTCGGCACGGCCGGCCGCGAGGAGAGCGAGAAGCAGCTGCCGGACTTCCTCGCGCACTCGACGCCCGAGGAACAGGCCGAGGCGCTGAAGGCGCACGAGCTGCCCGCGCCCTGGGGCCACGAGGTGCTGACCTCGGGCATCTCCTCGGCCTTCACGGCCGCCGTCGGCATGGTGCTGATCGCGCTGGTCACGGCCGTCCTGGTGATCCGGGTCCGCAAGAGCGACCTGGAGGCGCTGAGCGGCCGCGCCGAGGCCGCGGGGCCGGTGGCCTGATCACCCGCCGATGTCCCCTGGGCCCCGTCGGGGTCCAGGGGACATCGGGCCGTTTCAGGCCATGCGGGACACCACGCCGTTCCAAGCCGTGCGGGATATCACCCCCGTCCCCGGCCGTGCAGGACATCACGCCGTCCCAGGCCGTGCAGGACATCGAGCCGTTTCAGACCGCCCCGTCCGGGACCCACCCCGGAAGCTCCTCGGTCTGCCGCAGCCAGTCCGCCGGCGGCGCACCGGCCGCCGTGGAGGCGACCACGCCTCCGGCGATGGCGCAGGTCGTGTCGACGTCGCCGCCGACCTGCGCGGTCGTCCAGAACACCCGCTCGAAGTCGCCGAGCCCGCGCGCGGCCGACCAGAGCGCGAAGGGGACCGTGTCGTGGGCGCTCGTCCGCCGTCCGCTGCCCAGCACCGCGGCGACCGTGCTCGCGTCTCCGTAGTCGAGCATGTCGCGGGCCCTGCGCAGGCCCGCACCGACCGCGCTGCGCGGCACCAGGGCGATGACCCCGTCGAGCAGCGCCTCGGGCGTGGGCGGTCCGGCAGGGTCGGCGGCGATCGCGGCCGCGGCGGCGACGGCCATGGCTCCCACCACGGCCTCCCGGTGCTGGTGGGTGGTGTACGCCGAGATCTCGGCCTGGTGGGTCGCCTGCTCGGGGTCGTCGGCGTACCAGGCTCCCAGCGGCGCGATCCGCATCGCGGCGCCGTTGCCCCAGGATCCCTGCCCGTTGAAGAGCGCGGCGGCCAGTTCCCGCCAGTCGCCGCCCTCCCGGATGAGCCGGAGCATCCGGTTGACCGCCGGGCCGTAGCCCCGGTCGAAGTCGTGGTGCTGTGCGAAGGACAGGGCCAGGGCGTCCTGGTCGATCCGGGCGTGCTGGACGAGGACGGCCAGGACGGAGCAGGCCATCTCGGTGTCGTCGGTCCACTGCCAGGGGCCGGCGGGCAGCTCGCGCCGCTTCAGCAGGGGGTAGTGGGCGGGTACGAAGAACTGGGAGCCCAGGGCGTCTCCCACGGACAGCCCGCGCAGGCTGGCCAGGGCGCGGTCGAAGCGCCGGTCGGGTGAGGAGTCAGCGGTCATCGGTCTGCCACTCTATCCGGTGGGGCCGTACGGTTCCGGGGTACGCCAGCGTTCGAACGGCCGGTCCAGGCGGTATCGGCCGTCCTCCCCGAGCAGGAGCATGCGGGTCTCGGCGTTGCCGGGGTTCGACAGCGACTCGAAGTCCGCGACGGTCCAGTGGAACCAGCGCATGCAGAACAGCCGCATGGTCAGCCCGTGGGTGACGAGCAGGACGTTGGGCGGATGGTCGGGCGCCTCGAAGCTGCGGTACAGGCTCTCCAGGAAGGCACCGACGCGGTCGTAGACGTCGGCACCGGACTCGCCCTGCGCGAAGCGGTAGAAGAAGTGCCCGTACGCGTCCCGGTAGGCCTTCTGCAGGCGTACGTCCTCCCGTTCCTGCCAGTTGCCCCAGTCCTGCTCCCGCAGCCTCGGCTCCTCCCGCACCCGGACCTGCTCCGCGGGGAGCCGGAAGGCCCGGAGGGTCTCGTGGGTGCGGCGGTACGGCGAGACGTAGACGCTGACCGGCTCCTCCCCGAAGAGCTCCCGCAGCCGCTCCCCCGTCTCCTCCGCCTGCCGCCACCCGGTCTCGGTCAGCCTCAGGGCGTGGTCGGGCTCCCGTTCGTACACCGTGTCATCGACATTGCCCTCGGACTCTCCGTGCCGTACGAGGACGATGCGCCGCGGTCTTGCCATACCCCGACCCTAGATCGCCCCTCTCCGGCAGGCGCAGCCGAGGTGGTGCCCGGAGTCCATCCGGGGTAGGCGCCCGGCCCGGTGGGACGTCGGCGGGCTCAGACCGTCCAGGTCGGTTCGAGCTGCACCACGTCCCCGTTCAGGGCCGCCACGTCGGCCGCGGTACGGGCCCGCAGCCCGAGCCGCTCCACGCGCTCGACCCGGTACTTTCCGTGCTCGGCGGCGGACTGCCACATCGAGAGCACCAGGAACTCACTGCCGGGCGCCTCGCCGAACAGGCCCCGCAGCATGCCGGGCGACCCGGCCATGGCCGGGTTCCACACCTTCTCCTGCATGAGCGCGAAGTGCTCGGCGCGGTCCTCGTGGACCCGGCAGTGCGCCACCCGCGCCACGTCGGCGTCGGCGAAGCGCGGCTCGAAGCCGGTCTTCACGTCGAAGCGGTGGTCGAAGAGCTTGACCTGGATGTCCTTGAACGTGCCCACCTGCGCGGCCGCCAGACGATCGTGCGACCGCGCCATGAACGAGTCGTAGAAGGCCCGGCTCTCCCAGAACGCGAAGACATGGGCGACGTCCGGGCGACCCCGGCTCCACCCGCCGCCCTGTCCCCGGAATCCCGGCTCACCGAGCAGCCCCGCCCATTTCCGCTGTCCCCGCTCGAACCCTCGACGGTCCACCACGGTGCAGCGAATCCACTTGACCAGCACCGCGCCATCGTACGGGCCCGGAGAGCGCCCCGGCAGACCCCGTCAGACTCCCGCCGCGTGCACGCGTTCCAGTCCCGCGCGCTCCTCGGCGTCCAGTTCGATCCCGAACTCGGCCTCCAGCGTCGCGGCCAACTCGTCGGCCGTCACGATCCGTTCCTCGACGGATCCGTCCGCGCGCACGAGCGAGAGCGTCTCGCGCAGCAGTGATCTCCGCACGTCCATGCCCGGCCTCTGGGCCACGACCTGGCCGAGGAAACGTGACTGCGGATGGCTGGAGCTGTAGTGGTTCAGGACGGTGAAGTCACCGGGCTGGTACGTCTGCGGCGAGAACGCGTACACGTCCATCCAGCCCGTCGCCCGCAATGAGCGCAGCACATGGATGCCGTCGTCCTCGACGCCGATGCCGAACGTCCAGCCGTCCTGCTCCACCCGCACGCCGTCCCGGAGCGGCACGGGCTCCAGCGGCCCCTGCCAGCCGAACCCGACGTCGGCGAGCCACTGTTCGCCCTCGACCGTCACCACGAGGAGCGCGTGGGTGACCGGCGGAAGCGCCGCACCCCGCGAGCGGTTGCGCGCGCCGCGGCCCGCCACGTGGAAACCGATCCGTTCGAGGGCCGCCGCCAAGAGGGAGTTCTGCTCGTAGCAGTAGCCTCCCCGGCGCCGCTCGACGAGCTTGGCCTGAAGGCTCTTCAGGTCCAGGGGTATCGGCCTTCCCAGGGCGACGTCGAGATTCTCGAAGGGAATGGCCGAGGCGTGCGCCCGATGAAGGGCCGTCAAGGTCCGCAGATCAGGGGCGAGTTCTCCGTCCCGCTCGATGTCGTATCCGATTCTGGCCAGATATGCGTCGAGATCCAGCTCGTCACCGCTCCACAAACCGCTCTCCCCCTCAAGCGCCGGGTCCTCTGTCGTAGGCACATGACACCATGAGCAATCGGCCCACGACCAAGGGCTTTTGAACGGGGCGACGGTACGAGGCGAGGCGCGCGCGGGGGCGCGCGCGGAGAGGGGAAGCACCATGAGCGGACTCAACAAAGGGGTGGGACGCGTCGAGGTCACGCTCAAGTGGGACCCCGCGCCGACCGGCATGCCGGCCCACGACCTGGATCTGGTCGCCGGGGTCTTCCCCACGGGGGATCCGTACGGCGCGCCGGCCCACCTGGTGCACTTCGGCAGCCGCTCCCCGGACGGCACGATCACGCTCCACCGCGACAGTCGCACGGGCCAGGGATTCGGCTATGACGAGGCCATGACGCTGGAACTGGACCGGCTGGACCCGCGGTACGCGCGGGTGGTGGTGGGCGTGGCCATACAGCAGGGCGGCGGGCGGCTGACCTTCGGCGACATAGCGAACACGGGCATACGGGTCCGCGAGGGCTACACCGACCTGCTGACCCACGACTTCGCGGACGTCCCCGGGGCCCGTTCGGCGACGGTCGTGGAGTTCACCCGCGACGGAGCGGACGGCTGGTCGTACCGCTCGATCAGCCGCGGCTTCGACGCCGACCCGCAGACCTTCGGCACGCTCCTGGGCTCCGCGCCGGCCTGAACCCGGCGCAGGCGAAAAGGGGCGCCGACCGGTGGTCGGCGCCCCCTCACAGGCGATCTGACGGGCGATCCGGTGCGCTCAGCGACTTCCGCCGCTCAGCGCACCGGCCGGCGTCAGCTGCAGCCGCTGGTCGAGCCGCAGCCCTCGCAGATGTAGCAGGAGCCGGCCCGCTGCATCTTCGTGCCGCAGGAGAAGCAGAGCGGGGCGTCGGCGCTGATGCCGAGCTGCATCTCGACGAGCTCCGCGGAGGTGTGGGCCTGCTTCGGGGCCGGGACCTCGACCTTCGCCACAGGGGCGGCCACGGCCTTCAGCTCGTGGCTGACGGGGGCGGACTGGGCCAGGCCCTCGACGTCGACCTCGTCCTCGGCGGGCTCGTACGAACCCGTCTCCAGGTGGCGCTGACGCTCCTCGGCCGAGTGGATGCCGAGGGCGGAGCGGGTCTCGAAGGGCAGGAAGTCCAGCGCCAGTCGGCGGAAGATGTAGTCGACGATCGACTGCGCCATCCGCACGTCCGGGTCGTCCGTCATGCCGGCCGGCTCGAAGCGCATGTTGGTGAACTTCGAGACGTAGGTCTCCAGCGGGACGCCGTACTGCAGGCCGACGGAGACGGCGATGGAGAAGGCGTCCATCATGCCGGCGAGGGTGGAGCCCTGCTTGGACATCTTCAGGAAGACCTCGCCGAGACCGTCGTCCGGGTAGGAGTTGGCGGTCATGTAGCCCTCGGCGCCGCCGACGGTGAAGGAGGTGGTGATCCCCGGGCGGCCCTTGGGCAGGCGCTTGCGGACCGGACGGTACTCGACGACCTTCTCGACGGCCTCGCGGATCGTCGCCTCGGACTTCGCGGTGACCTCGGCCTTCTCCTCCTCCTTCTTCTTGGCGGAGAGCGGCTGGCCGACCTTGCAGTTGTCGCGGTAGATCGCGAGCGCCTTGACGCCCATCTTCCAGGCCTCGAAGTAGACCTCCTCGACGTCCTCGACCGTGGCCGTCTCCGGCAGGTTCACGGTCTTGGAGAGAGCGCCCGAGATCCACGGCTGGATGGCGGCCATCATGCGGACGTGGCCCATCGCGGAGATGGAGCGCTCGCCCATGGCGCAGTCGAAGACCTCGTAGTGCTCGGTCTTCAGGCCGGGGGCGTCGATCACGTTGCCGTGCTCGGCGATGTGGGCGACGATCGCCTCGATCTGCTCCTCCTGGTAGCCCAGGCGGCGCAGGGCCTGCGGGACGGTGCCGTTGACGATCTGCATCGAGCCGCCGCCGACGAGCTTCTTGAACTTGACCAGGGCGAGGTCGGGCTCGAGGCCGGTGGTGTCGCAGGACATCGCGAGACCGATGGTGCCGGTCGGGGCGATGACCGAGGCCTGGGCGTTGCGGAAGCCGTTCTTGGCGCCGAGGCGGATCACGTCCTGCCAGGCCTCCGTGGCGGCGGCCCAGATCGGCGAGTCCAGGTCGTCCATGCGGACGGCCTTGGTGTTCTCGTCGGCGTGCTGCCGCATGACGCGCTGGTGCGGCTCGGCGTTGAGGGCGTAACCGTCGTACGGGCCGACGACCGCGGCGAGCTCGGCGGAGCGCTTGTACGAGGTGCCGGTCATCAGGGAGGTGATGGCGCCGGCGAGGGCGCGGCCGCCGTCGGAGTCGTACGCGTGGCCGGTCGCCATCAGCAGGGCGCCGAGGTTGGCGTAGCCGATGCCGAGCTGGCGGTAGGCGCGGGTGTTCTCGCCGATCTTCTGGGTGGGGAAGTCGGCGAAGCAGATGGAGATGTCCATCGCGGTGATGACGAGCTCGACGACCTTGGCGAAGCGCTCGACGTCGAAGGACTGGTTGCCCTTGCCGTCGTCCTTGAGGAACTTCATCAGGTTCAGCGAGGCGAGGTTGCAGGACGTGTTGTCCAGGTGCATGTACTCGCTGCACGGGTTCGAGCCGTTGATGCGGCCGGACTCGGGGCAGGTGTGCCAGTGGTTGATCGTGTCGTCGTACTGGATGCCCGGGTCGGCACAGGCCCACGCGGCCTCGGCCATCTTGCGGAAGAGCGCCTTGGCGTCGACCTCCTCGATGACCTCGCCGGTCATGCGCGAGGTGAGGCCGAACTTCCCGCCGGACTCGACGGCCTTCATGAACGTGTCGTTCACGCGGACGGAGTTGTTGGCGTTCTGGTACTGGACGGACGTGATGTCGTCGCCGCCCAGGTCCATGTCGAAGCCCGCGTCGCGGAGGGCGCGGATCTTCTCCTCCTCCTTGACCTTGGTCTCGATGAAGTCCTCGATGTCGGGGTGGTCGACGTCGAGGATGACCATCTTGGCCGCGCGGCGGGTGGCGCCGCCCGACTTGATCGTTCCCGCGGAGGCGTCGGCGCCGCGCATGAAGGAGACCGGGCCGGAGGCGTTGCCGCCGGAGGAGAGCAGCTCCTTGGAGGAGCGGATACGGGAGAGGTTCAGGCCGGCGCCGGAGCCGCCCTTGAAGATCATGCCCTCTTCCTTGTACCAGTCGAGGATGGACTCCATGGAGTCGTCGACGGACAGGATGAAGCAGGCGGAGACCTGCTGCGGCTGGGGCGTGCCGACGTTGAACCAGACCGGCGAGTTGAAGCTGAAGATCTGGTGCAGGAGGGCGTAGGCCAGCTCGTGCTCGAAGATCTCGGCGTCGGCGGGCGAGGCGAAGTAGCCGTAGTCCTCGCCGGCCTTCGTGTACGTCTTCACGATCCGGTCGATGAGCTGCTTGAGACCGGTCTCGCGCTGCGGGGCGCCGACCGCACCGCGGAAGTACTTGCTGGTGACGATGTTGACCGCGTTCACCGACCAGAAGTCGGGGAACTCGACGCCACGCTGCTCGAAGTTGATCGAGCCGTCGCGCCAGTTGGTCATGACGACGTCACGGCGCTCCCAGGCCACCTCGTCGTACGGATGCACGCCGGGGGTGGTGTGGATGCGCTCGATACGCAGGCCCTTGCTCGCCGACTTGGCTCCCTTGGTGCGGGAACCACGTGCCGGGCCGCTCGCCGTCTCTGTCATGCCGCCTCCCATATACGGGCAAAACACACTTTGGCACCCAGATAGTCCCAGGGCACCGTCTTCTGTACGTCGTTCTGTACTGCTGCCACAGGGACCACAGAGGGTCGCCCGGGGCACGTCTGCCGGGCCGCACGGCGGCCGGTCGCCGGGCCGTCGAACGGCCCGGTCCGCCGATCAGTCGGCGGCGGTGGCGGGAACGGGGACCTCAGGGGTCGCACCGGTCCCGCGGTTCTCAGCGGGAGGCCGCACGCGGAGCTCCGCGATGGCGGCCTCGAAGTCTTCGAGGCTGTCGAAAGCCTTGTACACGGACGCGAAGCGCAGGTAGGCGACGAGGTCGAGCTCCTGCAAGGGGCCGAGGATGGCCAGGCCCACGTCATGGGTGGTCAGCTCGGCGCTTCCGGTGGCGCGCACCGCCTCCTCGACCCGCTGGCCGAGCTTGGCGAGGGCGTCCTCGGTGACCGGTCGCCCCTGGCACGCCTTGCGCACGCCGGAGATGACCTTGGTACGGCTGAAGGGCTCGGTGACGCCGGAGCGCTTCACCACCATGAGCGAGCACGTCTCCACCGTCGTGAAACGACGGGAGCAGTCGGGGCACTGGCGGCGGCGTCGGATCGACGTCCCGTCGTCGGTGGTGCGACTGTCGACGACACGGCTGTCGGGGTGCCTGCAGAAGGGGCAGTGCATAGGTTCCGACCCTCCTCACGGCACGACTGACGAGCCTCGCCCGGCCCGTCAAGGCCCTGCGAAGCGACCACCAGCATAGGCGATGCGGGCATCCCCGGCGGACCGAGGACCACTACCCCTGGGTGGTCGATGCCATCCAACCACTAGATCTTGGGTTGGGGCGGTTTCGACTCCTCCGCGTGTCGCGGCGCGGGCGCTCCCGCGGATCCTCACCTTCGGGTGCCACACTGGGAGGTGCACCGGTTGCTCGCGACCCAACGGCGAAGGCTACCGTAACGACCGATTTGGGGCGGCGGAGCAAGCGGGCTCATACACCCCCGCACATACGCGCGTAAGGCAATCTGCGAATTTTCACTCGAACGTGTGTTTGGCGCAACCTTTCGAAAGCCACTACCGTTGTGCCAGCCAGGGAGACCATTCGAGAGGGGCCGACGACGTGACCACCACCGCAGACAGTGCCACCATCACCGCCCAGGACCGCTCCCAGGGCCGACTCGAGCCGGTGCACGCCATGAATGACGCAAGCATGAACGGCGAGGAGCCCGGGCGACCCGCCCGCGCCCTCCCCGGGCGACCTCCAGGCATCCGCGCCGACAGCTCCGGTCTCACGGACCGGCAGCGCAGGGTCATCGAAGTCATCCGAGACTCGGTCCAGCGGCGCGGTTACCCGCCGTCGATGCGGGAGATCGGACAGGCGGTCGGCCTCTCCAGCACCTCCTCGGTGGCGCACCAGCTCATGGCGCTCGAGCGCAAGGGCTTCCTCCGCCGCGACCCCCACCGGCCCCGCGCCTACGAGGTCCGCGGCTCCGACCAGCCGAGCACCCAGCCGACGGACACCACCGGCAAGCCGGCCGCGTCGTACGTCCCCCTGGTCGGCCGAATCGCGGCCGGTGGTCCGATCCTGGCCGAGGAGTCCGTCGAGGACGTCTTCCCCCTCCCCCGCCAGCTGGTCGGCGACGGTGAGCTGTTCGTCCTGAAGGTCGTCGGCGACTCGATGATCGAGGCCGCCATCTGTGACGGCGACTGGGTCACCGTCCGCCGCCAGCCCGTCGCGGAGAACGGCGACATCGTCGCCGCGATGCTCGACGGCGAGGCCACCGTCAAGCGCTTCAAGCGCGAGGACGGCCACGTCTGGCTGCTCCCGCACAACGCGGCGTACCAGCCCATCCCCGGCGACGAGGCCACCATCCTCGGCAAGGTCGTGGCGGTGCTGCGGCGGGTGTGACACTCCCCGCCGGCTCTGACCGGGCCCCGGGACCCACTGCGCCGGTCCCGGGGCCCTGCCGTGTCCTGACGTCCCCTAGACGTCGGCCGTCTTCGAGGCGGCGTCGATGGCCGCGAGCGACTTCCGCACCTGGTTGCGGTCCGTGGTGTACCAGAAATCGGGCAGCGAGGCCTTCAGATAGCTGCCGTAGCGGGCAGTGGCCAGCCGGGGATCGAGGACCGCCACGACGCCCCGGTCACCGGTGGCGCGCACCAGTCGACCGGCGCCCTGGGCCATCAACAGGGCCGCGTGGGTCGCCGCGACGGCCATGAAGCCGTTCCCCCCGGCCTCCTCGACGGCCTTCTGCCGGGCGCTCATCAGCGGGTCGTCCGGGCGCGGGAACGGGATCTTGTCCATGACGACCAGCTGACAGCTGGGCCCCGGGACGTCCACGCCCTGCCAGAGCGAGAGCGTGCCGAAGAGACAGGTCTTCGGGTCGGCCGCGAAGTTCTTGATCAGCTCACCCAGCGTGTCCTCGCCCTGGAGCAGGATCGGCAGCTCCGGGATCCGGGTCCGCAGCTCCTCCGCCGCCTGCTGCGCGGCACGCATGGAGGAGAAGAGGCCGAGGGTCCGCCCGCCGGCCGCCTGCATCAGTTCGGTGAGCTCGTCGAGCATGTCGCCCCGCTCCCCGTCACGCGCGGGGCGCGAGAGGTGCTTGGCGACGTAGAGAATGCCCTGCTTCGGATAGTCGAACGGGGAGCCGACGTCGATGCCCTTCCAGACGGGCAGGTCGTCCCCCTTGGTGCCCTCTGGCGCCAGTCCCAGGGAGGCCCCGACCCCGTTGAAGTCGCCGCCGAGCTTGAGCGTGGCCGAGGCGAGCACCACGGACCGCTCCGTGAAGAGCTTCTCCCGCAGCAGGCCCGAGACGGTCAGCGGCGCGACCCGCAGCGAGGCCCCGAACCGGTCGTGGCGCTCGTACCAGACGACGTCGTACTCGGAACCGTGGGTGATCCGCTCCGCCACCCCGTGCACGGTCTCCACGGAGGCCATGGCCTGCTTGCGCACCGCGTCCTCGTCCTGCACGGCCCGGTCCCGGGTGTTGCCCAGGGCGGTGATCACGGCGCGGGCCGCGTCCCGCAGCGCCATCAACGCGTACGCGAGGTCCTCCGGGATCTCCTCCAGGCGGCCCGGCAGCGCCAGCTCCATGACCCGCTCGAAGCCCTCCGCGGCGGTCTGCAGCTGGTCGGCCGTCTTCTCGTCCACGAGCTTCGCGGCCCGGCGCACGGCACGGTTGACCTGGCCCGGCGTGAGCTCGCCGGTGGCGACACCCGTGACCCGGGAGACCAGCTCATGGGCCTCGTCGACGATCAGCACCTCGTGCTGCGGGAGCACCGGCGCGCCTTCGATGGCGTCGATGGCGAGGAGGGCGTGGTTGGTGACGACGACGTCCGCGAGCTTGGCACGCTCGCGTGCCGCCTCGGCGAAGCACTCCGGCCCGTACGCGCACTTGCTCGCGCCGAGGCACTCCCGGGAGGAGACCGAGACCTGGGCCCAGGCCTTGTCGGAGACGCCCGGCGTCAGATCGTCCCGGTCGCCGGTCTCCGTCTCGTCCGACCAGTCCCGCAGCCGCAGCAGGTCCTGGCCCAGCTTGCTGGTGGGCGCGGCCGCCTCGAAGGGGTCGAAGAGGCCGTCCTCCTCGTCCTGCGGGACGCCTTCGTGGAGCCGGTGCAGACAGAGGTAGTTCGACCGGCCCTTGAGCATGGCGAACTGCGGCCGGCGGCGCAGCTGCGGATGCAGCGCGTCGACCGTCCGGGGAAGATCGCGCTCGACGAGCTGGCGCTGGAGCGCCAGGGTGGCCGTGGCCACCACCACCCGCTCGCCCTGGGCAAGGGCCGGCACGAGGTAGCCGAGCGACTTGCCCGTGCCGGTGCCGGCCTGGACGAGGAGGTGGGAGTTGTCGTCGATGGCCTCGGCCACGGCCTCGGCCATGGTGACCTGGCCGGGCCGCTCCGTGCCGCCGACGGCGGAGACGGCGGCGTGGAGGAGGTCGGGGAGGGATGGCTTCGTCATAGCCCTCCCACCCTACGGGGCGGCACTGACAGCCGGGTCACGCGAGCGGATTGGGGACGGTTCCGTGAACGGCCGCGTGCGGACGCTCGGGCCGGTCCCGGTAGCCGTCCAGGTGCAGACGGTTGCGGTTGAGACAGAGCCGCTCGATGCGCGGGGTCAGGAGGTCGAAGAGCTCGAACCGTTCCTTCAGCTCGGGGAAGCGCGCCTGGTGCCGCAGGATCTCCGCGCGGACGAGGCTCCAGAAGTCCTCTTCGGACACGCCGAGTTGTTCCTCGCAGAGCGGCGCCAGGTAGCGGAAGACACCGACGAAGAGCCCCGAGTGGATGAACTGGATCAGGAATCCGGGCTCCTCCGTCAACAGGACGGCGCGGACGTCATCCGGGAGGGTGGCGTGTTCGGGAAGGGGCTGGGCACAGATGTTCACATCGTCGACGAAGTCCTTGATCGCCAGGCGCACGGGGACGTCGTCGCCGTCGTACACGACGATGGCGTTCTCGCCGTGGGGCGAGAAGACCGTGCCGTACCGGTAGAGGAAGTGCAGCAACGGGGGGAGCAGAGCGGTGAAGAGGTGCTGGAGCCAGACGGCGGGGGCGAGCCCGGAGCGCTCGACGAGCTCGGCGACGAACGCCCGGCCGTCCGGATCGGTGTGCAGGAGGGAGGCGAGGGTGCGGGCCCGCTCGCCCGGGGGCAGTTTCAGCGGCTCGCGCCAGATCGCGCCGAGCAGTTCCTTGTACTGGTACGGCACTTCGGGCAGCCGGTCGTACAGCGGGTGCTCGACCGTGACGGAGGCGACCTCGCCGAGGAGGATCACCCCGCACTCGTCCCGCAGGAACGGGTCGGCCTCGCGCAGACCGTGGACCCAGGCGGTCACGGCGGGCGCGGCGAGGGTCCGCTCGGTGGGCAGTCCGCGCCAGACGAGGGTGTTGAGGACCGACAGCGGCAGCTTCACGGTGTGCCGGTCGGGGCGGCTGGTGTTGAGGAAGGTACGGACGGACTGCTGCGGCAGACGGAGGTCGCCGTCGGCGGGGAGCGGGACGACGGTCCCGGCGGCGATGGCCGGGGCGTAGAGCGGCAGCAGGATCTCGTCCCACTGCCAGGGGTGCACGGGCAGCAGGAGGTAGCCGTCGGGTTCGTGGCCGCGGGCGGTCAGTGCGGCGCGGAAGGCGGCGTGCACCTCGGGGTCGAGTTCCCGGGCGTAGAGCCGGTCGGGGGTGTCGAGGCCCGGCACGCCCCGGTAGGCGGCGATGCGGTTGCTGACGGCGATCCACGGCAGCCGGGTGGCGCGGCGGGCCTCGGGGGCCCAGCGGGCGGCGTCGGTGGCGGAGAAGCCGACGCGTCCCTTGTTGAGGACCAGCCAGGGGTGGCCGGTCTGGTGGCCTTCGAGTTCCGCGTAGGAGAGCTCGGCAAGGCGGGCGGCGGGGAGGGCGGTGTGGTCGAGGCGGGCGTCGGCGGCCAGGGTGGCGGAGAGCTCGCGGATCAGATGGCCGAGGGTGGCGCCGTCGAGCCGGAGGAGGCGGCGGGCGCGGACCAGGAAGTCGAAGGGGTCGGTGAGGGGGCGGCCCTCGTGGGTGACGGAGCCGGCGGTGACGCGCCAGCTGCCGTAGGCACCGCGGCGGGCACGGAAGGTGAGCGTGGTGCCGTCGTCGAGCCGCAGTGCATGACGGTCGGGCTCGCCGTCGTCCAGGGGGACGGGTTCGACGATCTCCTCGTAGGCGAACTCGGAGAGGGCCTTTTCGAGGAGGCGGGAGGACGCCCGGGTCCAGGCGGTGGCGTTCAGCTCGGGGGGCGCGAGCAGTTCGGGCGCCGGGTCGGCTCCGGTGGTGGGAGCTGGGGCGGGTCGTGCGGAGTCGTGAGGTGCAGGGGATGTCGACACGAGGACTCCTCGGGGTGGGAACCGCTGTGGGTGGAGCGGCGTTGGCAAGGCAGGGGTGTTCACAGAACGTGACGAAGGGCCCGGTCACGGATCATGAGCGCGGCTCTTTTGTCGGGGAGGTCGACTTCCGCCGCGAAGCGGAAGCCGCCGCTGAGGAAAGCGGAGACGGAGGGGGTGTTACGGATGTCGGGTTCGGCGAGGACGCGGGTGCAGCGGGGACGGTGGTCGAGGACCAGATCGGCGACGGCGCGCAGGAGCGTGGTGCCGACGCCGCGGCCCCGGTCGGTGACGCCGCCGATCAGCAGGTGGATACCCGTGTCGTGGGGAAGCGCCGGGTAGTGCCGGGCGAGCGGATCGAGGTCGGCGCGGTAGATCTCGAAGTAGCTCATGGGCGTGCCGTCGAGGACGCCGAGGCAGGGGACGCTCCGGCCGTCGCCCTCCAGTTGGGCGCGGACGTGCTCGGCGGTGACGGTGTCGGGTCCGGCGAGCTCCCAGAAGGCGGCGACGGCGGGGTCGTTCATCCATCGGGTGAGCAGCGGCAGGTCCCGTTCGAGTCGCACGGGTACGAGCCGGAAGGAGCCCGCGGGGGTGTCGGCCGGCCCCCAGGCGGCGACGGAGTCCAGCAGATCGCCGTCGAGGAGGGCGACGAGGTCGTCGACCCTCAGGTCCAGGGTGTCGTCCCCGGGCGGGTCGGCCGGTGGGCGGGTGGGTGACACGGTGTCGCTCTCCTCTCGGCGGTGCGGGCGGGGTGGGCGCGGGGCGCCGCCAAGGGGTTCAGGTGCGGAGGGGGTTGGTGACGGTGACGTAGACGGACTGGGTGTCGACGGGCCCGACGAGCTCGTCCAGGCCGTGCAGGCGGGTGAGGAGATTGGCCTTGCTGCGCAGGGTCGCGGCTTCCAGGAGCCGGTGCGGAAGGGGTGATCCCAGGCTGGTGGCGGAGGTGAGGAAGCTGCGGAAGGCGGCGAGCAGGACGCGTTCGTCGGCGAGGCGCTGGGCGCCGAAGGCGCCGATCAGACCGAGGACGTTGTTGATGCCGAGGTAGTAGGCGAAGCGCTCGTCGGTGACCTGGTCGGAGACGAAGGTGTCGCTGTCGGCGCCGATGCCGGGGAGGCGGCTCTCCAGCTCGCCCCGGTGGGACTCGCGGAAGTAGTAGCCCTGGTTGTCGCGGTAGCGGCCGCCGATCGGCCAGCCGTCCGGGTCCAGGAGGACCAGGGTGTTCTGCTGGTGGGCCTCCAGGGCGATGCCGGCGTGGCCGTCGAGCCAGAGGACGGGGCGGACGACCTGGTCGAGGTAGCGGAGGAACCACTCGGCGGCGACGGCGGTCGTGGGGCGGCCCGTGCGGGCGGCGAGCCGGCCGATGACGTCGGCGAGCCGGGAGCGCATGGTGGTGGCTCCGGGCCAGGGGCGGGGTGCCGTGAGGGAGGCGATGCAGACGGCGTCGTCGCCGGGCCCGAAGGGGTTGTGGCGGATCATGACGTCGAGGCCCGGGACGGGGGTGCCGTCCGGGGCGTCGACGGCGAGCCAGGCGGGGTCGCGGACGATGTCGAAGCTCGGGTGGGCTGCCTGCCACTCGTCGACGAGGCCGGTGCGGAGCAGCCGGTGGACCTCGACGCCTCGGTGGAGTTCCTTGCGGAGGTTCTCGCGGCGGGAGTTGGTGATGCGCAGGCCGAGGGAGAGCTTGAGCATGGCCCGGGCGCCGGGTCGGTGCACGGTGCGGACGGAGGAGGTGGGGTGCCAGGGGCTGCCGTGCAGGCCGAGGTCGTGGAGAAGGCCGGCGTCCAGGAGGGCGCGGACGTCGGGGCGGTGCAGGAGTTCGCGGGCCTGCCAGGGGTGCAGTGGCAGGGGCGCGGTGCCGGCGGGCGACGCGAGTCCTTCGGCGAGACCGGAGACGAGCTGTTCGGCGGTGACGGGCCGGCCCTGTTCGGTCCAGGCGGAGTCGCCGGCCAGGAGGGTGTGGTCGACGGCGATCCAGTGGAGGGGGAAGGAGCCGTGGAGTTCGGGTGAGTAGAGCCGGCTCTCGGCCTCGGAGAGCCCTTCGCGGCTCTTGGGGGTGGGGTGGAGCGGGTGGCCGAGCAGCAGGGACTGTTCGGCGGCGAGGAAGAGGTCGGCGTCCGGGTGCGGTTGCGGCCGGCGGCGGCGCTCGGTGAGGAAGTCGGCGGTGCGGCGGGCTGAGTCGGCGACGCGGCCGACGAGGTCGGTGCCCTCGGAGCGGCCGGTCTCTCGGCTGAGCAGGGCGGCCACCGTGACGGCGTCGGCGGCCGGCGCCGAGGCCGGGAGCCCTTCGAGGGCGGGGGCGCCGAAGCGGTGCCAGCCGGTGGGCGACCAGTAGCGGACGGGGACGAGGAGGGCGGTGCCGCTGGCGTCGAGGGGGATGCGCAGGGTGGTGGATCCGGGGGCCGGGAGGTTCTTCTCCCGGACCCAGCAGCGGAGGAGGTTCTCGACTGCGGCGGCGTCGGCGGCACGCCGCGGGTCGGGGTCGTCCAGCGGGTCGGGGGTGTCGGCCGGGCGGGGGGTCCGGGGTTCGTACGGTCCGGCGTGCTGGCGCGGGACGGTGGGCTCCTCGGAGCCGAACGGGTCCGGGCCGAGCGGCTGGGCTTGGAGCGTCTCCGAGCCGAACTCCTGGGGGCGGAGCGTCTCCGAGCCGAACTCCTGGGGGCGGAGCATCTCCGGGCCGAACTCCTGGGGGCGGAGCGGGTCCGGGCCGAGCTGCTGGGCGCGCCGGCGCTCGGGGTGAAGGGCCTCGGCCTGGAGGGCCGCAAGGCGGAGGACCTCGGAGCCCAGGACTTCGAGGTGGAGGGCCTCCGGGCGGAGGGCCTCCGGCTGGAGAGCCGCGGGGTGAGGGGCCGTGGGGCGGAGGGCCTCGGCGTGGAGGGACGCAGGAGGGAGGGCCTCGGCGTGGAGGGACGCAGGAGGGAGGGCCTCGGCGTAGGGGGATGCAGGGCGGAGGGCCTCGGTGTGGGAGGGCTCGGGGTGGAGGGCCTCGGAGGGGAAGGGGTTGGTGGGGTGGGGTGGTTCGGTGGTGGGGGTCGGGGAGGTGGGGGTGGCGTTCACGGGGGCTTCCTTGGGGGTGGGGCCGGGGCGGTCCGGGTCAGTGGGACGGTCCGGAGGCGTTCCGGGGGGCCGTGGCCCGGCGGGAGGCGGGCGGGTGGGGGGTGTGGGCCCGTTCGGCCGCGGCCAGGGCGTCGGCGAAGCGGTCCAGGACGGCGTTGGCCTGCTCGTCGGTGAGGGTGAGCGGAGGCAGGAGCCGGACCACCGCCGAGTGGCGGCCGCCGAGTTCGACGATGAGTCCGCGGGCGAGGCACTCCTGCTGGACGGCGAGGGCCAGGGCGGGGGCGGGCGGCGGGACGGGGTCGTCCGGTCCGGCCGCGTCGGGATCGACGAGTTCGACGCCGATCATCAGGCCTCGGCCGCGGACGTCGCCGACGCAGGGGTGGGCGGCGGCGAGGCCCTGGAGCCGGCCGAGGATACGGGCGCCGAGGGTGCCGGCCCGTTCGGCGAGCTTGTTCTCGCGGACGTAGGCGAGGGTGGCCGTGCCGGCGGCCATGGCTAGCTGGTTGCCGCGGAAGGTGCCGGCGTGGGCGCCGGGTTCCCAGGCGTCGAGCTCCGACCGGTAGACGATGACCGCGAGCGGGAGGGAGCCGCCGATGGCCTTGGAGAGGACCATGACGTCGGGCACGACGCCGCTGTGCTCGACGGCCCAGAAGGCGCCGGTGCGGCCGACGCCGGTCTGGACCTCGTCGACGATCAGCGGGACGGAGCGGTCGGCGGTGATCCGGCGCATCCGGCGCATCCAGTCGTCGGGCGCGGGGATGACCCCGCCCTCGCCCTGGACGGCCTCGACGATCATTCCGGCGGGGGTGGTGACGCCGCTCTTGGGGTCGTCGAGGAGGTTCTCGGTCCAGCGGGCGGCCAGTTCGGCGCCGCGTTCGCCGCCGACGCCGAAGGGGCAGCGGTACTGCTGCGGGTAGGGCAGCCGGGTCACGCGGACGTCGGCGGCTCCTCCGGAGGCTTCGAGGGCTCCGGCCGTCATGCCGTGGTAGGCGCCGGTGAAGGCGAGGAGCCCGCTCCGGCCGGTGGCCGTCCGGACGAGCTTGAGGGCCGCCTCGACGGCGTCCGTGCCCGCCGGACCGCAGAACTGGATGCGGGCGTCGTCGGCGAGTTCGCCGGGAAGGGTGGCGAACAGTTCGGAGGTGAAGGCGTCCTTGACGGGGGTGGCGAGGTCGAGGACGTGGAGGGGAGCCCCCGAGTCGAGGACCTTCCTGATGGCTTCCAGGACCACGGGGTGGTTGTGGCCGAGGGCGAGTGTCCCGGCACCGGACAGACAGTCCAGGTAGCGGCGGCCGTCGGCGCCCTCGATGGTCAGCCCCCGGGCCCGTACGGGGACGATCGGCAGGGAGCGGGCGTAGGTGCGTGCGGCGGACTCGCGCTGGGACTGCCGGCGCAAAATGCCCTCGTGCTCGCCCCCTCGGTCCGTCGGCCGGGTCTGCGTGCGCGCGGCCGGTGGAACGGCCGGAGCTGATTCGGTCACGGCCACGGCTCGGTGTCCTCCCGCGGTAACAGTTGCGTTGCACATCGGGGCGCCGTGGGGCCGCCGCAAGGGCCGTCCCGCACGCCACCGTCGTGTCCCCCGTACGTACCAACGACGGGAACTGCCGGGGATCACGGGCCGGGAGACAGGAACTTGGCGTGTCCCGGATCACGGCACGGCAACGACCGAACGGTGCCCGGAACCGTGGACGGGGCGCGTACCGTCCCCTCCGGCACCGGCATAGTGGGGGCCGTCGGTCGTGTCCGCGAGGGCCCGGCCGCTGTTCGCCCATGCACCATGCACCAGTTGACGTAGTCCCAGGGGGATCACGAATGCGATCGATTCGTCCGCTGCTGATGGCGGCTTCCGCCGTCGCGGCGCTGACGCTCACCGTCACGGCCTGCGGCCCGAGCGAGGAGAACGTGGGGGCGGACAAGCCCGCCGCGCCCGCGAGCCTGGACCCGAACAAGATCAAGATTCCGGAGGACCTGAAGGACCGTCTGAAGGAACACGGGATCGACCTCGACAAGTGGCGGAACGGCGAGTGGAAGAACTGGGACCGCGACAAGTGGCTGCGTGAGGCCAAGGACTTCGTCAACCCGATCATCGAGGACCTCTGGGACCCGGACCGGATGCGCGAGGCCGAGCGCCCCGACAAGCCGGTCGAGGAGGAGGACATCTCGGGCGACAAGGGTGTCACCGACCCGACGCCCGACCCGGTGAAGGCGAAGGCCGTGGCGGCGAAGTACCACGACAACGCCCCCGAGTCCGGCAAGGTCTTCTTCGACGGCCCCGAGGGCTCGATGGTCTGCTCGGCCACGGTCGTGAAGGACCCGGCGCACCCGGGCAAGTCCAACCTGGTCTGGACGGCCGGGCACTGCGTGCACAAGGGCAAGGAGGGCGGCTGGTACCGCAACATCGCCTTCGTGCCCTCGTACAACGACTCGGCGATGGAGACCTCCGCGCTGGAGAAGGCGACGCGGGAGCAGATCGCCCCGTACGGCGTGTGGTGGGCGGACTGGGTCAAGACCTCCGACCAGTGGATCGCCGAGGGCGCGTCCACCGGTGGTGCCGGTGCTCCGTACGACTTCGCGGTCATCAAGGTGACCCCGGAGAAGGGCTCCTCGGGCAAGTCCCTCGAGGAGACGGTCGGTTCGGCGCTGCCGGTTGAGTTCAACGCCCCCGCGGTGCCGAAGATCGCGAGCCTGACGGCGACCGGCTACCCGGCGGCGCCGCCGTTCGACGGCCAGAAGGCGTTCCAGTGCACGGACAAGCCGGGCCGGCTGTCCCTGAAGGCCGAGCAGCCGACGATGTACCGGATCGGCTGCACGATGACCGGTGGTTCGTCCGGCGGCGGCTGGGTCGCCCAGGGGCATGACGGCAAGCCGGCGCTGGTGTCGAACACCTCGATCGGCCCGTCGACGGCGGGTTGGCTCGCGGGTCCGCGCCTCGGCCCGGAGGCCAAGGCCATCTTCGAAGAGGTCAGCAAGAAGTACGCCGGTCAGTAGGCACGGCACCGCGGGGAGGCGGGACCGCCGGGTCCCGCCTCCCGGCGCGTTCCGCCCGACCGGCATACTGTGCACCGCTCATGACACGTCCATGGCAATACCAACGGGGAATACCTTCATGCGTTCCGTACGACTCATACCCGCCGCTCTCGGCCTGGTCACCGCGCTCGCGCTGACCGCCTGCGGCCCCACCGAGACCCCGGCCGACGGCAATCCGTCCGCCGCGGCGAGCAGCTCCGCACCCGCCGCCGACGGCGGCGACGCCGGGTCCGGCCTCACCAAGGACCTCGCCGACAAGCTCAAGAAGCACGGCGTCGACCTGGACAAGTGGAAGAACGGCGAGTGGAAGAACTGGGACCAGGACACCTGGCTCCGTGAGGCCGAGGACTTCGTCAACCCGGTCATCGAGGGACTCTGGGACCCGGCGCGCATGCAGTCGGCGAAGAGCCCGGACCAGACGATCACCGCGCAGGCCGGCACCGGCGGCACCGACCCGACGCCCCGTCCGGTCAAGGCGCAGCGCGAGAAGACGCCGTACCACCGCAACGCGGCCCCGGTCGGCAAGATCTTCTTCGACTCGCCCGAGGGCTCCATGGTCTGCTCCGGCACCATCGTGAAGGACCCGCGCCACCCGGGGAAGTCGAACCTGGTCTGGACGGCCGGCCACTGCGTCCACGCGGGCAAGAAGGGCGGCTGGTACCGCAACATCACCTTCGTCCCGGCCTTCAACGACCTGGGCAAGTCCCCCGCCGCGCTGCAGAACGCGCAGCCGCAGGAGGTGTACCCGTACGGCCAGTTCTGGGCCGACTGGGCCTCGACCTCGGGCGAGTGGATCAACGCGGGCGGCACCAACCAGGCCTGGCCGTACGACTACGCCGTGCTGCACGTGCAGCCGGAGCAGGGCGGGAAGTCCCTGGAGGAGACCGTCGGCGTCGCCCTGCCGGTCGACTTCTCCGCGCCGACGGCCGCGCAGTCCGGGACGATGGGCGCCTGGGGCTACCCGGCGGCGCCGCCGTACAACGGCATGATCATGCACAAGTGCCTCGACCGGCCGACCCGGCTCACCACGGCTCCGGCCACGCCGACGATGTACCGGATCGGCTGCACGATGACCGGCGGCTCCTCGGGCGGCGGCTGGTTCCGCGTGCTCCCGAACGGCAAGACGGCGCTCGTGTCGAACACCTCGATCGGCCCGGCCGGCAGCAACGGCTGGCTCGCCGGACCGCAGCTCGGTCGCGGCGCCAAGGCCGTCCACGAGATGGTCAGCAAGAAGTTCGCCCGCTGACCCCTGAAGCGGACACAGCAGAAGGCGCCGGCTCCTCCCGGAAGGGAGGAGTCGGCGCCTTCGCCGTTCGTCAGTGCGCGGCCGGAACGTACGGCGCGAGCAGCGCCGCCAGCTCCTCGTGCACCCGGGCCTTGAGCAGGGTGCCCTCCGGGGTGTGCTCCTCGGACTCCACCTCGCCCTCGGCATGCACCCGCGAGACCAGACCGCCCTGCGTGTACGGCACGAGGACCTCCAGCTCGACCTCCGGGCGCGGCAGCTCGGAGTCGATGAGCGCGAGCAGCTCGTCGATGCCCTGGCCCGAGCGGGCCGAGACCACGATGGAGTGCTTCTCCATCCGCAACAGGCGCTGGAGGACCAGCGGGTCGGCCGCGTCCGCCTTGTTGATGATGACGATCTCCGGCACGTTCACCGCGCCGACGTCGCGGAAGACCTCGCGCACGGCGGCCAGCTGCTCCTCCGGGGCCGGGTGCGAGCCGTCCACCACGTGCAGGATGAGGTCGGACTCGGCGACCTCCTCCATGGTGGAGCGGAACGCCTCGACCAGGTGGTGCGGCAGGTGCCGGACGAAGCCGACGGTGTCGGCCAGGGTGTAGATCCGGCCGGTGGGCGTCTCGGCCCGGCGGACCGTCGGGTCGAGGGTGGCGAACAGCGCGTTCTCCACGAGGACGCCCGCGCCCGTGAGCCGGTTGAGCAGGGAGGACTTGCCGGCGTTGGTGTATCCGGCGATGGCGACCGACGGCACCTTGTTCCGGCGGCGCTCCTGCCGCTTGATGTCGCGGCCGGTCTTCATCTCCGCGATCTCCCGGCGCATCTTCGCCATCTTCTCGCGGATGCGGCGCCGGTCGGTCTCGATCTTGGTCTCACCGGGACCACGGGTGGCCATGCCGCCACCGCCGCCGCCACCCATCTGACGGGAGAGCGACTGACCCCAGCCGCGCAGTCGCGGCAGCATGTACTGCATCTGCGCGAGCGCGACCTGCGCCTTGCCCTCTCGGGACTTGGCGTGCTGGGCGAAGATGTCGAGGATGAGGGCGGTCCGGTCGACCACCTTCACCTTGACGACGTCTTCGAGGGCGATGAGCTGGCCGGGGCTGAGCTCGCCGTCGCAGACGACGGTGTCGGCACCGGTCTCGAGCACGATGTCGCGCAGCTCGCGCGCCTTGCCCGAGCCGATGAAGGTGGCCGGGTCCGGCTTGTCGCGGCGCTGGATCACGCCGTCGAGCACGAGGGCGCCCGCCGTCTCGGCGAGGGCCGCGAGCTCCGCGAGGGAGTTCTCCGCGTCCTGCACCGTCCCGGAGGTCCAGACACCGACCAGCACGACGCGCTCAAGGCGCAGCTGGCGGTACTCGACCTCGGTGACGTCCTCGAGTTCGGTGGAGAGGCCCGCGACACGGCGCAGGGCCGCACGCTCGGAGCGGTCGAACTGGTCGCCGTCCCGCTCTCCGTCGATCTCGTGGCTCCAGGCGACGTCCTCTTCCATCAGGGCATCGGCCCGAAGGCTCTCGGTACGGCTCGTCTCCGCGAAGCTCTGCTTGTCCTGGGAAGGGGAAGAAGAGGAGGTCATTGGATCCTTACGTCGATGAGGTGATGTGTGTCTGTGCCGGTCACAACGCCTGCGGGCGCCGGAAGATTCCCGTCCGCGGCCGCGTCGCCGACCTGAAGATGGTGTCACGGCCGCGGCAGGCCCGTCACCCGGGTTTCGGTGTGCCCGTCACCCGGGTTCCGGTGCGATCGCCGCCGGGCCCGTCACCCGGCTTTCGGTGCGGTCCGCGCGGCCGGTGCGGTCCTCGTGGCCTCGACGGGGCGGCTGCGCCAGTCCGGGTGCCCGGGCATCGCCGGGGTCTTCGCCTCGTACAGCCAGCCCCGGAAGAAGGCGGTGAGGTCCCGGCCCGCGACCTCGCCGGCGAGGGCCGTGAAGTCGGCGGTGGTGGCGGTCCCGTCCCGGTGCTCGGCGACCCAGCGGCGCTCCAGGGTCCGGAAGGCCTCAGTGCCGATCTCCTGGCGGAGCGCGTAGAGGACGAGGGCGCTGCCGTCGTAGACGACGGGCCGGAAGAGGCTGATCTTGTGGTCGGGCGAGGGCGGCTCGGGGGCGGCCGGCGGTCCGCCGGCGGCCCTCCACCCGTCGGAGGCGGCGTAGGCGGCCTTCATGCGCGCCTCCAGGGACTTGCCGGCGGTCTCCTCGGCGTACAGCGCCTCGTACCAGCTGGCGTGTCCCTCGTTGAGCCACAGGTCGGACCAGGTGCGGGGCGAGACGCTGTCGCCGAACCACTGGTGGGCCAGCTCGTGGACCATGACGGAGTCGACGTACCACTCCGGGTAGGCGGGCTCGGTGAAGATGCCGCGTTCGAAGAGCGAGAGGGTCTGGGTCTCCAGCTCGAAGCCGGTGTCCGCGTCGGCGATCAGCACGCCGTACGTCTCGAAGGGGTACGGGCCGACCTGCTTCTCCATCCACTCCAGGTGGCCGGGGGTGCGGCGCAGCCAGGGCTCCATGCGCTCCCGGTCGGCGGTGGCCACCACGTCCCGTACGGGCAGCCCGTGGGGGCCCGCGCGGTGGACGACGGTGGAGCGGCCGATGGAGATCTGGGCGAGCTCCGTGGCCATGGGGTGCTGGGTGCGGTACGTCCAGGTGGTGGTGGCGCCGTGGTCGACGCGGCCCTCGGGGAGCCCGTTGGCGACGACGGTGAGCTCGCTGGGGGCGGTGATCCGGAAGGTGAAGTACGCCTTGTCCGCCGGGTGGTCGTTGGAGGGGAAGACCCGGTGGGCGGCGTCGGCCTGGTTGGCCATGGCGAGGCCGTCGCCGGTGCGGACCCAGCCGCCGGTGTCGGCGGGGCCGGTGGGGTCGCTGGTGTGGGTGACGGCGATCTCGACCTCCTCCCCCGCGTCGATGGGGACGACGGGGGTGACGACGAGGTCCTCGCCGCTGGTGACGTACTCGGCGGGCAGGCCGTCGACGGTGACGGCGGAGACCGTGCCGTGGGTGAAGTCGAGGTTGAGCCGCTCCAGGTCGTCGGTGGCGCGCGCGTCGATGCGGGTGACGGCGGCGAGCGGCTTGGTGTTGTCCCCCGGATAGGCGACGTCGAGCGTGTACGCGAGGACGTCGTAGCCGGGGTTGCCGAGGTGCGGGAAGAGCGGGTCCCCGATGCCGAGCGGCGCCGGGGCGGGCAGCGCGGCGGCGACGAGCCCGGCGGAGGCGGCGACCAGGACGGCGGAGCGGAGCCACCGCGCGCGGGGCAGGGGGGTTCGGACGAGCGGCATGGGCCAGGGCCTTTCCGGAGGAATGGCCCTACGGCTATCAGGGGTGTCGCCGCACGCCGGGGCGGCGCGCGGCCCGGCCACCCGAAGGGGGTCACCGAGGGGGCATCCGACGGGGGTCACCCGAGGGTGGTCGTCAGACGGGCCGCGAGTGGCGAGCACCCGAAGGAACGCCGCCGCCCGGACCACCCGAAGCGGCGTCGTCAGCCCGGGCCGCCCGGAGCCGCGTCGTCAGCCCAGGCCGCGCGCGTGGCGGGCACGGCTGACGTCGTACACCCCGGGCACGTCCCGCATGGCCTTCATGAGGGCGGCGAGGCCGGCCACGTCGGGGAGGTGGAGGGTGTACGTGTGGCGGACCCGCTGCTCGCTGGGCGGCTCGACGTTCGCGGAGACGACGGCGGCCCCGCAGGCGGCGATGGCCTCGGTGAGGTCGGCGAGCAGTCCGGGCCGCCCGAAGGACTCGGCGAGGAGGGTGACCTGCCCCTGGGCGGTGTCGCCCCAGCGGACGGTGACGGGTTCGCGGCCGAGACCGCGCATGGCGTCGACGGCCGAGCAGCGGGTGCGGTGGACGGTGACCGATCCGCCGCGCACCCGGAAGCCGGTGATCTCGTCGGGCGGTACGGGGGTGCAGCAGCCGGCCGGGCGGACGACGGCGGGCGGCTCGCCGTCCAGGTCGGCGTGGAGCTCGGCGCCGGGACGGCGGTCGGCGGGGGCGCTGGGCTGCGGCCGGGGGTCGGTGGGGGCGGCGGGCGGCGCGGCGCTCTCGGGGTGCGCCTGGAGCCAGCCGGTGATCGCGATCCGCGCGGCGGGGGTACGGGCGTGGTCCAGCCATTCCGGGGACGGCCCGGAGACGGCGTCCTGGGCGAGGAGCAGCTGGACGGTGTCGCCGTCGCCGAGGACGGTGCTCAGCGGGGCGAGGCGGCCGTTGACCCGGGCGCCGAGGCAGGCGTGGGCGGCCTCGCCGTGCTGTGCGTACGCGGCGTCGACGCAGCTGGCGCCGGCGGGCAGGCTGATCGTGCCGGGGGTGCTGCCGTCGGCGCGGAAGACGGTGATCTCGTCGTCCTCGGCGAGGTCGGCGCGGAGCGAGGTCCAGAAGGTGTCGGGGTCGGGGGCGGACTGCTGCCAGTCGAGGAGCCGGGAGAGCCAGCCGGGGCGGGTGGGGTCGACGCGCTCGCCGTCGTCGCTCCCCTGGAGGGGGCCGTCCGGCTCCTGGCCCACGTGGGGGTTGCCGAGGGCGACGACTCCGGCCTCGGCGACCTTGTGCATCCGGTGGGTGCGGATGAGGACCTCGGCGACGGCGCCGTCGGGGGCGGCGATCGCGGTGTGCAGGGACTGGTACAGGTTGAACTTGGGGGCCGCGATGAAGTCCTTGAACTCGGAGATCACCGGGGTGAAACAGGTGTGGAGCTCGCCGAGGACCGCGTAGCAGTCGGCGTCCTCGGCAACAAGAACAAGGAGTCGTCCGAAGTCGCAGCCGCGCAGCTCGCCGCGCTTGAGGCGGACCCGGTGGACGGAGACGAAGTGCCGGGGGCGGACGAGGACCTCGGCGCCGATGCCGGCCTCGCGCAGGACGGCGGTGACCTGCTCGGCAACGGCGCCGAGCTCGTCGGCGGCGCCGGGGTTGTCCTCGATGAGCGCGCGGGTGGTCTCGTACTCCTCGGGGTGGAGGATCGCGAAGACCAGGTCCTCCAGCTCGGTCTTGAGGGCCTGGACGCCGAGCCGCTCGGCGAGCGGGATGAGGACGTCCCGGGTGACCTTGGCGATCCTGGCCTGTTTCTCGGGGCGCATCACGCCGAGGGTGCGCATGTTGTGGAGGCGGTCGGCGAGCTTGATCGACATGACGCGGACGTCGCTGCCGGTGGCGACGAGCATCTTGCGGAAGGTCTCGGGCTCGGCGGCGGCGCCGTAGTCGATCTTCTCGACCTTGGTGACGCCGTCGACGAGGTAGGCGACCTCGTCGCCGAACTCGCGGCGCACCTGATCGAGCGTCACCTCGGTGTCCTCGACGGTGTCGTGGAGGAGGGAGGCGGTCAGGGTGGTGGTCTCCGCGCCGAGTTCGGCGAGGATGAGGGTGACGGCGAGCGGGTGGGTGATGTACGGCTCGCCGCTCTTGCGGAACTGGCCGCGGTGCGAGGACTCGGCGAGGACGTACGCCCGGCCGAGCACCGTCAGGTCGGCCTCGGGGTGGTGGGCGCGGTGCGCCTCCGCCACGTGGCTGATGGCGTCGGGCAGCCGGTCACGGGGCGCCGGTCCCGCGGTGGCGTTCAGCAGGGCGGCGCGGCCGAGGCGGCGCAGGTCGATCCGGGCGCGTCCGCGTCTGCGGACGGCCACGTCGGTGGGGGCGGCCTCGGGATTGGTGGCCTCTGCGCTCATGGGGCACCTCCGGCAACGTCGACCGGCGGTGGGCGGGCCAGGCGTGCCCGGGGGGCCGGTGCTTGATGCTACCGACCCCACCACGTGGCGCAGTCACGCTCTCGCTCAGCGTGAATCGGATCACCCATTCGAGGGACAGATCAGTCGTTGACAGTTTCGATTCCGTCGCGCGCGATCATGCGTCGGCCGTCAGCTCCGTCGCGCGCGATCATGCGTCGGCCGTCAGCCAGGCCGGGTCGACGGTGCCCTCGGCGACGATGACCGCGGGGCCGGTCATGTCGATCCGGCCGTCGGGGTGCTCGGTGATGACCAGGGTGCCGCCGAGGACGTCGACGGTGTACGTGACGGGGGTGCCGGTCTCGGCGGGGTCGACGCCGTCCCGGCGGGCGGTGGCGACGGCGACGGCGCAGGCGCCGGTGCCGCAGGAGCGGGTCTCGGCGGCGCCGCGCTCGTGGACGCGCATCGCGACGTGGCGGGGGCCGCGGTCGGCGACGAACTCGATGTTCACCCCGTCCGGGTAGACGGCGGCGGGCTCGTACGGCGGCTCGTCGTACAGGTTCCCGGCGTGGTCGAGGTCCTCGACGAAGGCGACCGCGTGCGGGTTGCCCATGTTCACGTTGCGGGCGGGCCAGCTGCGGCCGTCGACGGTGACGGTGACGCCGTCCTCCGGGAGCACGGCGCGGCCCATGGCGACGGTGACGGAGCCGTCCTTGTCGAGGTGGACGTACTTGACGCCGCCGCGGGTGGCGACGGCGACCTCGCCGGCGGTGACGTGCCCCGCGTGCTCCAGGTAGCGGGCGAAGACCCGGACGCCGTTCCCGCACATCTCGGCGACCGAGCCGTCGGCGTTGCGGTAGTCCATGAACCACTCGGCCTCGTCGGCCAGGTGGCGGGCGTCGGGGTGGGCGGCGCTGCGCACGACGTGCAGCAGCCCGTCGCCCCCGATGCCGGCCCGCCGGTCGCAGAGCCGCGCCACGACGGCGGGCGGCAGGTCGACGGCGTTCTCCGCGTCGGGGACGATCACGAAGTCGTTCTCGGTGCCGTGGCCCTTGAGGAAGGGGAGCGGCGAGGTCGGCGAGGTCTGCGTGCTGGTCACGCGATCAACTGTACGGGCCGGGCCCGGCAGCCTGCCCGACCTGTCCACGGGCCGGTCCCACCGGCACGGGCCCGCCCGGGTCCCTCCGACACGGGCCCCGCTCCGCACGGGCCCGGGCCGGGCTTCGTACGGGACGACCGGCTCCGCCCGACGAGGGCCCTGCCCGGTACGCGGCCGGGCCGGGCTTCGTACGGGACGACCGGCTCCGTCCGGCGAGGGCCCTGTCCGGTACGGGCGCCGGCCACCTCCGTGCGGGACCAGGCCGTGCTCCGTGCGGGCGCGGGTCCGCGAGGCGCACCGGACGGGCGGGTCCGCGAGGCGCACCGGACGGGCGGGCCCGGGTGGTGGCTCAGCGCAGGCGGGCGACGCGCCAGACCGCCAGGGCGACCAGGGCCGCGATCGTCGACACGTACAGCGCGAGGAAGCGCCAGTCCGGGCGCTCGCCCGAGCCGCGCTGCGGGAGTCCCGGCCAGGTGTAGCCGACCTTGCGGGCGGCCATCATGCCCCAGCCCGCCGCGCAGGAGCTGATCAGCAGACCGAGCATGGCGACGACGGCGCCGCCGTCCCCCGAACCGAAGGCGAGCGGGAACGCGAACATCAGCGAGCCGACGGCCGCCAGGCCCACGATCGGGGCGAGCTGCCAGATCCTCAGCCGGCGCTGCGGGCGCAGCTCGACCTCGACCTCGTCGGCGTCGACCTCGACGGCGGTGCCCACCGCGTCGTCGGGACCGTCCGGGGTCAGTCCCGGGGTCCCGACGGGGGCGTCGTCCGTCGGATGGCCCGGTGTGTCGCCCGACGGATCCGCCGTCGGGTCACCCAGGGCCGCCTCGTGCTGTTCTCTGTCGCGAGGGCCGGCCTCCATCGCCACGCGCCCTCCCCACTCGGACTCCACTTGGTCGATCGA
Source organism: Streptomyces vietnamensis (assembly GCF_000830005.1). NCBI lineage: Bacteria > Bacillati > Actinomycetota > Actinomycetes > Kitasatosporales > Streptomycetaceae > Streptomyces > Streptomyces vietnamensis. The sequence continues at coordinate 6,219,402 of NZ_CP010407.1, read as the reverse complement.
TGCTCGATGATGGCACGCTCATGACCGCCGAAATGACGGGCAGTGCGTCCCGATGCCATCACGTGATCAGGCTGTAACCGCTCGTTCGACCAACGACAGCGCCTCCCGCGGGAGTTCCCCGCGGTGATCGGCGGCTCCACTGAGCCAGTGCACGCGCGGGTCGCGGCGGAACCACGAGTCCTGGCGGCGCGCGAAGCGCTTCGTGGCGCGCACGGTCTCGGCGCGCGCCTCGTCCTCGGTGCACTCCCCCGCGAGCGCCGCGAGCACCTGCTGGTAGCCGAGCGCGCGGGCCGCCGTGCGCCCCTCACGCAATCCCCGCGCCTCCAGGGCGCGCACCTCGTCGACGAGGCCGGCCTCCCACATCCGGTCCACGCGCGTGGCGATCCGCTCGTCGAGCTCGGGGCGGGCCACGTCGACGCCGATCTGGACGGTGTCGTAGACGGAGTCGGGACCCGGGAGGTTGGCGGTGAAGGGCTTGCCGGTGATCTCGATCACCTCGAGGGCGCGGACGATGCGGCGTCCGTTGCTGGGCAGGATCGCGCGGGCCGCCTCGGGGTCGGCCACGGCGAGCCGGGCGTGCAGGACGCCGGAGCCGCGCTCCTCGAGTTCGGCCTCCAGGCGGGCCCGGACGGCGGGGTCGGTGCCGGGGAACTCCAGGGCGTCGACGGCCCCCCGTACGTACAGTCCCGAACCGCCGACGAGGACCGGGGTGCGGCCGGCGGCGAGCAGCCGGTCGATCTCGGCGCGGGCGAGCCGCTGGTACTCGGCGACGCTGGCCGCCTCGGTCACGTCCCAGATGTCGAGGAGGTGGTGCGGGATGCCGCCGCGCTCCTCCGGCGTCAGCTTGGCGGTCCCGATGTCCATCCCCCGGTACAGCTGCATGGAGTCGGCGTTGACGACCTCGCCGCCGAGCTGCTGGGCCAGGAATACACCCAGATCGGACTTTCCGGCCGCTGTGGGGCCGACGACGGCGATGACCCGCGGGGCGGGAGCTGCACTTCTCACCGTCCCAGTCTCGCAAACCTCCCGCCCTGCCCCGAACGAACTGCGCGACGGGCCCCGTGCGGCCCCGTCGCCCGGGGCGGGGTGCCGGCCGTCGATCACCGTCGATCACCACGGAGGCCGTTCCGTCCGAGTACGCTGTGGAGTGGATATGGGCGTTTTTGCAATGTTTCACCGCATGAGGCGGGACGCGGTCGAGGCGGGCGAGGGCGCCCGTCGGCAGGACACGGACCGGTAGGACACGGAACACGGGCCCCCGAGGCCCGCGGAGGGAAGGTGCTCCATGAGTCTCCTGGATTCGCTGAAGGCCAAGCTCGCCCCGGCCAAGGACAAGGTCGCCGACCTCGCGCAGCAGCACGGCGAGAAGATCGACCACGGCCTGGACAAGGCCGGCAGGTTCGTCGACGAGAAGACCAAGGGCAAGTACAGCGACAAGATCCAGTCCGGTACGGGCAAGGCGAAGGAAGCCATCGACCGGATCGGTCACAAGGACGACGGCACGCCCGGGAGCGGTGGCACGACGCCGCCGGCCGCCTGACGACCGGCGTCACCCGACAGTCCCTCCGCACGGCGGACGGCCGCGGAGCAGCGTGCTCCGCGGCCGTCCGCCGTTTCCGTGCCCGACGTCAGGACCAGGCCGCCACGAAGTACCCCACGCCGTACGGGGCGTCCTCGAAGAGCAGCCGGCCGTCGAGCCCCGCGCCCTCGGCGGCGCCCGCGAGGACCTGCCAGGGGGCGCGGCCTGCCGCCTTCAGCTCGTCCGCGAGCCCGGCGTCCAGGGCGAGCAGCGCGGCCACGTCGGCCGTGCCGAGCGCCCGGGCGGCCTCCGCGTCGAAGCCGGCGGCCCGCTCGTCCAGGTAGCCGGGGGCCTTCACGGTCCGGCAGGCGCTGCCGTCGCCCATCACCAGGAGGGCGACCCGCTCGGCGGAGGCGGCGAGCTCACGACCGGTGCCGGCGCAGTCGTCGGGCGTGGCCGCGTTGTCGATGCCCAGGCCCTCGATCGGCGCGTCGGCCCAGCCGGCGCGTGCCAGGAGCCAGGCGCCGACGGTGAGGGAGGCGGGCAGGGGGCGGCCGCCCTCTGCCCAGCCTTCGCCGAGCCGTACGGAGAGGTCGACGCCGAATCCGGCGAAGGAGCCCGCCGCGCCGGCCGGGTAGGCGCCGTGCGCGCCCTCGTCGGCGGGCCCGACGACGTACAACCGGTCGGGGCGGGCGGCGGCGAGCAGCCCGACGGCGTCCGTGCAGGCCGCCCGCGCGGGGTCCAGCTCGGGGGCGGCGCCGGTCGCGACCTCGGGGACGAGGAGGGGCGGGCAGGGGCAGACGGCTGCGGCGACAAGCATGATCCGCAGCCTACTGCTCGGGCGCGCTGCCTCGCGGGCGCGGCTTCCGCGCCCGCGCCTTGTGTGGGCCCGGGGCCGGGCCCGCGCCTTGTGTGGGCCCGCCCCACGCCCGCGCCTCGTGTGGGCCCGGGGCCGGGCCCGCGCCTCGTCTGAACCCGCCCCACGCCCGCACCCGCGCCTCGTGCGGGCCCGCGGTGGGTCAGTGGTTGCCGCAGGCCGGGGTTTCCGCCGCCGGGAGCGGGGCCGGGACGCCGATCTTCGGGAGGCCGAGGAGGACGCCCGCCGGCTTCGGGGCCGCCGTGCGCTTCTCCCAGGCGTCGCCCGCGCGCGTACGGCGGACCGAGGAGACCTCGCCCTCGGCAAGCAGGTGGTGCGGGGCGGCGTACGTGATCTCGACCGTCACCACGTCGCCGGGGCGGACGTCCTCGGCCGGCTTGGTGAAGTGGACGAGCCGGTTGTCGGGGGCGCGGCCCGAGAGGCGGTGGGTCTCGCCGTCCTTGCGGCCCTCGCCCTCCGCGACCATGACCTCCAGGGTCCGGCCGACCTGCTTCTTGTTCTCCTCCCAGGAGATCTCCTCCTGGAGGGCGACCAGGCGCTCGTAGCGCGCCTGCACGACCTCCTTCGGGATCTGGCCCTCCATGGTCGCGGCCGGGGTGCCGGGGCGCTTGGAGTACTGGAAGGTGAAGGCGTTCGCGAAGCGGGCCTCGCGGACGGTGTGCATCGTCTGCTCGAAGTCCTCCTCGGTCTCGCCGGGGAAGCCCACGATGATGTCGGTGGAGATGGCCGCGTGCGGAATGGCCGCGCGGACCTTCTCGATGATGCCGAGGAAACGCTCCTGCCGGTAGGAGCGGCGCATCGCCTTGAGGATCGTGTCCGAGCCGGACTGGAGCGGCATGTGCAGCTGCGGCATGACGTTCGGCGTCTCGGCCATGGCCGCGATGACGTCGTCCGTGAAGTCGCGGGGGTGCGGGGAGGTGAAACGGACGCGCTCCAGGCCCTCGATCTGCCCGCAGGCGCGCAGCAGCTTGCTGAAGGCCTCGCGGTCGCCCAGGTCGGAGCCGTACGCGTTGACGTTCTGGCCGAGCAGGGTGATCTCGGAGACGCCCTCGGCGACCAGGGCCTCGATCTCGGCGAGGATGTCGCCGGGCCGGCGGTCCTCCTCCTTGCCGCGCAGGGCCGGGACGATGCAGAAGGTGCAGGTGTTGTTGCAGCCGACGGAGATCGAGACCCAGGCGGCGTACGCGGACTCGCGGCGGGTCGGCAGCGTGGAGGGGAAGGCCTCCAGGGACTCGGCGATCTCGATCTGCGCCTCCTCCTGGACGCGGGCGCGCTCCAGGAGGACCGGCAGCTTGCCGATGTTGTGCGTGCCGAAGACCACGTCGACCCAGGGGGCCTTCTTGACGATGGTGTCGCGGTCCTTCTGGGCGAGACAGCCGCCGACGGCGATCTGCATGCCGGGGCGCGCGGTCTTCATCGGGGCGAGCCGGCCGAGGTTGCCGTACAGCTTGTTGTCGGCGTTCTCGCGGACGGCGCAGGTGTTGAAGACGACGACGTCGGCGTCGCCGTCCGCGCCCTTGGGGGCCCGGACGTAACCCGCCTCTTCCAGCAGACCGGAGAGCCGCTCGGAGTCGTGGACGTTCATCTGGCACCCATAGGTGCGGATCTCGTAGGTCTTGGTGCCGTCAACGCTCACTGCGGTGCTCCGGTCGCTGCTGCTCGTCATGCGTCCAAGGGTAGGCGGTCCGGGGAGACGCCCCGTCCCACGCCGGAGCCCACCGCAACCCTGTGGTTTTCCGCAGGGAGGGCGGGTGGGAAGCCTCGTACCGGCGGTGAGGTGCGATTTCTAGCGTGAAGGGGTGCCGGGGCGGAGGGCCCCGGAACTCGCTCGCCACCCTGGAGACCCACCGTGCCGATCATCGCGCTCGCCTCCCGTCCCGCCCTGCCCACGGCCCTGCCCCTCGCCCTGGCCGGGGAACCCGCCGACGGGTTCGCCGGGTGGGCCGCCGGGCTCGTCGAGACGATGGGCGGGCCCGGTGCCGGGCTCGCCATCGCGCTCGAGAACCTCTTCCCGCCGCTGCCCAGCGAGGTGATCCTGCCCCTGACCGGCTTCGCCGCCGGGCAGGGGGTGCTCAGCCTCGCCTCGGCGCTGTTCTGGACGACGCTGGGTTCGGTGGTCGGGGCGGTGGCCCTCTACTGGATCGGGGCGCTGTTCGGGCAGCGGCGGATGCACGCGCTCTGGGCTCGGCTGCCCTTGGTGAAGGTCTCCGATCTGGAGCGCACCGAGCGGTGGTTCGCCCGGCACGGCACGAAGGCGGTGTTCCTGGGCCGGATGGTGCCGATCTTCCGCAGTCTCATCTCCGTCCCCGCCGGGGTCGAGCGGATGCCGATGCACCTCTTCCTCACCCTCACGACGCTCGGCAGTCTCGTCTGGAACAGCGTCCTCGTGATGGCCGGTTACTGGCTCGGGGACCGCTGGGACCTCGTCGAGGGGTACGTGGGCGTGCTGTCCAAGGCCGTCCTGGTGCTGGTCCTCGTGGCCCTGGCCGCGTTCCTCGCCGTACGGCTCCGGGGGCGCGGCCGCGCCCAGCACCGCCGTACCTCGTGAGCGGCCGGCGGGCGCCCGTACCGGACGAAGTAGGCTCCGGGACCATGCGAGGGGGCGAGGGGGAGGCTTCGGCGGGCCGGCGGTTCGTCGGTGTGCTGCTCGGCTGCTTCAGCCCCCTTCTCTTCCTGGTCCCCGGTCTCGTCCTCGGACCCCTTCTGCTGTGGCCCCGCGCGCGGCCCCTCCTGATGGCCGGGGCCCGGCGGCTCGCCGCCCTGGAGCGGAGCCGCCGCTCGCTGTTCTTCGGCGACCGGTTCCCCGGCGCGTACGAGGTCCCCGACCGGCGGCTGCTCCGCTACCTCGCCGCCCGCGTGGGGGCCGGTCTGGTGACCGGGCTCGTCCTCGGGCTGCTCGTCTTCGGCGAGGTCCTGGCCGTCCTGCTCGTCCGGGGCGTGGTCCGGGGCTCGCTCGGCTGGACCGAGCTCCTCGGTCAGCTGCTCCTCGGCGGTGTCCTGCTCTTCCTCGACGTCCAGGGCCTGTACGCGCTGACCGCGCTCGACGCCCGCCTCGCGCGCGCGTGCTTCGGGCCTTCCGAGCAGGAGCTGCTGCGGCGGCGCATCGACGAACTCGCCCTCAGCCGGGCCGCCGTGGTCCAGGCCGTGGACACCGAGCGCCGGCGCATCGAGCGCGACCTGCACGACGGCGTCCAGCAGCGGCTCGTGGCCCTGGCCATGCTGCTCGGCCGGGCGCGCCGGGGCCGCGAGCGCGACCCGCAGCAGGCGGACGCGCTGCTGTGGCAGGCGCACCGGGAGGCGCAGGACGTCCTGGCCGAGCTGCGGGACGTGGCCTGGCGGGTGTATCCCGCGGCCCTCGACAGCCTGGGGCTCGAAGAGGCGCTCGGCGGGGTGGCGCAGCGCTGCGGGATCCCGCTGCGCGTGCGGTTCGAGGCGGGGGACGCGCCGCTGCCCCGGCCGGTGGAGACCGCCGCGTACTTCGTGGTGTCGGAGGCCGTCACCAACGCCGCCAAGCACTCCGCCGCCTCCGCCGTCTCCGTGCACGTGACGCGCGACGGCCCGCTGCTCTCCGTGCGGGTCGAGGACGACGGCCGGGGCGGCGCGGACCCGGCCGGCAGCGGGCTCACCGGGCTGCGCAGCCGGGTCGCCGCGCTCGACGGGACCCTGCGCGTCGACAGCCCCCTCGGGGGACCCACCACTCTTGTCGCGGAGCTGCCGTGCGCGTGATCCTGGCCGAGGACTCGACCCTGCTGCGGGAGGGCCTGGTGCGGCTGCTCGTCGAGGAGGGGCACGAGGTGCTCGCCGCGTTCGGCGATGCGGAGACCCTCGTCGCCGAGGTGGAGGCGCGCCGCCCGGACGTCGTGGTCGCCGACATCCGGATGCCTCCGACCCACACCGACGAGGGGCTGCGGGCCGCCGTGGAGATCCGCGAGCGGCTGCCGGAGACGGGGGTGCTCGTGCTCTCCCAGTACGTCGAACGCAGCTACGCGGCCCGGCTGCTCGCCGCCGGCGCGGAACGCGTCGGCTACCTCCTCAAGGACCGGGTGGCGCAGGTCGAGGAGTTCCTCGACGCGCTGGAACGGATCCACGCGGGCGGGGCGGCGATCGACCCGCAGGTCGTGCACCAGCTCGTCGTCCGCAGCACCCACGCCGACCCGCTGGCCCGGCTCACCCCGCGCGAGCGGGAGGTCCTGGAGGTGCTGGCCCAGGGCTACACGAACGCGGCCATCGCCCGGCAGCTGCACCTCTCGCTGAGCGCGGTCGAGAAGTACCTCAATGCCGTCTTCGACAAGCTGGAGCTCCACCGGGCCGACGGCTACAGCCGCCGGATCCTGGCCGTGCTGCGTTATCTGGAGGCCTGAGACCACTCGGTGAGGACCTCGTCCGTGTGCTCGCCCGGGAGCGGGGCGCGGCCCGGAGCGTCGGCCGGGGTGCGGTCGAAGCGGGAGGCGGGGGCCGGCTGGACGGTGTCGCCGACCTCCACGAACGCGCCGCGCGCGGCCAACTGGTGGTGCTCCGCGGCTTCCTCCGCGGTCAGTACGGGAGCCACCCCGGCGTCCACGGCGTCGAAGAGCTTGACCCAGTGCGCGCGGTCCCGGGTCGCGAAGCGGTCGGCGATCAGGGCGCGCAGCGCGGGCCAGCCGGCCGGGTCGGCGCGGTCGGGGAGGGCTTCGTCCTCCGTCAGGCCGAGCTGCTCCAGGAGGTTCTGGTAGAGCCGGGGTTCGATGGCGGCGACCGCGAGGTACAGGCCGTCGGCGGCCGCGTAGAAGGTGTAGTGCGGGGCGTCGGTGACGGTGTGGTTGCCGGGGACCGCGCGCCACTGGTGGATCAGGGTGGCGATCAGGGCGGCGCCGTCCGCGAGGGCGGTGTCGACGACCTGGCCCCTGCCCGAGCGCTCCCGCTCGTGGAGTGCGGCGAGCAGCCCGTGCACATGGGCGTTGGCGCCGCCGGCGAAGCTGGAGAGGTACGCGGTCGGGGGCGGCACCGGCGCCCCGGTCGCCGGGTCGGTGTCCAGGGCTCCGGTGAGGGCGAGGACCGCGAGGTCGTGGGCGGCGCGCCCGGCCCACTCGCCCTGCCCGGCCCACTCGCCCTGCCCGCCCCAGCCGCTGAGCCGCCCGTACACCAGGCGCGGGTTGCGGGCGTGGGCGGCCTCGGGGCCGATGCCGAGGCGGTCGGCGACGCCGGGGCGGAAGCCCTCGACGAGGATGTCGGCGTGCTCGGCGAGGGCGAGCGCCTGCTCGATGCCTTCGGGGCTCTTGAGGTCGAGGGCGACCGAACGGCGGCCGCGGGAGAGCGGGTTCTCCGGGGGCCGCTCGTCCCCGGCGGCGGCGGGTGCCCGGTCGACGCGTACGACATCGGCGCCGAGACCGGACAGGACGGTGCCGACGAACGCGGTGGGCGCCGAACCCGCGAATTCCAGTACGCGTACTCCGGTCAGCGGTCCCGCCATGGCCAACTCCCTTGAATTCATGGGTGAGTGATGCGCTCCACGCTATTCGGCGGCGCTCCGGAAAGGACTGCGGAGATCCGTAGCGCCGGGAATTCGGCAGCGCCGGAGACTGGGGGAATTCCCCCTTCTCCCCTGCCGAAAGGAATGACGCATGGCCGTCGTCTACACCGCCGAGGTCGCTTCCACCGGAGACGGGCGCAACGGCGCCGTGCGCTCCTCCGACGGGCTCCTCGACCTGCCGCTGTCGAGCCCCAAGGCCGTCGGCGGCTCCGGCACCGCGACCAACCCCGAGCAGCTCTTCGCCGCCGGCTACGCCGCCTGCTTCCACAGCGCGCTCCGGGTCTCCGCACGCGAGTCCAGGACCGTGCTCACGGACGACACCGTCACCGCCGAGGTGGCGCTGCACAAGGAGGACACCGGCTTCCACCTGTCGGTGGTCCTCACCGTCGAACTCCCCGGGCTCGACGCCGCCGAGGCACGGCGGCTCGCCGACGCCGCCCACGGTCGCTGCCCGTATTCGAAGGCGATCCGGGGGAACGTCGAGGTGCGGATCGATCTCGCCGGCTGAATCTCCGGGGCCGAATCTCCGGACGGAAAGGGTTGAGCCCCCGTGGATCCCACGGGGGCTCAACCCTTCGTACGGCTCCGTCCTCAGCGTTTCGCCGACGCCGCTGCCGCCGCCGCTGCCGGGAGCGCCTCGACCACCCGGCTCACGGCCCGGTCGTCGTGCGAGGCCGAGATGAACCAGGCCTCGAAGGGCGAGGGCGGCAGATAGACGCCCTGCCGCAGCAGCTCGTGGAAGAACGGCGTGTAGCGGTACGACTCGGTGGCGCGGACCCCGTCGAAGTCCACCACCTCGTCCTCGCCGAAGAAGACCGAGAACATGGTGCCGGAGTACTGCAGCCGGTGCGCCACGCCCTCCTTGGTGAGGGCGGCGGAGACCTCGGCGCCGATCGTGGCCGAGACCTGGTCGAGCCGCTCGTACACCTCGGGGGTGCTGTGCCGCAGGGTGGCGAGGCCGGCGGCGGTGGCGACCGGGTTCCCGGAGAGGGTGCCCGCCTGGTAGACGGGGCCCGCCGGGGCGAGGTGGGCCATGACGTCGGCGCGGCCGCCGAAGGCCGCCGCCGGGAAGCCGCCGCCCATGACCTTGCCGAAGGTCAGCAGGTCGGGGGCGACGCCGTCCCGGCCGTACCAGCCGGAGCGGCTGGCCCGGAAGCCGGTCATGACCTCGTCGGAGACGAACAGCGCGCCGTGGCGGGCGGTGACCTCCTTGAGGCCGGCGTTGAAGCCGGGCAGCGGGGGGACGGCGCCCATGTTGCCGGGGGCCGCCTCGGTGATGACGGCGGCGATCTCGTCGCCGATCTCGGCGAAGACCTTCTCGACCGCCGCCAGGTCGTTGTACGGCAGGACGATCGTGTCGCTCGCCTGGGCGCCGGTGACGCCGGGGGTGTCGGGCAGCGCGAAGGTCGCGAGGCCGGAGCCGGCGGAGGCGAGCAGCGCGTCCACGTGGCCGTGGTAGCAGCCGGCGAACTTCACGATCTTGCTGCGGCCCGTGAAGCCGCGCGCCAGACGGATCGCGGACATCGTCGCCTCGGTGCCGGAGCTAACCAGGCGGACCTGCTCGACCGGGGCGACCCGGTCGACGATCTCCTCGGCGAGTTCGACCTCTCCGGTGGACGGCGCCCCGAAGGAGGTGCCGCGCTCCAGGGCCCTGGTGACGGCCTCGACGACGGCCGGGTGCCGGTGGCCGAGGATCATCGGGCCCCAGGAGCAGATGAGGTCGACGTACTCGTTGCCGTCGCTGTCGGTGAGGTACGGGCCCTCGGCGGAGGCGATGAAGCGGGGGGTGCCGCCGACGGCGCCGAAGGCGCGGACCGGTGAGTTGACGCCGCCGGGGGTGACCTTGCGGGCGCGCTCGAAGAGGGCCTTGCTGTTCTCCGTACCGCTCATCGGGCCGTCTCCTCGGAAGCTTCGACGCTGAGCGCCGCGTCCAGGACGACCGCGCCCTTCGTGAGGACCCGCACCGGGTTGAGGTCGAGGGCGAAGCCGGCCGGCCAGTCCTGGACCAGTTCGCCGACCTTGTGGAGGAGTTCGGCGGCGGCCTCGACGTCCACGGCGGCCCGGCCGCGGGTGCCGGCGAGTATCTTCGCGCCGCGCAGTCCGGCGAGGAGCTCGGCGCCCTCGCCCGGGGCGAGCGGCAGGAGCCGGTGGCCGACGTCGTCGAGGACCTCGGTGAAGATCCCGCCGAGACCGGCGGTGAGTACGGGGCCCAGGTCGGTGGTGTGGACGCCGACGATCAACTCGACGCCCTCGCCGACGAGTTCCTCGACGAGCACCTGTCCGCCGAGCGCGGCGAGCCGCCCGAACGCCTCGGGCGCGGTGTCGGCGGTGACGCCGATCTCGACGCCGCCGGCCTCCGTCTTGTGGAGCAGGCCGGGGACGACGGCCTTGAGCACCGCCGTACCGCCGACTTCGGTGACGGCCGCCGCCGCGTCCTCGGCGTTCGCGGCGATCCGGCCCTTCGGCACGGCGATCCCGGCCTCGGCGAGGAGCGCCTTCAGCTGCGGCTCCGTGGCCTCGGCGCCGGGTCCCGGCACGGTCCCGGGGCGCGGGGCCTCCGGGAGCGTACGGGGGCGGCTGACCTCCCACAGGGCGGCGGCGGCGCGCAGGGCGCGGGCCGGGGTCGGGTACTCGGGCAGGCCGGCCTCGCGCAGGTCGCGGGGGGCGTCCGGGGCGAGGAAGTCGGCGCCGGTGCGGGCGACGAGGATCGGCTTGCCGCCCTTCACGGCGGCGCGGGAGAGGGCGTTGACGGCCTTCTCGACGTCGGGCCCGGCCATCACGCAGAAGGCGGCGACGATGATGTCGACGGTCTCGTCGGCGATCAGGACGTCGAGGGAGCGGTCGAAGAGCGACGGGTCGCTGAGGACGGTGGCCGTGATGTCGACCGGGTTGTCGATGGCCCCGAAGGCGGGGACGATCTCGGCGAGCGCCTCCTTGCTGCGCGGCTCCAGGGCGCTGAGCTCCAGGCCGTGGGCCTCGACGGCGTCGGCGGCGAGGATGCCGGAGCCGCCGGAGGTGGTGACGACGGCGACGCGGTTCCCGGCGGGTCGCCGCTCGGACTCGAAGACCCGGGCCACGTCGAGGAGTTCGTCGATGTCGTCGACGCGGACGATGCCGAGGCCGCGCAGGGCGGCGTCCAGGACGCGGTCGTCGGTGGCGAGGGCGCCGGTGTGCGAGGCGGCGGCGCGGCCGCCCGCCTCCGTACGGCCGGACTTGAGGAGGGCGACGGGCTTGCCGGAGCCGGCGAGTTCGCGCAGGGTTCCGATGTCCGGGGTGTCCTCCAGGTAGCCGAGGAGGCCGGTGACCTCGGGGACGGTGGCGAGTTCGCGGAGGACTTCGAGGGCGGTGACGTCGGCGTCGTTGCCGGTGGAGACCACCCAGCCGGGGCGCAGGCCCCGCTCCAGGGCGAGGCTGGCGGCGCCGAAGCCGAGGGCGCCGCTCTGGCTGACGAAGGCGAGGGTGCCGGGCTCGAAGGGCACGGACTCGGCGCCGAAGAGCGGGCTGAAGGTGGCGAGGACGCGGTTCTCGTAGCCGACGGCCCCGATGCAGTTGGGGCCGATGATCCGCAGGCCCCCGGCGCGGGCCTTGGCGACGACCTCCGCCTGGAGGCGGGCGCCGTCCTCGCCGGTCTCGGCGAAGCCGGAGGAGGCGATGACGGCGAGCTTGACGCCGGCGGCCACGCAGTCGTCGACGGCGCCGGGGACCCGCTCGGCGGAGACCATGATCAGGGCCAGGTCGACGGGGCCGGGGGCGTCCTTGACGCTGGGGTACGCGGGGACGCCGAGGATCTCCGGTGAGCGCGGGTTGACCGGCAGGATGCGGCCCTTGTAGCCGTACCGGAGGAGGTAGTCGAGCGGCTTGCGGCCCAGGGCGCCGGGGCGCTCGCTGGCCCCGATGACGGCGATGGATTCGGCTTCCCAGAGGGCCGAGATGTCACTCATGCGATGGCCTCGATCTTCTTCTCGTTCGGGTCGTTCGTGTCGCTGTCGTGGGGGGATTCCGCCGCGGCGAAGAGGCGGGTGAAGGCGGCGATGTGCCGGGCGCCGTCCGGGTCGGCCGCCAGCTCCCGCACGAGGACGGTGGGCTGGTGCAGGGCCTTGTCGACGATGCGGCGGACGCTGCGGTCGATCTCCTGCCGCGTCGCGCCGTCGAGTCCGTCGAGGCGGCGGGCGAGCCGGTCGAGTTCGGCCTCGGCGGCCTCGGTGGCGGCGGTGCGCAGGGCGGTGAGGACGGGCTTGGCGCCGGCGAGCCGGAGGCCGGTGCGGAACTGCTCGACCTCGGCGTCGATCAGCTCGTGGGCGGCCTGGACGCTGGCGGCGGAGATCTCGTCCTCCTGGCCCTCCTCCGCGATCCGGCGCAGGTCGACGAAGGTGACGCCGGGCAGTTCTGCCACCGTGGGGGCGATGTTGTGCGGCAGGGACAGGTCGAGCAGGAACAGCTCGCGGCCGTCCCGGGCGGCGAGCGCCTCCTCGACGTGCCGGGCGGTGACGAGGTGGCCGGTGGCGGCGGTGGCGCCGACGACGACGTCGACCTCGGTGAGCAGCCGGGGCAGGTCGTCAAGGTCGTAGCCCGTTCCCCCGGTGGTCTCGGCGAGCCGCTGGGCCTTCTCCGGGGTGCGGTTGGCGACGTGGACCCGGTCGAGGCCGGAGCGGCGCAGTGCGGCGACGACGACGCCGGCGAAGGCGCCGGCTCCGATGACGAGGGCGGTCTTGCCGTGCAGGGAGCCGACCTTACGCTCGAAGAAGCCGAGTCCGGCGGTGGCGAGGGAGCGGCCGGCCTCGTTGAGCCCGGTCTCGTTGCGGGCCCGCTTGCCGACGCGCAGGGCGGTCTGGACGGCCTTGGCGAGGACGCGGCCGGTGCGGTCGAGCCGCTGGGACCGTTCGAGGCCCAGTTTCACCTGGCCGAGGATCTGGTCCTCGCCGACCACGACCGATTCGAGTCCGGAGGCCACGGCGAAGAGGTGGCGTACGGCTCCGTCGGCGTGGTGGCTGTAGAGGTGCGGGGCGATCTCCTCGTGGTCGACGCCGGTGTGCTGGGCGAACAGCTCGCCGAGGCCGTCGAGTTCGGAGGTGGAGGCGCGGGTCTCGGCGTAGATCTCCAGGCGGTTGCAGGTGGAGACGACGACGGCGGCGTCGATGCCGTCGACGGAGGTCACGTCGGAGACGAGCTCCTCCGCGGGCCGGTCGGTGCCGGCGAGTCTCTCCAGGAGGTCGAGCGGGGCGCTGGCATGGCTGATGCCGAGGACCAGCATGGTGGAGGAGGCGGTCACCGGGTCACCGGTCCAGGCTCTGGGCGAACTCGGAGGCCCAGTAGGTGATGATCTGGGTGGCACCGGCGCGGTGGATGGAGGCGAGGCTCTCCCGGACGACCTGGTCGCGGTCGATCCAGCCCTTGGCGGCGGCCGCCTCGACCATGGAGTACTCGCCGGAGACCTGGTAGGCGGAGACGGGCACCTGCACGTGGTCGGCGATCAGCCGGACGATGTCGAGGTAGGCGAGGGCGGGCTTGACCATGACCAGGTCGGCGCCCTCGGCGACGTCGAGCGAGACCTCCAGGAGGGATTCGCGGATGTTGCCGGGGAACTGCTGGTAGCCCTTGCGGTCGCCGCGCAGGGTGGACTCGACGGCGTCGCGGAAGGGACCGTAGAAGTGCGAGGCGTACTTGGCGGAGTAGCCGAGGATGGCGACGGACTGGTGCCCGGCCTGGTCGAGGGCCTCGCGGATGCGGCGGACCTGGCCGTCCATCATGCCGCTGGGGGCGACGATCTGGGCGCCGGCGTCGGCCTGGACGACGGCGGCCCGCGCGTACAGCTCGATGCTGGCGTCGTTGTCGACGTCGCCGTTGGCGTCGAGGACGCCGGTGTGGCCGTGGTCGGTGTACTCGTCGAGGTTGATGTCGCCGATGATCACGGTGGAGTCGCCGACCTCGGCGGTGACGTCGCGCAGGGCGACCTGGAGGATGCCGTCCGGGTCGACGGCGCCGGTGCCGGTGGGGTCCTTGTGCTCGGGGATCCCGAAGAGGATGAGCCCGCCGACCCCGTTGGCGACGGCCTCGGCGGCGGCCTTGCGGAGGGTGTCGCGGGTGTGCTGGAAGACGCCCGGCATGGAGGGGATCTCACGCGGTTCGGTGAGGCCCTCGCGGAGGAAGAGGGGCTGGACGAGGTTGGCGGGGCCGACGCGGGTCTCGGCGGCGAAGCGGCGCAGCGCGGGGGTGCGGCGGAGGCGGCGCGGGCGGTAGTAGGGGGCGGCGGGGTCGGTGGCCGCGGTGTTGCGGCCGTAGGCGTCGTACGTCATGGGCGTGACTCCTCGGGAGGCGTGGCGGCGTGCGATCTCGAATGCGGGTACGGGTGCGGGCGCGGGTGCGGGCGCGGGTGCGGTGCGTCGGACACGGCATCCCCTAGAGGGCCGAGCCCAGGAAGACCTGCTCCAGGTGCTTGGAGACGGGCTCGTCGGGGCGGCTGAACCAGTAGCCGTGGCCGCTGCGCTGGAAGAGCTTCAGCTCGCCGAGCTGGACGAGGGTCTCCGCGAGCTTCACGGCGAGTCCGGCGGGGTCGATCACGGGCAGGCCGTGGAGTTCGTGGATGCCGAGGTGCCAGAGGATCTCGTTGGGGATGCCCTCGGCGGGGATGATGACCTCGGCCCCGGCCTTGGCGGCGCGCAGGGCGGCCGCCGAGTACACCTCGACGAACTCGTCGAAGTCGCCCTCCAGGGAGCGGTGCACGGAGTCCCAGCCGCCGGGCACGACCTCGTACGAGCTGAGCGAGGACTCCAGGCGGTACTGGCGGATGTTGGCCCTGATGGGCTCCTCCAGGGGCGGCATGAAGCCGAGGACGCCGAAGCGCTGGCCGGTGAGCGCCGAGAGGAAGAAGGCCGTCTCGCCGTATCCGAGGGTCGGGATGGAGGCGAGGTGGCGGGCGTCGCGCAGGCCGGGGTCCTGTCCGGCGGCGATCACCCAGGCGTCGTAGCCCTCCCGCTCCGCGACGAGCGCGGACTCGGAGAAGTGGCGGCTGAAGAGCACCTGGGCGGAGTGGTGGCCGACGAGGCCGAAGGGGGTGCGGTCGGGGTACGTGTCGGCCGGCAGGGTCTTGATGTCGACGGTGGTGCCGGGTGCGGCGATCGCGTCGAGGTGCTCGCGGTACCACTGGTCGAGCAGCGGAAGCCGCCCCTCAACGGTGTGCTTGTGAAACCAGATCCGCATGTGCGTCACCTTTCAGGGGTCGTGGTGCGACGTCGAGAAGTGAGGCCTTGAGCAGGTAGTCGGTGGCCGCGCGGGGGTCCGCGGCGGTGCGCCGCAGGTCGGCGATCCGGGCGAGGAGTTCGGCGGAGCTGTCCAGGCCGGCGGTGCGGGCCTCGCTGCGCGGGAGGACGGCCGTCTCGACGACGGAGCGGCGTCGGCCGAGGGCCGCGTCGAGCGGCGCCTCGTCGCCCGCGCCGGTCCTCAGGACGGCGGTGAGGGCCCGGCCGGTCTCCACGGCGTCGTGGAGACCGCAGTTCATGTTGAGGCCGCCGGCGGTGGAGGTGAGGTGGGCCGCGTCCCCGGCGAACAGCACCCGGCCGGCCCGGTAGCGGGGCAGCAGGAACCGCGCGAGCCGGTAGGTGTGCGCGTCGGTGATGCGCACGGCCCGTCCGGCGGCGCCCGGCAGGGCCTGCTCGACCCGGGCCCGTACGGCCCCCGGCGCGAGCACCTCGTCGCGGGGCGTGCCGCGCCGGATGCGGAAGATGAGCCGCCAGTGGTCGGGCATCCCGAGCGCGCTGTACGAGGCCCGGGGGTCGCGGACGTACGCCAGCGGGGCGAGGCCGGGTACCAGTTCGTCGAGCGGGGAGTCGGTGACCACGCGGAGCGCGTAGTCCGGGTACTCCTCGGCCGTGCCCGGGAGTCCGGCGAGCTCGCGCAGCCGGCTGCGGCTGCCGTCGGCCGCCAGGACGTACGGGTGGCGGGTGTGAGCGGGTCGCCCCGCCGCGTCCTCCGTCCGCAGCCGCACCTCGTCGCCGGTCTCCTCGGCGCCGGTGACGGTGGCCCCGAACCGTACGTCGGCGAGGCCGGTCGCGGTCAGCGCGTCGAGCAGCAGCGGGGTGAGCCGGGCCTGCTCGACGTGGAGCCGGTACGGGTGGCCGGTGTGCCCGGCGAGCAGTCCGTAGTCCAGCTCGGCGTGCACGGTGCCGTCCAGGTCGCGCCACTGGACGCGGTCGACGGTGCGGCCCTGGACGCGCAGGGCGGCCGCGACGCCGAGTTCGTCGAGGAGGTCGAGGGTGGCGGGGTGGAAGGTGGAGGCGCGGGACTCGGTGGCCAGTTCGCTCCTGGACTCCAGGACGGTCACCGGGATCCCGGCGCGGGCGAGGACGAGCGCGGCGGTCAGGCCCACCGGCCCGGCGCCGACGACCGCGACGGGGCCGTGGGGTGGCGTACGACCGCTCACGACACGGTCACGGCGGCGGCCCGCTCCGTGAGCCTCCGGAGCAGCGGGTGCGCGTCCGGTCCGTCGGCCGGGAGGCCGAGGGCGTCCCGGGCCCACCAGGCGCTCGCCAGGTTGGAGGTGAGCAGGGTGCGCCCGCTGTCGCGGCCGAGCTCGGCGAGCGCGTCGAAGGTGAACATGCCGGTGCCGGTGAACAACAGCGTGGCGTCCTCGGGGAGTTCGGCCTCCCGTACCTGGGCGACGAGTTCCTCGGTGGTCACGTCGTACGGGGAGAAGCGCGCGCCGGCCCGGATCTTGACGATCCGGTCGACCGTGAGCCCGGCCGACTCCCAGTAGGCGTGGGAGAGTTCGGTGAGCCAGGGCTCGTACGGCGAGACGAGGACGAGCCGTTCGGCGCCCACGGCCCGCGCGGTGTCGAGGATGGCCAGGGCGGCGGACCGCACGGGCGCTCCGACGCGCTCGGAGAGCTCCGCGCAGAGCGCGCGGTCGCCTTCGGGGGTGAGGAGGTAGTGCGAGCCGGTGCAGGAGACGACTGCCGCGTCGAGACGCAGTCCGCCGAAATTCCCGAGCACTTCGGGGAGCACGTCGTTGTACTTCTCCAGACGACCGCGCAGGTCTTTTCCGGGAAGTACCGGGAACCGGGAAGTGTGCACATTGAATGCGGGGCTTACGAGGCTGCCGATCTCGGGTTCGGCGGCGGCGTTTCCGGACGGAACCACCACACCGAGTCGCGGCGCCGATTGCAGAGCCATGAACGAGTCTCTCCCTTCCGTTCGGTGCCATTGACATCACCGTACGGGCGGGGCGACCCGTACATCGATACGGGAATCCGCACTCCTTTCCGGGCGGCCCGGTTCCGGAAATGCGAACGGCGCCGCACCGTGAATACGGTGCGGCGCCGAGGCCGGGAGGAATGCGGAATTCAGCTGCCGGCGGCCGCCTCGGCGACGAGTTCGTCGATCTTCGCGCGGCGGGTGAGGCCGCCGTTCACGGCCCAGTTCCCCTCCGGGATCTCGTTCACGACGAGCCAGACGACGGTGTCGGGCCCGGTCGCCGCGTGCACGTGCCGGGTGACCTCGACGGACAGCGCCTCGTTCCGCTCGGGGGTGAGGAAGCCCTCCAGGGGCGTGAGGACGACCAGGACGCCCGGGGGCCGACCGGCGCCGGTGGTCGCGAGACCCTTGGCGGCCTCGCGGACGTACACCCAGGTGGCGGCGGCGAAGAACTCGGTGTGCGGCAGCTCCATGGCCGTGAGCACGGAGTCGGCGACCTGCTGCTGCAGGACCTCCGCGGCGGCCTCGGAGAGGGTGCCCTCGGGAACGGTTATCTCGACCAGCGGCATGGCGACTCCCATCATCGGTGCGTAAGTCAGGAGGTGTGTACGTCAAGAAGTGCGTACGTCAAGAGGTGCGTACGTCAGGACGCGTGTACGTCAGGAGGTGCGGATCAGCAGGCCGGCGCGGCTTCGAACCGGTCGATGGCAGCGGCCAGTTGGGCGCGCCTGCGGATGTCGAGCTTCCGGTAGATCCGGGTGATGTGCAGTTCCACGGCCCGGGTGGAGACCGTGAAGGACTCGGCGATCTGCTTGTTGGTCAGGCCGTCGAGCATCATCGTGGCGATGCGCCGCTCGTGGGCGGTCAGCTCCTCACGGGCGCTCGGCGGGGCGGTCAGCTCCTCACGCGCGCCCGGAGGGGTGGGCGGCGTGACGGACGCCGGCACGCCCCCGCGTATTCGCTCGTGGGTGCCGGCGCCGCCGGTGGACCGTTCGAGGCCGGCGAGGACCACGTGCCCCATGACGGCGTTCCATTCCCGGACCCGCAGTTCGCCGATGACCTGTGCCTGTGCGTACGGGTCGGCGTACAGCACCCGTAAGAGGGTGCGGCGGTCGGGGGCCTCACAGACCAGGAACTCCCCGGTGCCGTCCCGCCAAGGGCCGCCGCCGAGCAGGATGCCGCGCGCGGCCATTCTTTTCCAGTAGGCCCGATGAGCCTCTCCGAAACTCAACCGGTCCGTTCCATTGCCACGGAAAACGAGTTCGACCACAAAAGCCACGTGCGACTCCCCCATTAAGGCCGGGTGTTTCCACCTGTGACGCTACCATCCATCACCCGGCCCATTAATGAACACAATGTTGCGACCGGCGGCCCGACATTCAATGGGTTCTGACGGCGCTCGGCTAATCGGCCGCCGCAGGTGTCGGCACGGGGGCCGCCTCGGGGGCCGGTTCGGCCGCCGGGCGGGGCTTGCGGCGCAGCAGGCCGGTGGCGGCGAGCACCGCCACGGCGCCCAGCCACACGGTCCAGCCGAGCGGCTCGCGCAGCACGACGGCGCCGAGCACCACGGCCACCGCGGTCATCAGGTAGGTGACGGTGGAGGCCACCGTGGGACCGTCCTTGATGATCAGCTCGAAGTTGAGCAGTGCGGCGAAGCCGGTGCAGACCACGCCGAGGACGAGGACCGAGATCACCGAGTCGGCGCGCCAGGTCACGGCCTGGAGGCCGAGGAACGGGAAGGCGGCGAGGAGCAGCACGGTCGCCACGCTGAGCTGCCCGCCGGCCAGCATCAGCGGCGGAATGCCCTTGCCCACGAGGAACTTGCCCATGTACGCGAAGCTGGCGCCGAAGCTGATCGAGCCGAGGACGAAGCAGAGGATGCTCCAACCGCTGCCCGCGGAGGCCGAGTTCCAGGGGGAGGCGATGAGCGCGGTGCCGCCGAGGCCGAGCAGCACACCGCCGGCCTTGTAGCCGGAGACCCGCTTCTCCTGGCCGAGGAGGAGCGCGGCCGCCAGGGTCCAGATCGGCGCGCTGCCGTTGACGACGGCGGCGACGCTGCTGGAGCCCCCGATCTCGCCCTCGGCGTACAGGGTCCAGGGGACGGCGTTGCCGAGGAGCGCGGCCACCGCCAGATGCCCCCAGGTGGCGGGCTCCTTGGGCAGCCGGAGCCCCTTCGCGTAGCCGATGGCGAGGATGACGACGGCGCCGAGGGCGAGCCGGATGAGCACCATCTGCACGGGTGAGAAGCCGTATCCGGCGATCTTGATCCACAGGAAGACGGAGCCCCAGATGAGGCTCAGCGCGGCCAGCCGCGCGTACGTGGCTTTGGACATGGGTGTTCCCGCTCCAGGAGAGGACAAGGGGGAGGTTCAGGGACGCGCGAAGTGGTCCGCGGTACGGGAACGAGCCTGGCAGCGGCGGCCGGACGGGGTCCAGCAACGGCTCGTGGACGGTACCTTCCACGAGCCGTGGCGAATCGCGTTCCGCCAGGTCGGACGGTGCTCAGGCGGCGACGGCCGCCCTGGCCACCGTACGGAGCGCGTCCAGGACGGCGGCGATCTCCGGGGAGGTCTGGCTGCCCTCCCGTACGGCCGCGAAGACCGTACGGGACGGGGCCTGCGCGCTGAACGCGCGGATCGTCACCTCGGGCCGCGGCGCCGGCTTGGCCATCCGCGGGACGAGCGCGACCCCGAGGCCGAGCCGCACCGCCGCGAGGGTGGCGTCCCAGTCGCCGATGGCGTGGGAGGCCTGCGGGGTGAACCCGGCGGCCGTACAGGCGGCGACGCCGATGTCGTGGCACATGCCGGTCGTCGCGAAGATCCAGGTCTCCTCGGCGAGGTCGGCGAGGAGCAGCCGGGGGCTGTCGAGGAGCCGGTGGCCCTCCGGCAGGGCGATGTCGAAGGGGTCGTCGCAGAGCGCGACGCGGTGGAACCGCGGGTCCTCGCCCACCGCCCCCGGATGGTGCGCGGTGTCCGCGGAGATGACGACGTCCGTCTCCCCGCGGTGCAGCATCGAGAAGCTCTCCGGCGGGTCGATCTCGGCGAGCGAGGTCCGAAGCAGCGGCCGGGTCTCCCGCAGTCGGGCCACGGCGGGCAGGATCAGCGCCGAGAGGGTGGTGGAGAAGCCGGCCACCGCGACCTCGCCGCTGTCGCCGCTCTCGTGCGCGGCGAGCTCGGCGCGCATCTGCTCGACCTGGGTGAACACGGCGTCGGCGTGCCGGAGCACGATCCGCGCCGCGCCGGTGAGGCGCAGCCGGCGCCCGGACGGTTCGGTGAGCGGGACGCCCAACTCCCGCCCCAGGGCGCTGATCTGCTGGGAGACGGCCTGCGGGGTGAGGTGGAGGGCCCGGGCGGCCGCGCTGACGGTGCCGCGCTCGCTGAGCTCCCTGAGCACGCGCAGCTTCCGCAGGTCCAGATCGGCCACGTCCCGCACGCCCTCCCCCTCACCGTGAAGCCATCCGTAAAGCCGTTCGTAAAGCCGTTCGTAACGCCGTTCGTAACGCCGCTCGTAACGTCGTTTGCAACACCGTTCGTAAAGCCGCTCGTAAAGCCGTCAGCGTCTCGTCATCGTACGCAGCCGGCGTCCACGTCGATGACCTCCTTGACCAGTGTCTCCAGGACGTCGAGGTCCCGCGCGGTGCGGCCCGCCTCGCGCCGGTCGCCCGGGTAGGTGGGGTCGAGGACGACGGCGCCCGCGCCCAGCTCCTGGAGGAGCCCGAGGTCGTCGGCGATCTGCGCCAGGGTGCCCTCGCCGAGCAGCCGTCCCGGGCCCAGCGGCCGTGGGGTGACCCGCAGTTTGATCCGGGGACAGAGGTCGGGCACCGGGAGTTCCTGCTCCTCGGCGACCTGGCGGAGCGTGGGCAGTCCCACGCCGAGGAGCCAGTCGCCGGAGACGGAGGTGGGGTGCCAGGCGTCGCCGAGGCGGACGGCCCGGCGCAGCGCCCCGTAGCTGTGGCCGCCGACCCAGACGGGCGGGCCCGGTCGCTGTACGGGCAGCGGCCCGGTGTGGACCTCGCGGAAGGAGACGTGGGCGCCGTCGAAGGAGGCGACCTCGTCGGCCCAGCAGGCCTTGATCGCGGCGAGGTACTCGTCGCTGATCGCACCGCGCTTGCGGTACGGCACGTCGAGGACGGCGAACTCCCGGGCGGCCCAGCCGGCGGCCGCGCCGAAGACGAGCCGGCCGTTGCTGAACCGGTCGATGTTGGCGGCGACGCGGGCGGTGTGCACGGGATGCCGGTACGGGAGGATCGTCACCGTCGTGCCGAGCCCCACCGTCCTGGTGACCCCGGCGAGCCAGGCGAGGGTCGCGAAGGGGTCGTAGAACGGGGCGGGGAAGAGGTGCTGGACGTCCGGGGTGAGCGCCACGTGGTCGGAGACCATCGCGTAGTGGTAGCCCATCGCCTCGACCCGCAGCGCCCAGTCGGCGAGGGCGTCGGGGGTGGCTTCGGGCCCGTAGTTGGGCAGATTGACGCCGAATTTCATGAGGCGTTCCTTTCGGGGGCCCCGGCCGCGGTCGCGTCCGCGGCTCCGGCCCCGTGTGCGTTGTCCGGAAGGTCGGGCCCGGTGGTTCGCCGGGCCACCGCGAGGTGGAAGAGGACTCCCGCGAGCGCGGCCCCGGCGGCGAGGAGCGGGAGCAGGCGGGCGTCGAGCCCGTGGGCGAGGGCGAGGCCGCCGAGCGCGGAGCCGACGGCGCCGCCGAGATAGGTGGCGGAGCTGTTGAGGCCGACGGCGGCGGCACCGCCGTCCTGTGCGAGGAGCCGGTGCTGCTGCGGGACGACGAAGGCCCAGCCGACCGCGCCCCAGACGAGCAGGGGCAGCAGGACGAGCCCGGGTACGGCGCCGGTCCACGGCAGCAGCGCGAGGGCGCCGCCGAGGATGCCGAGGAGCGTGACCGCGAGGCGGGCGGGCCGGCCGGTCCGGTCGACGAGGGTCCCGGCGAGGAAGCTGCCGCAGACCCCGCCGATGCCCCAGACCCAGAGGTACGGCACGGCGCTGCCCACGTCGGCGACGCGGTGCAGGACGGGTTCCAGGTAGGTGTAGAGCCCGAGGCTGGCCACGGTCTGCGTGAAGGTGACGGCGACGACCACGGCGACCCGGGGCCGGGCGAGGGCGCCGATCCGGTCCCGCAGCGAGGGCGCGGCGGCTCCCCGTACGGGCGGCAGCGCGGTCGCGACGCCGAGCAGGGCGGCCAGGCCGAGGGCGGTGATCAGCCACAGGGCCGCCCGCCAGCCGGAGACCGCCGCGACGAGCAGCCCGAGCGGCACGCCGAGCACGGTGCCCGCGCTCATCCCGCCGAGGACCAGGCCCAGGGCGCGCCCGCGCCGCTCGGGCGGGACGAGCGCGACGGCGGCGGTGGCGGCGGCCGGGGTGAAGAGGCCCGTTCCGACGCCGGCGAGGGCGCGGGTGCCGAGGAGCACGGCGTACGAACCGGCCAGGGCCGTACCGGCGTTGGCGAGCACGAAGACGACCAGCGCGGTGACGAGGACGGTACGGGTGCCCCAGCGGGCGAGGACGGCCGAGAAGAGCGGCGCGGCCAGGGCGTAGCAGAGGGTGAAGGCGGTGACGGACTGGCCGGCGAGGGAGACGGAGACGTCCAGGTCGGCGCCCATGTCGGGGAGCAGTCCTGCCATCGCGTAGGCGTCGGTCCCCATGGCGAAGGAGCCGAGTGCGAGCAGGCCCACCGCGCGCGTGCCGCCCATCACACCCCCTTGTGGTCGTCGTACGGAACGGTCGCCGTACGGGACGGTCGCCGTACGGAGCGGTCCTTCGTACGGAACGGTCCTCGGGACGCTACTGACCCCCGGCGCCCCCGGGGGCCCACAAGGCCGAAGAGGGTTCGGAGTTCCGCAGCCTCGCGCCCTCGTACCCCTCGAAACGGCCGGTCACCGGCCTACGGTGGATCTCTCCAGGAACCAGGCACACCAGGAACCCAGGAGGGAGTCCACCGTGCTCGACCTGTCCGTCATCAACGCGATGTTCCCGCCCGACCTCCCGGAACCGGCCGACTGGGAGCGGCGGTTCGGACCGCGCGCCCTGCCGGACGGCGCCGAGGTCACGCGCTTCGCCCCGAGCCCCACCGGACACCTGCACATCGGCGGCCTCTACACGGCGGCCGTGGCCCGGGCGCTCGCCCGCCAGTCGGGCGGGGTGCACGTGCTGCGCGTCGAGGACACCGACCGCTCGCGCCGAGTGGCGGGCGCGGCCGAGGAGTTCTCACGCCTGCTCGGTGCCTTCGGGCTCGCGCCCGACGAGGGCGGGGTCGCCGGGGACGGGGCGTGGGGTCCGTACCTCCAGTCGGAGCGCCGGGAGATCTACCTCAGCCATGTCCGCGAGCTCCTGAGACGCGACCGCGCGTACCCCTGCTTCTGCGGCAAGGAGCTGCTCGCCCGGAGCGCGGAGGAGCAGCGCGCGGGCCGCTCGCCGCTCGGCTACTACGGGCGCTGGGCGCCGTGCCGGACGCTCGCGCCCGAGGAGGCCGCGCGTCGGCTCGCGGCGGGCGAGCCGTACGTGGTGCGGTTCCGCTGCCCGTACGAGTTCCCCGGCCGGGTCCGGTTCACGGACCGCATCCGGGCCTCGGTCACCATGCAGGACAACGGCAACGACATCGTCCTCCTGAAGTCCTCGCAGGAGGAACTGCCCCTGCCCACCTACCACTTCGCGCACGTCGTGGACGACCACCTGATGCGGGTGACGCTGGTGGTGCGCGGCGAGGAGTGGCTCTCCTCGACCCCGGTCCATCTGCAGCTGCACGCGGCGCTGGGCTTCGAGCCGCCCGCGTACGCGCACCTCGCCCCGCTCATGAAGGCCGAGGGGCCCTCGCGCCGCAAGCTCAGCAAGCGCAAGGACCCCGAGGCGTCGGTGGACTACTACCTGTCCGCCGGCTATCCCCCGGCAGCCGTCCAGCACTATCTGCGGGGCCTCGCCAACATCCGGCTCATGGACGTCCCCACCGCCGAGGCGCTCGCCGCCGACGTCCGGCTCGACGGCATGCGCCCCTCGGGCCCCCTGCTCGACCTGCCCAAACTGCACTCCCTGAGCCGGGAGTTCATCGCCTCGCTCACCCCGGGCGAGCTGTACGCGCAGCTCCTCGTCTGGGCGGAGGAGTACGACCCGGAGCTCGCCTCCGTCCTCGCGCGCCACGAGGAGCTCGCCCTTGCGGCCGTGGCCACGGGCCGGCCGGAGGGCGCGCCCGCCCGCAAGGACCTGGAGCGCTGGTCCTGCTTCCGCGACCGGTACGGCTTCTTCTTCGCGGAGCTCTTCGGCCCGGCACCGGCGCCCGGGGACGACCGCTACGGCGGCCTCGCCCCGGAGCTCGTGCGGCGGATCGCCGCCGACTTCGCCGCCGTCTCCCCCGACGAGTGGTACGCGAAGCTCGGCGCCATCGCCGGGCGCCACGGCTACGCCCCGGACACGGCCACCTGGCGCGGGGACCCGGACCGCTGGGCGGGCCCGCCGCGCGTCGTCGCGAACGTGGCCCGGGTCGCGCTCACGGGCGCCACCCGCAGCCCGGACCTCTTCGCCGTGGCCCGGGCCCTGGGCCGGGACGAGGTGGTGCGCCGCCTCACCGCCGTGGCGGGGTGAGGCGGCACTGCGGGCCGGCCGGGTCGACGGGCGCGGGACGGCGGGACGACGTCACGCTTCGGGTCGGGCGGCTCGGAAGGGGACGCCAGGGGCGGACAGGGGACTGTCCTCAAGATCACCGAGCGCGCTCCGACGCTAACCGCCGGGGCCCCGGCACCCCGGCGCGACACACGGCGCGGGGCGCACCGACGGGCCCGCTCACCACTTCGGCGGAGCGCACTCGGGGTCGTGCGGACCGGCCCGCCGGCGCCGGGCGCACCGATCCGCACGACGGCCGCCCCGGAGTCCCCGTACCGCCGATCCTGGCCAGACACGTCGGCCACCTGGCAGGATCGCTGCATGTTCGCCTCGCTCTCCCGTGCCGCCCGCCGCCGTCTCCTGGCGGTCTCGGCGGCGCTGCTCGCGCTGGGCGGGGTGCTCGTGTGGTGGCTGGCCCCCTTCGGCTCCCCCGCCCCGAGCGGCTCGGTCACCTTCAGCACGGGCGTCCCCACCGGCGTCTACCAGCAGTACGGGGAGCTCCTCAAGAACGCCCTGGCGCAGGACCTGCCCGAGGTGTCGATAACGCTCAAGGCCAGCGAGGGCTCCCAGCAGAACCTGGCCCGGGTGGCGACCGGCAAGGCCGACTTCACGGTCGCGACGGCCGACGCGGTGGCCCAGTACCAGCGCGAGCGCAGGCCCGGCTTCGAGCGGCTGCGCGGCTGCGCACGGCTCTACGACGACTACGTCCAGCTCGTCGTGCGCAAGGGCTCCTCGCTGCAGAAGGTCCGGGACCTGCGCGGGCTGCGGGTCGGCGTGGGCCAGGACGGGTCCGGCGTACGACTGATCGCCGACCGGGTGCTCGCGGCGGCCGGCCTGGCTCCCGTCCGGGACGTCCAACCGGTCTCGGCGGGCATCGACACCATGCCGGGGCTCCTGGAGCGCGGCGAGCTCGACGCCTTCTTCTGGTCCGGCGGACTGCCCACCCAGGCGGTGCAGAAGCTGTCCGAGCGCTTCCCGATCCGGCTGATCCCGCTGGACGCGAAGCTGGTCGACCGGCTGCACGACGTCGGCGATTCGACCCGGTTCTACCGGTCGGCGGTGATCCCGGCGGACGCCTACGACAAGGCGCAGGACGGACAGCCGGTCGCGACCCTGGCGGTGGCGAACCTGCTGGTCACCACGGTGGACGCGGACGAGGACCTGGTGGAGGGCTTCACCCGTACGGTGATCAGAAGCAGGGACGGGATCGGCCGCCAGGTCCACCCGGCCCAGCTGGTGGACCTGCGGACGGCGGTCTACACCGAGCCCCTGAAGCTCCACGACGGCGCGCGGCGCTACTACCAGTCGGTGAAGCCCTAGGGCCTGTCCGGCCCTGATCCACCGGACAGGCCCTAAGGCCTGTCCGGCTCCCGCTCCGCGGGCGCGTGGCGCGGCACCGTGACCGTCACCCGGAGCCCGTGCGGCTCGTTCGGGGCGAAGGTCACGCCTCCGCCGCCCGCCGTCAGCAGGACGCGCGCGATGGAGAGGCCGAGGCCCGAGCCCTTGACGTTCTGGTGCCGGCCGGAGCGCCAGAAGCGGTCGCCGACGCGGCCGAGCTCCTCCTCGGTGAGGCCGGGCCCGTGGTCGGCGACGACGACGGCGACGGTCGACCGGTCGGGGACGACGGTGACCGTGACCGATTCTCCGGCGGGGGTGAACTTCAGCGCGTTGTCGATCACGGCGTCGAGGGCGCTGGAGAGGGCCACCGGGTCCGCCCAGGCGGTGACCGCCCCGCACTCCCCGGTCAGGTCGACGCCCTTGTCCTCGGCGACCGGCCGCCAGGAGGCGACCCGCTCGTCGGTGAGGGCGCCGACGTCGGTGAGGCGCAGCTCGGCCGCCGCGTGCTCGGCGAGCGCCAGGTCGAGGAGGTCGTCGAGGACCTGCGCGAGGCGCTTGCCCTCGGTCCGTACGGAGGCGATCTCCTCGTTGCCCTCGGGGAGCTCCAGGGCGAGCAGCTCGATCCGCAGGAGCAGCGCGGCCAGCGGGTTGCGCAGCTGGTGGGAGGCGTCGGCGACGAAGGCCCGCTGCTGTTCGAGCGCGTCCTCGACGTTGTCGGCCATCTCGTTGAACGAGCGGGCGAGGCGCCGCAGTTCGGGCGGTCCGCCGGTGGCGGCGACGCGGGAGTTCATCTGCCCGGTGGCGATGTCGTGGGTGACGGCGTCGAGGACGCGGACCGGGCGGAGGACCCAGCCGGTGAGCCGGAAGGCGGCGCCGACGGCGAGGAGCATCGCGGCGGCCTCGCCGGCGAAGATCAGCAGCCAGCCGCGCAGGATGCGGGAGCGGAGCTGTCCGGTGGGCGAGTCGGTGACGACGACGGCGACGACGTCCCCGTCGCGGACGACGGGCGAGGCGATGGTGAGCCGGGCGTCGCCCTGCCAGGGCCAGACCTGGGGCGGGTCGTGGCTGCGGCGCCCGAGCAGCGCCTCGTTGAAGGCGCGCCGGCCCTCCCCGTCGTACGGGACGACCCAGTCCTCGGGGGCGGCGGCCATGGAGCGGTTGTCGCGGTAGAAGATCCCGGCGCGGATGCCGTACACGTCGTGGTAGCTGGCGAGTTCACCGCTGAGGGTGGCCTGCCGCTCGTCGGTGCCGGGGTTGCTCTCGCTGACGAACTGGGCGAGGGCGGCGAAGCGCGCGGCGTCGTCGAGGCGGTCGACGACGACCCGCTGCTGCTCGGACGCGGCGAGGCTGGCGGCGAGCGGGAAGCCGAGGGCGAGCAGCACGCCGGCCATCAGCACGATGAGCAGCGGGAGGAGTCGGGTGCGCACGTCAGGGGCCGTCCGGAGGGGTTACGCGGCGGGGGCGACGAGGCGGTAGCCGACGCCGCGCACGGTCTCGATCAGGGCGGGCATCCGCAGCTTGGAGCGCAGGGAGGCGACGTGCACCTCCAGGGTGCGGCCGGTCCCCTCCCAGCTGGTGTGCCAGACCTCGCTGATGATCTGCTCGCGGCGGAAGACGACTCCGGGCCGCTGGGCGAGGAGGGCGAGCAGGTCGAACTCCTTGCGGGTGAGCGGGACGCTCTCGCCGTCGACGCTGACCCGGCGGGTGGGCAGCTCGACGGTGACGGGGCCGAGCCGCAGCACGGTCCCGTCGGTGGCGCCCTCGGTCCCCGCGGTCTCCTCGGCTCCGGCGCGGCGCCGGCTGACGGCGTGGATGCGGGCGAGGAGCTCGCCGGGGTCGTAGGGCTTGACGACGTAGTCGTCGGCTCCGAGGTTGAGCCCGTGGATCCGGGAGCGCACGTCTCCGCGCGCGGTCACCATGATCACGGGGGTGGTGGTGAGCTTCCGGATGCGGCCGCAGACCTGGTAGCCGTCCTGGTCGGGCAGGCCGAGGTCGAGCAGGATCACCCCGTACGAGGGCCGCTCGCCCTGCGCGGTGGGCAGGACGGCCTGGAGCGCCTCCTCGCCGTTGCGGGCGTGCGTGACCATGAAGCCGTGCTTCGCGAGGATCGCGGAGAGGGCGGCGGCGACGTGGTCGTCGTCCTCGACGAGCAGCAGTCGCATGCGTACCTCCTCCGTGAAGTCCTTGAGTCCTGGGTCCTCGGTTCTGCCGATGGCGGCTCTCTGTGTACCAGGTGCCACCAGGGCATGAACACCGAACATGGGTGTCACAGTCAAGTGTCCCCCTGTTACGCAGCCGTTTCCGTTATGGACCCGGTACGGCGCGAGGCGTCACCTTCACGCACTGTGTCCGGTTGCGGCCGTATCGTTATCCTCAATTTCCGCTCAGATGTGATGACGCTCGTCACATCGGGTCTCTAGTGTCCTCCCCAACCGAGGAGGACGGAGCAAGAGGCCGATGAGCGGAGAGTCAGTGTCCAAGGTTCTCGAGGACACCCCGCGCGCCGCGGACGACCTGGTCGTACTGTCCGATGTCAACAAGCACTTCGGCGCGCTGCATGTCCTCCAGGACATCGATCTGACGATCACCCGCGGCGAGGTCGTGGTCGTCATCGGACCGTCCGGGTCCGGCAAGTCGACGCTGTGCCGCACGATCAACCGGCTGGAGAGCATCGACTCCGGCACCATCACCATCGACGGCAAGCCGCTGCCGCAGGAGGGCCGGGAGCTCGCCCGGCTGCGGTCCGACGTCGGCATGGTCTTCCAGTCGTTCAACCTCTTCGCGCACAAGACGGTGCTCGAGAACGTGATGCTGGGTCAGATCAAGGTTCGCAAGACGGAGAAGAAGGCCGCCGAGGCCAAGGCCCGGGCCCTGCTCGACCGGGTCGGCGTCGGCACCCAGGCCGACAAGTACCCCGCCCAGCTCTCCGGCGGCCAGCAGCAGCGCGTGGCCATCGCCCGCGCCCTCGCGATGGGCCCGAAGGTCATGCTCTTCGACGAGCCGACCTCGGCCCTCGACCCGGAGATGATCAACGAGGTCCTCGAGGTCATGCAGCAACTGGCCCGGGACGGCATGACGATGGTGGTCGTCACCCACGAGATGGGCTTCGCCCGCTCCGCCGCCAACCGCGTCGTCTTCATGGCCGACGGAAAGATCGTCGAGCAGGCGTCGCCCGAGGAGTTCTTCAGCAACCCGCGCAGCGACCGGGCCAAGGACTTCCTCTCCAAAATCCTTCACCACTGAGCCGGCCGACGACCTAGTCTTCCCAACTCACGCCTACTCAAGGGACTTTCCTCCATGAAGCTTCGCAGCGTCTCCGCCGCCGCCGCGGCCGCCGTCGTCCTCGCCCTGACCGCCACCGCCTGTGGCAG
The DNA here is from genome assembly GCF_000830005.1 of Streptomyces vietnamensis. Classification (NCBI taxonomy): domain Bacteria; kingdom Bacillati; phylum Actinomycetota; class Actinomycetes; order Kitasatosporales; family Streptomycetaceae; genus Streptomyces; species Streptomyces vietnamensis. The sequence continues at coordinate 6,190,004 of NZ_CP010407.1, read as the reverse complement.
CGGCTCCGACTCCGGCAGCAACGGCGACAAGATCAACATCGGCATCAAGTTCGACCAGCCGGGCCTCGGCCTGAAGACCCCGGACGGCAAGTACGCCGGCTTCGACGTCGACGTCGCCACGTACGTGGCCAAGGAGCTCGGCTACTCCGAGGACAAGATCAACTGGAAGCAGGCGCCCAGCGCCGAGCGCGAGAACCTGATCAAGAACGGTGACGTCAAGTTCGTCGTCGCCAGCTACTCGATCAACGACAAGCGCAAGAAGGAGGTCGACTTCGCGGGTCCGTACTTCCTGACCCACCAGGACCTCCTCGTCCGCGCCGACGACAACTCGATCACCAAGGTCGAGGACCTCAACTCCAAGAAGCTCTGCTCGGTCACCGGCTCGACCTCCGCGCAGAACGTCAAGGAGAAGCTGGCCCCGAAGGCCGACCTCCAGCAGCTCGGCGGCTACTCCGAGTGCCTCACCGGCCTGGAGAACAAGGCCGTCGACGCCCTGACCACGGACGCCTCCATCCTCGCCGGCTACGCCTCGCAGAAGGAGCTCCAGGGCAAGTTCAAGCTCGTCGGCCTGAAGATGAGCGACGAGAACTACGGCATCGGCCTGAAGAAGGGCGACGACGAGCTGCGCGGCAAGATCAACAAGGCGCTGGAGAAGATGGTCTCCGACGGCACCTGGGAGAAGCTCGTCAAGAAGAACTTCGGCCCCTCGGGCTACAAGTACGAGCCCGCGCCGGCGGTCCAGAAGTAACCCGCGCCTCCGTGGTGACGGCCGCCCCGCGCACGGGCGGCCGTCGCACCGGCACCGGCCGCCGCCCACGCGGCGGCCTCCACACCGACCGACCACCAGGGGAGAGCGCGGGGCATCGTGTTCGACTTTCTTGATTCCGGGCAGTACGACCTGCTCGGCGCCTTCTGGGTGACGGCGCAGCTCGCCCTCTACTCGGCGCTCGGCTCGCTGATCTGGGGCACGGCCCTGGTCGCGATGCGGGTCAGCCCGGTCCCGCTGATGCGGGGCTTCGCCACCGCGTACGTGAACGTCGTCCGGAACACTCCGCTGACGGTCGTCCTCGTCGCCTGCCTGCTGGGCCTCAACCAGACCCTCGGCGTCTCGCTCGGCGCGGACCGCTCCGAGAACATCGGCTTCCGCCTCGCCGTCCTCGGTCTCGTCGCCTACACCGGCACCTTCGTCTGCGAGGCGCTGCGCTCGGGCATCAACACCGTGCCGCCGGGCCAGGCCGAGGCCGCCCGCGCCCTGGGCCTGAGCTTCACCCAGGTCCTCCGCCTCGTGGTCCTCCCGCAGGCCTTCCGCGCCGCGGTGACCCCGCTCGCCAACGTCCTGATCGCCCTCACGAAGAACACCACCGTGGCGGCCGCGATCGGCGCCGCCGAGACCTCGCTCCTCATGAAGACGATGATGGAGAACGAGACCGACGCGCTCTTCACCGTCTTCGCGATCTTCGCCTTCGGCTTCATCGTCCTCACCCTCCCCACCGGCCTGGTCCTCGGCTGGGCGGCCAAGCGACTGGCGGTGAAGCGATGAGCTCCGTCCTGTACGACACCCCCGGCCCGCGCGCGAAGCGGCGCAACGTCGTCTACACGATCGTCTTCCTGGCCGTCCTCGCCCTGGTGGCCTGGTGGGTGCTGGGAGCCCTGGACGAGAAGCACCAGCTGGACGCCGACAAGTGGAGTCCGTTCGTCACCGACTCCAAGGTCTGGACGACGTACCTGCTGCCCGGCCTCACCGAGACCCTCAGGGCCGCCGCTCTCTCCATCGTGATCGCCCTGCCGCTCGGCGCGGCCCTCGGCATCGGCCGGCTCTCCGACCACCGCTGGGTGCGCGTGCCGGTCGGCGCGGTCGTGGAGTTCTTCCGCGCCATCCCGGTCCTGCTCCTGATGATGTTCGCGAGCGCCGTGTACCGCGAGTTCACGACCGTCAGCTCCGACTTCCGCCCGCTGTACGCGGTCGTCACCGGCCTGGTGCTCTACAACGCCTCCGTCATCGCGGAGGTCGTCCGGGCCGGCGTGCTCTCCCTCCCCCGGGGCCAGGGCGACGCGGCCGTCGCGCTCGGCATGCGCAAGGGCCAGACGATGCTGTACGTGCTGCTGCCGCAGGCCGTGACCGTCATGCTCCCGGCCCTGGTCAGCCAGCTCGTCGTCATCGTCAAGGACACCGCGCTCGGCGGCGCCCTGCTCGGCTTCGCGGAACTCCTCAGCCAGAACCGGCAGATCACGGCCAACTACGGCGCCAACACGATCGCCACCCTCACGGTCATCGCGCTCATCTACATCGCCATCAACTTCCTCCTCACCACCCTCGCGGGCCGCCTGGAGAGGCGGCTGCGGCAGGGCAGGAAGTCCCCCTCGGCGACCATCCCGGCCCAGGCCGGAGCCCCCGAGGCGAAGTCGGAGGCCGTCAGCGGCGCCTGACCCCGCAGGGGTCCGTGGGACCACAGGGGTGGGCCGGAGCGGCACCGACTTCAGGTCGGCCGCACCGCGCCCACCCCGTCGCTTGACGCGGGCACCCTCAGTGGGTTGCATACGGTCTGTGATCAACCACCGGGCTCGTGCCACACTCGGATGTGCTGCCCTCATGACCGTCCGGCCTTCAGGAGCCGCGCCGTGGACCCGGTGATCATCGTGGGCGCGGGGCCGGTCGGCCTCGCGCTCTCCCTCGCGCTCGCCGCGCAGGGCGTACCCAGCGTCGTCCTCGACGAGGGCGCCGGCAAGGAGGAGTCCCGCCCGGCGCGCAGCGTCGTCCTGCGCGCCGACATGGCCGCGATGGTCGAGCGGCTCGGCTGCACGACCCTCCGTGACGAGGGCGTCCGCTGGATCGGCTGGCGCGGCATGCGCCGCCGCCAGGAGGTCCGCCGACTCACCCTCGACCTCGGGCTCGGCGGTACGGAGGAGTGGTCCGAGGACCCCGACGCGCCCGCCTCCCCGGCCTCCCCGCTGCACATCCCCCAGCACGCTCTGGCCCGCGGACTGCGCGACGCCATCTCCCGGCAGAAGCTGATCCGGCTCGTCACCGAGTCCCGGCTCGACACCATCGAGCAGGACCGGGACGGGATCGTCGCCCACACCCGGGGCCCGGCGGGCACCTGGTGGCGCGGCAGCCATCTCGTCGGCTGCGACGGGGCCCGTTCGACCGTACGCAAGCTGCTCGGGATCCGATTCCCCGGCCGCACGGCGGTGGAGCGGCACGCCGTCGCCGCGCTGCGCACCGAACTCCCCTGGCCCGGCGAGGCCCTGCTGCACCGTCAGCCCCCGTGGCGCGGCGCGGCCGAGGAGATCACCGCGCGCCCGCTGCCCGACGGGGTGTGGCGGATCGACTGGCTGCTGCCGCCCCGCGGCGACCTGGTCACCCCGGACGCGCTGGTCGCCCGGATCCGCGAGACCCTGGCCGGCTGGTGCGAGGGCGTGACACCCCCGTACGAGCTGATCGACACCGGCGTCCACACCGTGCACCACCGGCTCGCCCGCCGCTGGCGGGTGGACCGGGTCCTGCTCGCCGGGGACGCGGCGCACCTGCTCGGCGCGGTCGGCACCCAGGGCCTCGACGAGGGGCTGCGGGACGTGGACAACCTCGCGTGGAAGCTCGCCCACGCCTGGCACCACGGCGGCTCGGAGCGGCTGCTCGACAGCTACCAGAGCGAGCGGCGGACGGCCGTCGCGACCCGACTGCGCGCGGCGGACCAGTCGCTGCCGGTGCTGCGCGGCGGCAGGGGCCTGCGGACGTACCTGCCCGGGGCCACGCGCGGCCACGACGCCCTGCTGACCGACGGCCACGTGGGGCGCGGCCCGCTCGGCGCGCCCCCGGCGTACCCCCACTCCCCCCTCGCGCCTCCGTACACCGAGGGGCAGACGCCCGTCGGCACCCCGGCGGGCGCGCCGGTCGAGGACGTCCGCGTGACCGCCCCCGACGGCACGACCGTACGGCTCCGGGACCGGCTCGGCCAGGGCCGTCTCCTGGTCCTCCTCGTCGCCCCCGGCACCGGGGTGTGGGACCGGCGCCACTGGCGCAGCGCGGGGGTGATGCCCCGGCTCGAAGAGGCGGTCGAGGCGCTCCCGGCGAAGGCCGAGGTCCTGGTGACGGAGGCCTATCCGGGGGCTCCGGCCCACGCCGTCCTGCTGGTACGGCCCGACGGGCACCTCGTCGCCGCCTTCTCCGGGGTCCGCCCGGAGGAGCTGTACGCGGCGGCGGACGCGGCCCGCGGCGGCCCGGCCACCGAGGAGGATCCCGCGGAGACGGCCCCCTCGGAGGAGGCCGTCGAAGTGTCCGTGTCGAGCGACCGCACGGCGGACACGCATTGATTCCCGCAGGCGCGCATGGTGTACTCCGGAGCGTGACCGACACCGATGTGCGCCTGTGGCGGAGGGTCCATATGGACCTCGTCCGCTATGCGGGCTGCGTGTGTCGCCCGTCCTGCTGATCTCGCCCCCTTCCCCGCGCGCGCCCCGCCACCGACGTACGTCCGTCGTAGCTCTGTCGTACCTCCGTGTGCCGTGGGCCGTCGCGCGCTCTTCGCGAACCTCAGGACGGTCACCCGTGCCTCAGCACGTCACCCCCCTTCCCCCTGCCCTGTCCCCCACTTCCACCCCCTCCCCGACCTCGGCGGAACTGCTCGACTTCGTCCGTCGTACGGCCGCCGACACGGAGCTCGTCGACTCCCTGCCGCTCGACCCCGAGGGCCGTACCTGGGTACGGCTCGACGGCCCCGGCGGCAGCGAGGCCTGGCTCATCGGCTGGCCGCCAGGCGCCGGCACCGGCTGGCACGACCACGCCGAGTCGCTGGGCGCCTTCGCGACCGCGCGCGGGACGCTCACCGAGAACGCGCTCGCGGTCCGGCTGCCGGCGAGCGGCTGGAAGACCCTGGAACTGGCCGACGGCCTCGACCGCTCCCGGCGTCTTCCGGAGGGCACCGGCCGGGCCTTCGGCCGCCACCATGTGCACGAGGTGCTGAACGAGTCCACGGACACCCACGCGGTGTCGGTGCACGCGTACTATCCGCCGCTCCCGCTGATCCGGCGGTTCAGCCGGACGGGCGCGGTGCTCCGTCTCGAGCAGGTCGAGCGTCCGGAGGACTGGCAGTGAGCGAGGAGCGGGTGGGCATCGACGAGCTCCTGGAGCGGGTCAGGTCGGGCCTCGACCGGATCGAGCCCCGGGCCGCCTACGAGGCGTACGAGGCGGGTGACGCGCTCCTGGTGGACACGCGCTACGCCGCCCTGCGGGAACGGGACGGTCTGATCCCGGGCGCGCTGGTCGTGGAGCGCAACGAGCTGGAGTGGCGGCTCGACCCCCTGGGCAGCCACCGCGCGGCGGAGGCGGACAGCCACGACCTGCGGGTGGTGGTCCTCTGCAACGAGGGCTACGCCTCCTCCCTCGCGGCCGAGTCCCTGCGCCGCCTGGGCCTGCACCGGGCGACGGACCTCATCGGCGGCTTCCAGGCCTGGAAGGCGGCCGGCCTCCCGGTCCTCCTCCCGGCAAACCGAGCCTGACGGAACGCCAGGCCACGAGCCACCCCGCCCGACCGGGCGCCCGCCCGAACGGGCGCCTGGCCGAACGGGCGCCTGGCCGAACGGGCGCCTGGCCGAACGGGCGCCGCCTCACGGGTCCCGCCGGCCGACATCCACCTGACGAAACGTCACCCGGCCCGAGCCGACGCCTGACCACAGGCCCCGGCCGGGCCCAGCCCTGGCCTCGAGTTCCCGGCCGCACCCGCACCCGGCCAGGCACCCCCGGGCCGAAACCGGACGGGTCCTTCTGTCCCCCCGTGTCAGAAGGACCCGTTCAGGAAGGTTCGGCTCAGAAGGGCTCGTCTCAGAAGGGCTCGTCCAGCCCGTCCGTGTCCTCGCCCTCGGCCTCCAGCGCCTGGCGGACGACGCGGAGGGCCATGCCCTCGGGGTACCCCTTGCGGGCGAGCATCCCGGCGAGCCGTCTCAGGCGCCGGTCGCGGTCGAGGCCGCGGGTGGCGCGCAGCTTGCGGTCCACGAGCTCGCGCGCCGTGGCCTCCTCCCGCTCGGAGTCGAGCTGGTCCACCGCCTCCTGGATGAGGGTCGGCTCGACGCCCTTGGTGCGCAGCTCCCGGGCGAGGGCCCGGCGGGCGAGGCCCCGGCCGTGGTGGCGGGACTCCACCCAGGCCCCCGCGAAGGCGGCGTCGTCGATGAGACCGACGTCCTCGAAGCGGGAGAGGACCTCCTCCGCCACCTCGTCGGGGATCTCCCGCTTGCGCAGCGCGTCGGCGAGCTGCTTGCGCGTGCGGGGGTTCCCGGTGAGCAGGCGCAGGCAGATCGCGCGCGCCCGCTCAGCCGGGTCCTGGGGTGACAGCTCCTTCTCGGCCCTCGACGAGTCGGGGCTGTCACCCGGCCATTCGGTGCGCCCGGTCACCGGTTCAGCTCTTGACCGCGGTGGCCTTGGTCGCCTTCGCGGTCTTGCTCGCGGGAGCCGGGACGCTCTTGGCGGCGTCGTCCGCACCGGCCGCGTCGGTGCCCGCCGCGTCCGCACCCGGCTCGGCCGACAGAGCCTCGGGCCGGACGCCGACGCCCAGCTTCTCCTTGATCTTCTTCTCGATCTCGTTGGCGAGGTCGGGGTTGTCCTTCAGGAAGTTACGGGCGTTCTCCTTGCCCTGGCCCAGCTGGTCGCCCTCGTACGTGTACCAGGCGCCCGCCTTGCGGACGAAGCCGTGCTCCACGCCCATGTCGATCAGGCCGCCCTCACGGCTGATGCCCTGGCCGTAGAGGATGTCGAACTCGGCCTGCTTGAACGGCGGGGCGACCTTGTTCTTGACGACCTTGACGCGGGTGCGGTTGCCGACCGCCTCCGTGCCGTCCTTGAGGGTCTCGATGCGGCGGATGTCGAGGCGCACCGAGGCGTAGAACTTCAGGGCGCGGCCACCGGTCGTGGTCTCCGGCGAGCCGAACATCACGCCGATCTTCTCGCGGAGCTGGTTGATGAAGATCGCGGTGGTCTTGGACTGGTTGAGCGCGCTGGTGATCTTCCGGAGGGCCTGGCTCATCAGGCGGGCCTGGAGACCCACGTGCGAGTCGCCCATCTCGCCCTCGATCTCCGCACGCGGGACGAGCGCGGCGACGGAGTCGATGACGATGAGGTCGAGGGCGCCGGAGCGGACCAGCATGTCGACGATCTCGAGGGCCTGCTCACCGTTGTCCGGCTGGGACAGGATGAGGTTGTCGATGTCGACGCCGAGCTTCTTGGCGTACTCGGGGTCGAGGGCGTGCTCGGCGTCCACGAAGGCGACCTGGCCGCCGGCCTTCTGGGCGTTGGCCACGGCGTGCAGGGTCAGGGTCGTCTTACCGGAGGACTCCGGTCCGTAGATCTCCACGACACGGCCGCGCGGCAGGCCGCCGACACCGAGGGCGACGTCGAGGGCGGTCGATCCGGTGGAGATCACCTCGATCGGCTCCTGGGTGCGGTCGCCCATGCGCATCACGGCGCCCTTGCCGAATTGGCGTTCAATCTGTGCGAGCGCAGCGTCGAGCGCCTTCTCGCGGTCGGTTCCTGCCATGGGTTCCACCCGGTTTGCTTGAGTCGATCGCTTCATGTGAAAGACGCTAACCCCTGCCACTGACAACGGGCCCCGACGTCCCCTTCGACCTGTGGACAACTCGGCGACAAGCCCGTGATTCCAAGGGTCTGGCTTCCATGAGAATGGATGTTCGATTTTGGTGTCAAGCGCACCACGCGGTCGTCAGGCGGCCCGGTCGACGAGCCATTCCAGGGCCTCCGGGCCGGCTCCGAGGACGGAGACGTGCCCGTCGCCCGGGCCGAGCCGCAGCTCCGCGCCGGGGCAGCGGCCGGCCAGCCACCGGCCGTGCGCGCTCGGCACGATCCGGTCCTCGTCGCCGTGCAGGAGGAGGACCGGCGCGGTGACCCGGGCGGGATCGCATCCCCATGGGCCGACGTAGGCGAGGTCGTCGTCGATCAGCCCGCCCGGCCCGCCCTCGACCGCCGGGCCGACGACCTCGTCGAACCAGGACCACTCCCCGGCGAGCGCGGCGTGGTCGGCGGGGGTGAACATCTCCGGGTCGTACGCGGCGGTCGCCTCGTACGCCTCCTTCGCCGCCCGCCCCTCGGCGGCGGCCCGCAGGCCCGCCGCGCCGGACGCCGTCATGCCCGCGAACCAGTCGAGTCCCTCGGCGTCGAAGGGGGCGAGGCTCGCCGCCGCGACCACGGCGAGCACCCGTTCCGGCAGGAGCGCACCGCAGGCCAGGGCGTGCGGGCCGCCGCCGGAGTGCCCCATGACGGCGAACCGGTCGATCCCCAGGGCGTCGGCGACGGCCCTGACGTCGTCGGCCGCCGAGGCGACGTCCCGGCCCGGCCGGGGAGTCGATCCGCCGTACCCGGGGCGGTCGTACGAGACCCAGCGGACCCCGAGCCGGGCGGAATCCGCGAGGAGCGGCTCCGGGAGCGCGCCGATGTTCGGCGTCCCGTGCTGCCAGAAGACGGCCGCGCCGGGGCCCGCCCCGGTGTCGTAGACGTGCAGCACGCGCCCGTCGCCCAGCTTCAGATCGGTCTCGACCACCACGGGGCCATCCCTCCCGACGCGTCCTTCCGCGACACGAACCTACTGGGGACCGGTCGCCACCGGCAGCAGTTCCGGCCGCTTGGCGCGGCGGTCGTCGCCGGACGAGCGGCCGCGCAGGCGCCGGCCGAGCCAGGGACCGAGGAAGGAGCCGGCCCAGCGGAGCTCGGCGGTCACCGCGCCCAGCCCCGTGGGAAGGGCCCGCGGGGGCAGGGGACGGGTCCAGGAGTCGTCGGAGCCGGGCAGCGCGAGCGCGTGGGCGACGGCGGCGGCTATGCGCGCGTGGCCGACCGGACCGGCGTGCAGCCGGTCGGGACTCCACAGCCGGGGGTCGGTGACGACGGGGTGGCGGGAGGTCTCGACGACGGTGACGCCGTGCCGGCGCGAGGCCGCGCGGATCCGCTCGTTGAGCGCCTCGACGCGGGGGCCGAGCGGGCGGGCGAGCGGGGTGATCCGGCCGACGTCGGGGAAGGTGAGGGTGGCGACGCGGGCCCCCTGCCCGGTCAGCGCGGCGAACATCGCCTCTAGGTGCCCGGCCGTCGCGTCCACGTCGAAGCGGGGCCGCAGCAGGTCGTTGACGCCGGCGACGACCGTGGCGAGGTCCGGCCGGAGCTCGAGGGCGGGCCCGAGCTGCTCGGCGCGGACCTGCCCGGCGAGGCGGCCTCGTACGGCCAGGTTGGCGTAGAGCGTGTCGGGGTGCTCGCGGGCGAGCAGCTCCGCGAGCCGGTCCGCCCATCCCCGCAGCCCGACGGTGTCGTCTCCGTCACCGAGCCCTTCCGTCTGGCTGTCCCCCAGGGCGACGTACCGCAGAAAAGTGCCGTCCGACATGGGCTCCGCCCTCCTCGACCACTCGTGCGCCGCCCACCATCATATTCACTTTTTTGACTACTCAACTCGGTCAACAGAGTCGGGAACCGTGCTCGGCCTGCCGGCGCGGCCCTTCGTGCCTCTGACCGGCCGAAGGGTCAGGACTCCTCCTGCGAGGGCTCCTTCTTGTGGTGCAGGGCCTTCTGCAGCCGGGCCACGACCGCCTCGCCGTACCTCCGGTGGCCGTGGACGCGCGGGTCGTCCGTCACGTCGTACCGCTTCACGTACGCGCCCAGGAAGGCCTGGAGGGTGGCGACGGCCGGAATGGCGATCAGCGCGCCGACGGCCCCGAGCAGCGCCGTGCCCGCGATGACCGAGCCGAAGGCCACCGCCGGGTGGATGTCGACGGTCTTCGAGGTGAGCTTCGGCTGCAGCATGTAGTTCTCGAACTGCTGGTAGATCACGACGAAGCCGAGCACCCACAGCGCGTACCAGGGGTTGACCGTGAAGGCGATCAGCATCGGCAGGGCACCGGCCAGATAGGTGCCGATGGTCGGGATGAACTGCGAGACCAGGCCGACCCACACGGCGAGCGCCGGGGCGTACGGCACGCCCAGGATCTCGAAGAGCACGAAGTGCGCGATGCCCGAGATGAGGGCCATCAGACCGCGCGAGTAGAGGTAGCCGCCGGTCTTGTCGACGGCGATCTCCCACGCCCGCAGCACCTCGGTCTGCCGGGCCGGCGGCAGGACGGAGCAGAGCGCGCGCCGCAGCCGGGGCCCGTCGGCCGCGAAGTAGAACGAGAACAGGAAGATCGTGAGCAGCCGGAAGAGTCCGCCGAGGACGGTGGCGGAGACGTCGAGGACGCCGGACGCGCTGTTCTGCACGTACTTCTGCAGCCAGTCGGAGCTCAGCACGCTGTCCTGGACCTCGACGCGCGACAGGTCCGTGTGGAAGTTCTGGTTGCTCCAGTTGATCAGCGAGTCGAGGTACTTCGGGAAGTTCTCGACCATGTCCACGATCTGACCGGCCAGCATCGAGCCGAGGAGGACGACGAAGCCGACGCCGAAGACCGTCACGGCGAAGAAGACGAGGAAGGTGGCGAGGCCGCGGCGCATTCCGCGCGCCGCCATGCGCCCGACCGCCGGCTCGATGGCGAGGGCGAGGAAGAAGGCGAGCAGGATGTTGACGAGGAGGCCGACGAGCTGGTGGAAGGCCCAGTTGCCGAGCTGGAAGACGGCGTAGAGCGCGAGGGCGAGCACCAGCGCGCGGGGCAGCCAGCGCGGCATCCGCGCGGGCCCGGCGGCCGGGCCGGCCACGGCGTCCACCGACGGGGCGGCCGCGGCCCTCCCTTCGGCTCCGGGTCCGGCTCCCTCGATCGGGCCCGGGGCCCGGGAAGCCGTCGCGTCGGTCGCATCGAGTACGTCGGGCGCATCGTTCGGTTCGGTCTTCTCGGTGTCGTCAGTCGGGGCCACCCCGCCAGTCTCGCGCACCGCACGGACATTCCACCCGGGACCCCTCACATCCCCTCCGGTCACCCCGCGGTTCGCCTTCCGGTCACCGCTTGTCGGCCGGTACGTCGACGGCCGCGCAGACGGCACGCCACACGTCCTTCGCCTCCCAGCCGGCGTCCAGCGCCTCCCGTACCGTCCGGCCCCCGAGCTCCGCCATCACGTGGTCGCTCGCGAAGGACTCGGCGTAGGACGCACCGAAGTGGTCGGCCATCCGTTCCCAGAAAATCGTCAACCGCATGACCCCAGTATCCCGCTCCCAAGAGTGCAGCCCGCTCCGCAGGTCTTGTCACCGCGCTTTTCCGCCCTACGGTCGGAGCATGGCCGAAAATCCCCTCTCCACCCCGCCCTCGACTCCCCGGGCACGCGCCGAGCGCTTCGTCTGGCTGACGGCCCGCGTCCTCGAACAGCGCCGGTTCGCCTACCACTTCCTGCGCGGTGGCGCGGACCAGGTCGAGACGGCCCTCATGGCGTACCTCAACGAGGACGGCGGCTACGGACACGCGCTCGAACCGGATCTGCGCGGCCCCGTGAGCCAGCCCCTGCACACCGCGCACGGGCTGCGGGTCCTGGACTCCATCGGCCGCTGCGGCGGACTGCGCGTGGAACGGATCTGCCGCTACCTCACGGAGGTGTCCACGCACGACGGGGCGCTCCCGGCGGTCCACCCGTCCCAGCGCGGCTACCCGTCGGCGCCCTTCGTCCCGGTCGTCGACTCCCCGCCGAGCGCGCTGCTCTCGACCGGTCCGGTGGTCGGCGTGCTGCACCGCAACCAGGTGTGGCACGCGTGGCTGTTCCGGGCCACCGAGTTCTGCTGGTCGGCCGTGGAGTCGCTGGAGACGTCCCATCCGTACGAGATCCAGGCGGCCCTCGCCTTCCTGGACGGGGCCCCCGACCGCCCGCGCGCGGAGGCGGCCGCCGACCGGCTCGGCCGGCTCGTCCGTGAGCAGCGGCTCGCCGTCCTGGAGCCCGACCGGCCGGAGGACTACCCGGTCTCGGACGGCTACGCGCCCGGCGAGCACCACTATCCGCACGACTACGCGCGCGTGCCGGACTCGCTGGCCGCGCGCTGGTTCACGGACAAGGAGATGGCCCGCTCGCTCGACCGGCTCGAAGCCGACCAGCAGGAGGACGGCGGCTGGCCGATCCGCTGGCGCGCCTGGGCGCCCGGCTCGGCCCTGGAGTGGCGCCCCATCGTCACCATCGAGGCCCTGCGCACCCTGCGGGCACACGGCCGCGCCATCGGCTGACCGGGGGCCTCGTACGGGGGCGGACCGGGAGCTCGTACGGAGACGGACCGGGGCTCGTACGGAGACGAACCGGGGCTCGTACGGGAACGGACCAGGGTTCGTACGGGGGCGGACCAGGGCTCGTACGGAGACGGGCCCCGGGCGCCCGCTCACCGGCCCCGTACGACCCCTGCCGTCGCCGTCACCAGCCCAGGGCCCGTACCCCCGCCGTGACGGCGACGGCCGCGCCCACGACGACCAGGAACGGCGCGCGCAGGACGAGCGCGACGGCGGCCGCGGCGAGCCCGGCGGCCCGGGCGTCCAGGACCAGGTCGTGGCCGGCGCTGAAGGTCTGCTGGGCGGTGAGCGCGGCGAGCAGTGCGACGGGGAGCAGGGCGGCGAGCCGCTTGACGAGCGGGCGTTCCAGCGCTCCGGCGGGCACGAGCAGGCCGATCAGCTTGACGAGGTAGCACCCGGCGGCGGTGAGGGCGATCGCGATCCAGACGTTCATCGGGGGTCCTTCTCTCCTCCGGTGGAGGCCGTGCGCCGGCCCTGGGCCCAGAGCACGGCGGGCGCGGCGAGGGCGGCGGCGAGGACCGGGACGCCGGCGGGCAGGACGGGCAGCAGCCCGAGGCCGAGCAGGACGGCGATCCCGGCGGTGGCGCGTTCGGTCGCGGACTTCAGCATGGGGGCGAGCAGGGCCAGGAAGACGGCGGGTCCGGCGGCGTCGAGCCCCCAGGCCACGGTGTCGCCGATCGCCTCGGCTCCGAGCGCTCCGAGGAACGTGGTCAGGTTCCACAGGACGTACAGGGTGAGTCCGGTGACGGTGAAGCCGATCCGGACGGCCCGGCGGGACGGCTGGGCGAGCGCGACGGCCGTGGTCTCGTCGATCACCCAGTGCGCGGCGAAGGGCCTGACGGCCTTCGGCAGGGCGAGGAGCTGGGAGAGCCGCAGCCCGTAGAAGGCGTTGCGGGTGCCCAGGAAGAAGGCACCGGCGGCGGCCGTGAAGGGGTTGCCGCCCGCGGCGAGCGCTCCGACCAGGGCGAACTGCGAGGCGCCGGTGAAGACGAGCAGGCTGAGGACGCAGGTCTGGAGGAGGCTGAGGCCGGAGCCCGCCGAGGTCACGCCGAAGGCGAAGCCGGAGAGCCCGACGGCGACGCCGACGCCGAGCGCGTCGCGGACGACGGCCGCGTCGGGCTTGGCGGGGGTGCCGTCACGTATGACGGGAGGTGCTGGTGCTGTCTGTTCTGCCACGTCAGGGACGTTACGGGGCTGCTGCGGCCCCGGTCTTGTACGTTCTTGCGGCGGCTACGGAGCCCGCCGTCCGGCGCCCCGCGCGCGTTGGTAGGCGCCCGGGGGCACCCCGACGCTGCGGGTGAAGTGCCGACTGAGGTGCGACTGGTCGGTGAAGCCGACGGCGGCGGCCGCCTCCGCCGGGGGCGTCCCCGCGTCGAGGAGCTGTCTGGCCCGTCGTACGCGCGCGTCGGTGAGCCAGGTGTGCGGAGGCATCCCGTACGCCTCGCGGAAGGCGCGGAGCAGGGCGAACGGACTGGTGCCGAGGTCGGCGGCGAGCCGCTCCAGGGTCGGTGGCTCGGCCATCCCGGTCTCCAGGACCTCGCGCGCGCGTGCCGCGTTCCGGGCGCCCGCCGAGCGGGGCGGGAGCGGGGTGACCAGCCCTCCGTGGCTGCGCAGGAGCCGGGCGGTGACCAGGCGCAGGAGGCTGTCCGCGGCAAGCGCGTTGCCCTCCTCGGCGGCCCGGTGGACGCCGACGACGAGCTGCGCGGCGTACGGGTCGTCGACGACGGGCGAGGTGAAACCGACCTCGCCGCGCAGGGCGAGGGTGTCGGCGGCGATCGACCGGACGATCTCCGCGTCGGGGTAGATCGTCCGGTAGGTCCAGCCCTCGGGCACGCCCGCGTGCCCGGTGTGCGGGGTGTCCGGGTTGACGAGGGCGATCTGCCCGGGCCCGGCGTGGACGAGCTCGTCGCGGTAGTGGAAGGCCTCGACGCCCTCGGTGATCGCGGCGAAGACGAAGGACTCGTGGGTGTGCCGGGCGAAGGCCTTGCGGATGTAGTGGGCGTGCAGCAGGTCGACCCCGGGCAGCTCGGCGTACTGCCAGTACCGCGCCCGCTCCTCCCCGCTCGCACCGTCCCTCGCCATCCCCCCATTCTGCGCCCCGCCGGCGCCCCGCGACGATCGGGATTCCCCCAGGTCCGGACGGTTGTCAGTGGTCGGGTGCACGATGGGGGACATGGTCAGGTCCGCGCTCGACTCGTTCTCCCCCGCGACCCGTGGTTGGTTCACCGGGGCCTTCGCCGCGCCCACGGCGGCGCAGGAGGGCGCCTGGAAGGCCATCGGCGCGGGCTCCGACGTGCTCGTCGTCGCGCCGACCGGCTCGGGCAAGACCCTCGCCGCGTTCCTCGCCTCCTTGGACCGGCTCGCGGCCTCGCCTCCGCCGGCCGAGGCGAAGAAGCGCTGCCGCGTGCTGTACGTGTCGCCGCTGAAGGCCCTCGCCGTGGACGTCGAGCGGAACCTGCGCTCGCCGCTGACCGGCATCCGGCAGGAGTCGGTGCGGCTCGGCCTGCCCGAGCCGGACGTCCGGGTCGGGATCCGGTCCGGGGACACCCCGGCGGCCGAGCGCCGGGCGCTCGCGACCCGGCCGCCGGACATCCTGATCACCACCCCCGAGTCCCTGTTCCTGATGCTGACCTCCGCCACGCGCGAGGCCCTGACGGGCGTGGAGACGGTCATCCTCGACGAGGTCCACGCGATCGCGGGCACGAAGCGGGGCGCGCACCTGGCCCTCTCCCTGGAGCGGCTCGACGAGCTGCTGCCCCGCCCGGCGCGCCGGATCGGCCTGTCGGCCACGGTCCGCCCGGTCGACGAGGTGGCCCGCTATCTCTCCCCGGGGCGGGCCGTGGAGATCGTGCAGCCGCCGTCGGGCAAGGAGTTCGACCTCTCCGTCGTCGTGCCCGTCGAGGACATGGGCGAGCTGGGCGGCTCCCCGGCCTCCGAGGGCAAGGACGGCGGTGACAAGCCGTCGATCTGGCCGCACGTCGAGGAGCGGATCGCCGACCTCGTCCAGGCCCACCGCTCCACGATCGTCTTCGCGAACTCCCGCCGGCTCGCCGAGCGCCTGTGCAACCGGCTCAACGAGATCGCGTACGAGCGGGCGACCGGCGAGCCACTGCCCGAAGGGGCTCCCCCGGCCCAGGTCATGGCCCAGTCGGGGGCGGCGCAGGGCGCCCCGCCGCTGCTCGCCCGGGCCCACCACGGCTCGGTGTCGAAGGAGCAGCGCGCCCAGGTGGAGGAGGACCTGAAGGCGGGCCGGCTGCCCGCCGTGGTGGCCACCTCCAGCCTGGAGCTGGGCATCGACATGGGCGCGGTGGACCTGGTGGTGCAGGTCGAGTCGCCGCCCTCCGTGGCCTCGGGGCTCCAGCGCGTGGGCCGCGCGGGCCACCAGGTGGGAGCGGTCTCCACGGGCGTGGTCTTCCCGAAGTACCGGGGCGACCTGGTGCAGGCGGCCGTGGTCACCGAGCGGATGCGCTCGGGGTCGATCGAGTCGATGCGGATCCCCGCCAATCCGCTGGACGTCCTCGCGCAGCAGTTGGTCGCGATGGTCGCGCTCGACACCTGGCAGGTGGACGACCTGCTCGCGGTGGTGCGCCGCGCGGCCCCGTTCTCGTCGCTGCCGGAGTCGGCGTTCACCGGCGTACTGGACATGCTGGCCGGCCGCTACCCCTCGGACGCCTTCGCCGAGCTGCGCCCGCGCGTGGTCTGGGACCGGGTCGCCGGGACGGTCACGGGACGGCCGGGCGCGCAGCGGCTCGCCGTCACCTCGGGCGGCACGATCCCCGACCGGGGCCTGTTCGGCGTCTTCCTGGCGGGCTCGGACCCCAAGAAGGGCGGGGGCCCGTCAGAAGGGGCAGCGCATGGCGCTTCCGGCAAGGGTGGTGGTGGGCGACGGGTGGGAGAGCTCGACGAGGAGATGGTGTACGAGTCGCGGGTCGGCGACGTCTTCACGCTCGGCACCACCTCCTGGCGGATCGAGGACATCACCCGGGACCGGGTGCTCGTCTCCCCCGCGCCCGGCGTCCCGGGTCGGCTGCCGTTCTGGAAGGGCGACCAGCTGGGCCGCCCGCTCGAACTGGGGCGGGCGGTGGGCGCGTTCCTCCGCGAGGTCGGTGCCCTCGGGGACGAGGACGCGCGTCTGCGGCTGCTCGCCGCGGGCCTGGACGCCCGGGCCGCGGAGAACGTCCTCGCGTACCTCAGGGAGCAGCGCGAGGCCTGCGGCCACGTGCCGGACGACCGGACGATCCTGGTCGAGCGCTTCCGCGACGAGCTCGGGGACTGGCGGGTCGTCATCCACTCCCCGTTCGGGGCGCAGGTGCACGCCCCGTGGGCGCTGGCGCTCGGCGCGCGGCTCGCCGAGCGGTACGGCATGGACGCGCAGGTGATGCACGCGGACGACGGCATCGTGCTGCGCCTGCCGGACGCCGACCTGATGGGCCTGGACATGGGCCTGGACCTCCTCGATCACGAGCCGGTCGACCCGGACCGGCACCTGGACACGACGTACGACGCGGACAAGGCGCCCGTCGGCGCGGCCGACACCCTCTTCGACAAGGGCGAGGTCGGGCAGATCGTCACCGACCAGGTGGGCGGCTCCGCGCTGTTCGCCTCCCGCTTCCGCGAGTGCGCCGCCCGCGCCCTGCTGCTGCCCAAGCGCAACCCGGGCAAGCGCACCCCGCTGTGGCAGCAGCGGCAGCGCGCGGCCCAACTCCTCCAGGTGGCGAGCGAGTTCGGCTCGTTCCCGATCGTCCTGGAGGCCGTCCGCGAGTGCCTCCAGGACGTCTTCGACCTCCCGGGCCTCGAAGAACTGATGGGGGACATCGAGTCCCGCCGCGTCCGCCTCGTCGAGGTCACCACCCCCGAGCCCTCCCCCTTCGCCCGCTCGCTGCTCTTCGGTTACGTGGCGCAGTTCCTGTACGAGGGCGACTCGCCGCTCGCCGAGCGGCGGGCGGCCGCGCTCTCCCTGGACTCCCGGCTGCTCGCGGAGCTCCTCGGCCAGACGGAGCTGCGCGAGCTCCTCGACCCCGAGGTCCTGACGGAGCTGGAGCGGGAGCTCCAGTGGCTGGCCGAGGACCGCCGGATCAAGGACGTGGAGGGCGTCGCCGACCTGCTGCGGGTCCTCGGCCCGCTGACCGACGCGGAGCTGGCCGAGCGCGGCGCCGAGGCCGGCTGGGCACCCGAGCTGGAGGCGGCCCGCCGTGCGATCCGGGTGCGGATCGGCGGCCGGGACCACTGGGCGGCGATCGAGGACGCGGGCCGGCTCCGGGACGCCCTGGGCACGGCCCTGCCGGTCGGCGTGCCCGAGGCCTTCACCGAACCGGTCAAGGACCCGCTGGGCGACCTGCTCGCGCGGTACGCGCGCACGCACGGCCCGTTCACCTCCTCCCAGGCCGCCGCCCGCTTCGGCCTCGGTGCGGCCGTCACCGACGGCGCCCTCCAGCGCCTGGCGGCCTCGGGCCGAGTGGTCCAGGGCGAGTTCCACCCCTCGGGCATCGGCCAGGAGTGGTGCGACGCGACCGTCCTGCGGCGGCTGCGGCGCCGCTCCCTGGCGGCCCTGCGCCAGGAGCTGGAGCCGGTGCCCCCGGCGGCCCTCGCCACCTTCCTGCCGCAGTGGCAGCACCTGGGCGGCAACAGCCTGCGCGGCATCGACGGCCTCGCGCGCGCGATCGAGCAGCTCCAGGGCGCGCCGGTCCCGGCCTCGGCCCTGGAGAAACTGATCCTGCCGTCCAGGGTCCGCGACTACTCCCCGGCGCTCCTCGACGAACTGACGACGACCGGCGAGGTCGTCTGGGCGGGCGCGGGCTCGCTCCCGGGCAAGGACGGCTGGGTCTCCCTCTACCTGGCGGACGCGGCCCCGCTGCTCCTCCCGCCGGCGCACCCCCTGGAGCTGACCGCCCTGCACGAATCGGCGCTCACGGCCCTCTCCGGCGGGTACGGCCTGTTCTTCCGGCAGATCGCCGACCAGATCCGGGCCACCACCCACCCGGACGCCACCGATCCGCAGCTCGCCGACGCCCTCTGGGACCTGGCCTGGTCGGGCCGGCTCACCAACGACACCCTGGCCCCGCTGCGTGCGCTCCTCGGTTCGGGCCGCACGGCGGGCTCCACCGCGCACCGCGCGCGGCGCACGGTCCCGCGCGGGCGGTACGGCACGCTGACCGCCGCGGCCCGCCCGGCGTCCCGCACCGGCCCGCCGACGGTCTCGGGCCGCTGGTCGCTCCTTCCGCCTCCCGAACCGGAGCCGACGCACCGGGCGCACGCCCTGGCCCGCACGCTCCTGGACCGGCACGGCGTGGTCACCCGGGGCGCGGTGGCGGCCGAGGGCGTGGAGGGCGGTTTCTCGGCCACGTACCGGATCCTGGCGGCCTTCGAGGACAGCGGGCAGGCCCGGCGCGGGTACGTCGTGGAGGGTCTGGGCGCGGCCCAGTTCGCGATGGACGGGGCGGTGGACCGGTTGCGGGCGGCGGCGACGGCCCGCGACCGGGGCGCGGAGGCCGCGGCGGGCCCGCGCGCGCTGGTCCTGGCGGCGGCCGACCCCGCGAACGCCTACGGCGCGGCCCTCCCCTGGCCCGAGCCCCCGACCGGCGCCGGTCACAAGCCGGGCCGCAAGGCGGGGGCGATGGTGGTGCTGGTCGACGGCGAGCTCACGCTCTACGTGGAGCGCGGCGGCAAGACGGTCCTCTCCTGGCCGACGGACCCGGAGGACGCGGGCCTGGGGGCGGCGGCGGAGGCGCTGGCGGCGTCGGCGCGGGCGGGGTTCCTGGGCACGGTCACGGTGGAACGCATCAACGGCATGCCGTCCCTGACGTCCCCCCTGTCCCGTCCCCTGGAATCCGCCGGCTTCCTGGCCACCCCCCGAGGCCTCCGCCTCCGCCCCTGACCCTCGTGCACGCCCGCACCTTCATGGGCGGTGCCCTTGCGGCGTGCGGCCCGCGGCGGACGGCGGGTCCGGTCGTGGCGGCGCGCCCCGCACAATGGACCCGTGCCCGAAGGAGACACCGTCTGGCAGGCCGCCCACCGCCTGCACACCGCGCTCGCCGGCAAGGTCCTCACCCGCGCGGACCTCCGCGTGCCCCGGTTCGCGACCGCCGACCTCACCGGCCGCACGCTCCTCGACGTCACCCCGCGCGGCAAGCACCTCCTCGCCCGCATCGAGGGCGGGCTCACCCTCCACTCTCATCTGCGGATGGACGGCGCCTGGCGGGTGTACGCCACCGGGGAGCGCCCGCGCGGCGGCCCCGAGCACCAGATCCGGGCGATCCTCGGGAACGCCGAGTCCACCGCGTACGGCTACCGCCTCCCGGTCCTGGAGCTCATCCGTACCGCCGAGGAGGCGAACGTCGTGGGCCATCTCGGCCCGGACCTCCTGGGCCCGGACTGGGACCCCGAGGAGGCCGTACGAAGGCTCGCCGCCGACCCGGCCAGAACACTGGGCGAGGCCCTCCTCGACCAGCGCAACCTGGCCGGCATCGGCAACGTGTACAAGTCGGAGCTGGCCTTCCTCGCCGCCGTCACCCCCTGGCTCCCGGTCGGCGAGCTCGCCCCGGAGGTCCCGGCCCGCCTGGTGGCCACGGCCCACCGCCTCCTGGAGGCGAACAAGGAGCGTCCGGACCGCCGCACCACGACCACCCGCCGCCCCGGTACCCCCCTGCACGTCTACGGCCGCGAGGGCCGCCCCTGCCTCCGCTGCGGCACCCCGATCCGCAAGGCGGAACTCGGCGACCGGGTCACGTACTGGTGTCCGGGCTGCCAGCGGGGCCCCGACGGAAACCACCACACCGGCAATTGACGATCCGTCAGATACGGCCGTACGGTCCGAACATGACGACGACTCCACCGCCACGGGCGGCGCTCCCGGCATACGACCTCACCGGCCGCACCGCGTTCGTCACCGGCGCCGCGAGCGGCATCGGCCGCGCCACCGCGGCCCTCCTCGCCCGGGCCGGTGCCACCGTCCACTGCGCGGACCGCGACGAGGACGGCCTCAAGGAGACCGCGGCCCTGATCACCCGCCAGGGGGCCGGCACCGCGTACACCCACCCCCTGGACGTCACCGACCGCCCCGCCCTCGCGGCGGCCGTCCGCGCCGCCGGCCCCCTCCACGTCATGGCGGCCATCGCGGGGATCATGCACACGAGCACGGTCCTGGAGACCCGGGACGAGGACCTCGACCGCGTCCTCGCCGTCAACTTCAAGGGCGTGCTGTACGCGTGCCAGGAGGCGGCCCGTTCGATGATCGACTCCGGCGTCCACGGCTCGATCGTGACGATGGCGTCGGGCGCGATGGACACCGCGAGCCCGGGCCTGCTCTGCTACAGCGTCACCAAGGCGGCCGTCGTCCAGTTGACGAAGACCCTGGCGACGGAGGCGGGTCCGCACGGGATCCGGGTCAACGCGGTCGCCCCGGGCTGGATCCGCACCCCGATGACGGACCGCCACGAGCCGGCCGCCCAACTGCAGGCCGAGGCGGCGATGGTCCGTCACTCACCGCTGGGGCGGGTCGGCGAGGCCGAGGACATCGCGCACGCGGTCCTGCACCTGGCCTCCGACGCCTCGTCGTTCACGACCGGTCAGATCCTCCGCCCCAACGGCGGCGTCGCGATGCCCTGGTGACGCCCCGAGCCACCGCACCGGGGAGCCGGGTCACCAACCGGGGAGCCCGCGCAGCCGCCCCGGAAAGCCCGCGCCCCGACGAAGCCGCCACGTGCACCGGCAGCAGGCTCAACCCCCAGCCGCCCGCGGCCACCGCCCCCTCGACCGGCCCGGTCTCCGCCGGCACGAGCAGCAGGCGCAGCACCGCCCACCACCAGAGTCCCCCGGCCGCGAGGCCGCACGCGAACAGCGCGAGCGTCACCAGCGGAACCCGTCGCCGTACCATGGCCGCCTCCTGCGGTCGACGCTAGACCGGCAGGATCACCCTGCGGGAGGGCGCACCGGAGGCAGACCCGGCGCACACGGCCCAGTCGTACGTCCCTCCCACCATGGCACGCCCCACCGGAACCCGGCATCTCCAGCAGAACGCCCCAAACCCCACAAAAACGAGAAAAGCCCCGGTCAGCGCCCCGCAAAGAGGCACCGACCGGGGCTTCGCCCCACTTCGGTTCAGGCAGCGACGACGTCCACCGCTTCCGCGGGCGCCTTGATGGTCACCCGCTCGGTGGGCACACCGGCCACCGACGTCACCGACACCGAATTGAGCATCGGGCGCACCGGTGTCGGTACCGGTTCGCTCGCCGCTGCCGACTCGGCCAGTTCGGCCAGTGACAGCTCGTCGCTCACTTCGCGCATGAGCTCGGACATCCGTACGTCCAGCGCGTCGCAGATCGCGGAGAGCAGTTCGGAGGAAGCCTCCTTCTGCCCCCGCTCCACCTCGGAGAGATAGCCGAGCGAGACTCGGGCGGACGAGGAGACTTCGCGCAGAGTACGGCCCTGGCGCTGGCGCTGCCGACGCAGCACGTCACCCAGCAGGCGACGGAGCAGAATCATCGGTGGCTCCCTCCTCGGACCGCGTAGCCGCATCCTTCACGCCCCACCGTACCGCCTCGCGCTGCGGCCGTGCGGGGAGCGATGTCGTGTTCACTCAGGGCTGCAAACATCAATTCCCCCCGTTGTGTTCCGTATCCTGTGCCCGCGCATTTCCCGAGAGTTCCTCATGGAGCAGTTCCAGCACGCTCCGTACGCTCTCTCTACGGATTTCCTTACGGTCGCCGTTCAACCTCAACGACACCACTTTCCCGGCCCGCGCGCTCGTCGTGGCCGGTCCGGCGACCGCCACGTAGACGGTTCCGACGGGCTGTCCGTCCTGTTCCGTGGGCCCCGCGACCCCGGTCGTCGAGATTCCCCAGTCGGCGCCGAGCCGGTCCCGTACACCGGCCGCCATCTGCAGCGCGACCTCGGGATCCACCGCTCCGCGCTCCGCGAGCAGGGCCGCGTCGACGCCCAGGAGCTGCTGCTTGAGGGCCGTGGCGTACGCCGTGACCGACCCCAGGAAGGACACCGAGGCTCCGGGTGCGCCGGTGAGCTCGGCGGCCACCAGACCGCCCGTGAGGGACTCCGCGGCGGCCAGCGTCTGATCACGCTCCGCGAGCAGCGCCAGCACCCGGGCGGCCTCGGTCATCGCGCCGCCGTCTCCGACCGCGCCGCCGCCCGCTCCGCCGCGAGCCCCTTGCGCCGCAGGACGACCGCCTGCCGTACGTAGTCCAGACCGGTGACGACCGTCAGCACGACGGCCACCGCCATCACCCAGAAGCGGAGGGTGGCCAGCGGCCCGGTGAGCACGAGGACGTACATGCCCACGGCGGTGCCCTGGGCGAGCGTCTTCATCTTGCCGCCGCGGCTGGCGGGGATGACCCCGTGCCGGATGACCCAGAAGCGCATCAGGGTGATGCCGAGCTCACGGGCCAGGATGACCGAGGTCACCCACCAGGGCAGGTCGCCGAGCAGGGACAGCGAGATCAGCCCGGCCGCCATGATCGCCTTGTCGGCGATCGGGTCGGCGATCTTCCCGAAGTCGGTGACCAGGTTGTACGTACGGGCGAGGTGCCCGTCGAAGACGTCCGTGATCATGGCCACCGCGAACGCCGCCCAGGCCCAGGCCCGCCACACGGGGTCGTGGCCGCCGTCCTGGAACAGCAGGATCACGAAGCCCGGCACGAGGACGAGCCGGATCATGGTGAGGATGTTGGCGATGTTCCACAGGCTGGCCTGGTTGACGGCCGCCGCGCCCAGCTTGCCGCGGGGCGCCGGCCTACCGGTCCCGCCCGTCGCGGATGCCGGGACTCCGGTCATCTGCCCGCCTCCTCGAAAAGACACTCGGCCACCAGGTCGACGCCCTCCGTGCCGACGACCTCCGCCCTGACCATACGGCCCGGGGCCAGGTCGGGGCTCGTACCGTCGGACGTGGTGAGGAGCACCTGTCCGTCGGTCTCGGGCGCCTGGTGAGCGGCGCGGCCGATCCAGCCGTCCTCCTCGTCGAAGGACTCGACAAGTACTTCCAGGGTCTCTCCGATCCGCTCCTCCGCGCGCTGCGCGGTGAGCTCCTCGGCGAGCCGGGACAGGTGGGCGAGCCGCGCGTCGACGACCTCCTGGTCGAGCTTGTGCTCGTACGTGGCGGCCTCGGTGCCGTCCTCGTCGGAGTAGCCGAAGACACCGATGGCGTCGAGGCGGGCGTGGGTGATGAAGCGTTCCAGCTCGGCGAAGTCCGCCTCGGTCTCGCCGGGGAAGCCGACGATGAAGTTGGACCGGGCGCCGGCCGTGGGGGCCTTGGAGCGGATGGTCTCCAGGAGCTCCAGGAAGCGGTCGGTGTCGCCGAAGCGGCGCATGGCCCGCAGCACGTCCGGGGCGCTGTGCTGGAAGGACAGGTCGAAGTAGGGCACGACCTTCTCGGTCGACGTGAGGACGTCGATGAGGCCCGGGCGCATCTCGGCGGGCTGGAGGTAGCTGACGCGGACGCGCTCGATGCCGTCGACCGAGGCCAGCTCGGGCAGCAGGCTCTCCAGGAGCCGGATGTCGCCGAGGTCCTTGCCGTAGGAGGTGTTGTTCTCGGAGACCAGCATGATCTCCTTCACGCCCTGCTCGGCGAGCCAGCGCGTCTCGTTCAGCACGTCCGAGGGACGGCGCGAGACGAAGGAGCCGCGGAAGGAGGGGATGGCGCAGAAGGAGCAGCGGCGGTCGCAGCCGGAGGCCAGCTTCACGGAGGCGACGGGGCTGGTGTCCAGACGGCGCCGGAGCGGCGCGCGCGGGCCGGAGGCGGGCGCGATCCCCTCGGGAAGGTCCGCAGGGGCCTCGGCGGGCGCCTCGACGGTGTCGCCGTGTCCCGGCAGGGCCACGGCCGCGGCGGCCTCCTGGCGCTCCACGGGCGACAGCGGCAGCAGCTTGCGCCGGTCACGCGGGGTGTGGGCCTCGACACTGCCACCGCTGAGGATGGTCTGGAGGCGGTTGGAGATGTCGGCGTAGTCGTCGAAGCCGAGGACGCCGTCGGCCTCCGGGAGGGCTTCGGCGAGCTCCTTGCCGTAGCGCTCGGCCATGCAGCCGACGGCGACGACGGCCTGGGTCTTGCCGTGGTCCTTCAGATCATTGGCTTCGAGGAGGGCGTCGACGGAGTCCTTCTTGGCGGCTTCGACGAACCCGCAGGTGTTGACGACGGCGACGTCCGCTTCCTCGGCGTTCTCGACGAGCTCCCAGCCGTCCGCTGCCAAGCGGCCTGCGAGCTCCTCCGAGTCCACCTCGTTACGGGCGCAGCCAAGAGTGACAAGGGCGACGGTACGGCGTTCGGGCATGGACTCAAGACTACTTCGTCCCGGCCGTTCCCCCGTCGCGCAGGGTTCACCTGCGCGACAGAGGTCACATCACATGCGGTACGGCGGGGCTCAGCCGGCCTCGGGGTCGCCCTTGGTGTAGCTGAGTCGCTCGACCTGGCCGGATTCAAACTTGTCGTCGAGCTTCTTGCCGTTCACGTAGAGCTCGATCGCACCGGCGTTGCCGAGGACGAGGTCGACGCGCTCGTCGTCCTGGAAGGTCTTGGACTCGCCCTTGAGCAGGAGACCGTCGAAGAGGAGCTTGCCGTCGTGCGCCTTCGCCGAGATCCAGCTCTTGTCGTCGATCGCGGTGAGCTTGACCGTGACCTTGTCCTGCGGGACGGCGGCGATCGCACTCTCGGTGGGCTTGGGCGCGGCGGGCTTGACCGGCTTCGGCTTGGCAGCGGAGGTCGCCTTCTCCGGCGCGGGCGCCGGGCCGCCGTCGGCCGCGGTGGTCGTCCCCTTCGGGGCCTCGTTGCCGTTGAACATCGTGAAGCCGACGAAACCGACGACGGCGACGATGGCCGCGACCATCGCGGCGGTCCAGTTGGGCCTGCGCGGCTCGGGGCGGATACGTTCCGCCTCGAAGAGCGGGGCGGCGGGGGTGGGCGCGGGACGGCCACCGTGCTCGGCGTCGTACTGCTCGATCAGCGGAGCCGGATCGAGGCCGACGGCGCGCGCGAGGGTACGGATGTGGCCGCGGGCGTAGACGTCGCCGCCACAGCGCGAGAAGTCATCCTCCTCGATCGCGTGCACGATCGGAATCCGGACACGGGTGGAGGCACTGACCTCTTCGACGGTGAGACCGGCGGCGATTCGGGCCTGCTGGAGAGCGCGACCGATCGAGTCCCGGTCGTCTGCCGGGAAGGTCCGGTCGTCTTCGGGGGAGTTGCCGATGGACACGAGAGCGCCTTTCGAGCGTGTAGCCACCTGCTGGACGTTCAGTCTATGGGTGGTACGAAAGGGTGGGGCAACCGGGCGGGTGCTGTTTGTACGCCATGAGGCTGGGACATCCTTCTATCCCTTCCTCCAACTTGACGTACGGCCAGGGGAAACGGTTGCCCACCGTTCCCTTACGAGTGAGTCTCGGCCCGGTCTCGATCGGGTACCCGGCCCCGGAGGAGCCACACCCGTTACTCCCCCGACTCCCCCCGGATCACGGCGAGGACCCCGTCCAGCTCGTCCGGCTTCACGAGCACGTCCCGCGCCTTCGAGCCCTCGCTCGGCCCGACGATGTTCCGCGACTCCATCAGGTCCATCAGCCGGCCGGCCTTCGCGAAGCCCACGCGCAGCTTGCGCTGGAGCATGGAGGTGGAGCCGAACTGCGTCGAGACGACCAGCTCGGCGGCCTGGCACAGCAGGTCGAGGTCGTCGCCGATGTCCTCGTCGATCTCCTTCTTCTGCTTGGTGCCGACGGTGACGTCGTCCCGGAAGACGGGCGTCATCTGGTCCTTGCAGTGCTGTACGACGGTCGCGACCTCGGCCTCGGTGACGAACGCGCCCTGCATGCGGACGGGCTTGTTGGCGCCCATCGGCAGGAAGAGCCCGTCGCCCTTGCCGATCAGCTTCTCGGCGCCGGGCTGGTCCAGGATGACCCGGCTGTCGGCGAGCGAGGAGGTGGCGAACGCGAGCCGCGAGGGCACGTTCGCCTTGATCAGGCCGGTGACGACGTCGACGGACGGCCGCTGGGTGGCGAGGACGAGGTGGATGCCGGCGGCGCGCGCAAGCTGGGTGATCCGGACGATGGAATCCTCGACGTCGCGCGGCGCGACCATCATCAGGTCGGCCAGCTCGTCGACGATCACCAGGAGGTACGGGTACGGGTTGAGCTCCCGCTCGCTGCCCTCGGGCAGCTTGATCTTGCCGTCCCGGATGGCCTGGTTGAAGTCGTCGATGTGCCGGTAGCCGAAGGCGGCCAGGTCGTCGTAGCGCAGGTCCATCTCGCGCACGACCCACTGGAGCGCCTCGGCGGCCTTCTTGGGGTTGGTGATGATCGGGGTGATCAGGTGCGGGATGCCCTCGTAGGCGGTGAGCTCGACCCGCTTGGGGTCGACGAGCACCATCCGGACGTCCTCGGGGGTCGCTCTTATCATCACCGAGGTGATGAGGCAGTTGATGCAGGAGGACTTGCCGGAGCCGGTGGCACCGGCGACCAGGATGTGCGGCATCTTCGCCAGGTTGGCCATCACGTAGCCGCCCTCGACGTCCTTGCCGAGCGCGACCAGCATCGGATGGTCGTCGCCGGCCGCGTCCGCGAGCCGCAGCACGTCTCCGAGGTTGACCATCTCGCGGTCGCTGTTCGGGATCTCGATGCCGACCGCGGACTTGCCGGGGATCGGCGAGATGATCCGTACGTCGGGCGAGGCCACGGCGTAGGCGATGTTCTTGGTCAGGGCCGTGATCTTCTCGACCTTCACGGCCGGGCCGAGCTCGACCTCGTACCGCGTGACCGTCGGACCGCGGGTGAAGCCTGTGACGGCCGCGTCGACCTTGAACTCGGCGAAGACGTTGGAGAGCGCGTCGACGACGGCGTCGTTGGCGGCGCTGCGGGTCTTGCCGGGACCGCCGCGCTCAAGCAGGTCCATCGACGGCAGGGAGTACGTGATGTCGCCCGCGAGCTGGAGCTGCTCGGCGCGGGGCGGCAGGTCGGTCGGCTCGGGCGCCGGCTTCGTCAGATCGGGTACGCCCCCGCCGGAACGGTCTCCCCCGCGGGCCGGCGGCACGGGCGCGGCCTTCTCCACGGGCGCGGCCGCGGCGGCGGAGGCGGCCACGGCGGCGTTCCGCTCGGCGGTGACGTCCTTGGTCAGGTCGGCGACGATCGGCGAGGGCGGCATCCCGTTGAGCACCGCGCCGTCGAGCGCGGCGGCGGCGGCCGCGGCGACGTCCACCGGGTCCAGACCCGAGTCGAAGGCGTCGCGCCCGGAGGTCCGGCGGGCCGAGCGGCCGCGCCGCTCCAGCATCTCCGCCTCGGCCCGGTCCACGTCGTACGGCTCCGCGGGCCCGGCCGCCCGGCGCCGGACGGGCCGTGCGGGGCGCGGTCCCGCGTCCCGCCAGTCCTCGTCGTACCCCTCCTGGTCCGGGTGGCCCGGGTACCCCTCAGCCTCCGCCGGGTCGTACGGGAGCTCGACGATGCCCAGCTTCGCGCCGAGCGCGCGCAGCCGCTGCGGG
This sequence comes from Streptomyces vietnamensis, assembly GCF_000830005.1. Classification (NCBI taxonomy): domain Bacteria; kingdom Bacillati; phylum Actinomycetota; class Actinomycetes; order Kitasatosporales; family Streptomycetaceae; genus Streptomyces; species Streptomyces vietnamensis. The sequence goes on along the minus strand of NZ_CP010407.1, from coordinate 6,162,381 downwards.
ATCGCGTTGACCGGGGTGGCGGTGACCACGAGCAGCCCGAAGACGGTGAGCAGCACCAGCATCGGTACGGCGAGGACCTCGCCCATCATGAAGACGAGGGGCTGGGACGCCGCCCAGCCGATGAGCCCGCCGGCGTCCTGCATGGCCGCGCTGCCGTCACCGCGCCCCGGCGAACCGCAGGCGATGTGGACCTGGCCGAGGATGCCGATGACGAGTGCGGAGAGGCCGATGCTGATCCGGCCGTTGGCCTCGGGCTTCTCCGGGTAGAGGATGAGCCGGATGCCGATCGCGCCGAGGAGCAGCGGTACGAGCAGGTCGAGCCGGCCGAAGGATCCGGTCACCAGCATCTCGACGAGGTCGCCGACCGGGCCGCGCAGATTGGACCAGGTGCCGGCGGCGACGATCAGCGCGAGGCCGAGGAGGAGCAGCGCGAGCCCGTCCTTGCGGTGGGCGGGGTCGAGCCCCTTGGCGCCGCGCCCTATTCCCCGGAGCATCGCCCCGATCCCGTGGGCGAGGCCGAGCCAGGCGCCGCGCGCGAGCCGGTAGACGCCCCCGGTCGGGGACGGGGCGGGCCGGGGCACGGCCTTCTTCGCGGCGGTCTTCCGCGCGGGCGCGCGCTTGGCGGGCGCGGCCTTCTTGGCCGGTGCCTTCTTCGCGGGCGGTTTGGCGGGGGACTTCGCGGACGCCGCTTTCTTCGCGGCGCCCGTCGTCCGGCCGGCGCGCGGTTTTGCGGTGCCCGCCGTGCCCTGGGAACCCTTGCCGGACGTACGTGAAGCCATGATGCCGAGGTTACCGGTGTGGAGTGCGGTGTGGGGAGCGCGTGTCGGCCTCACCCGTTCGTGTCGTTCGTGCCGGGGCACGATGCTGACGCCGCATCACGACGCCGGTCACGGCACCGGACGAGTGGTGACGGTACGTCAGCTCTGCGCGGGCAGCGTCGGCGCGGCGCCCGTGCCCGGCTCCAGTGCGTCCAAGGCCCGGCGCAGCCCGGTGAGCTTGCGCTCCAGGTGCGCGGCGGTGGCGACGGCCGCCGCGTCCGCGGAGTCGTCGTCGAGCTGCTTCGACAGGGCCTCGGCCTGCTCCTCGACGGCCGCGAGCCGGGCGGAGAGCTCGGCGAGCAGCCCGGCGGCCTCCTTGCCGTGACCGCCCTCGCCGCCGCCCTCCAACTGCAGCCGCAGCAGGGCGGCCTGCTCGCGCAGCTTGCAGTTCTTCATGTAGAGCTCGACGAAGACGGAGACCTTGGCCCGCAGCACCCACGGGTCGAACGGCTTGGAGATGTAGTCGACCGCTCCGGCCGCGTACCCCCGGAAGGTGTGGTGGGGGCCGTGGTTGATGGCGGTGAGGAAGATGATCGGAATGTCCCGGGTCCGCTCGCGCCGCTTGATGTGGGCGGCGGTCTCGAAACCGTCCATGCCCGGCATCTGGACGTCGAGCAGGATGACCGCGAAGTCGTCCGTCAACAGCGCCTTGAGCGCTTCCTCCCCGGACGATGCCCGCACCAGCGTCTGATCGAGCGCGGAGAGAATGGCCTCCAGCGCCAGCAGATTCTCCGGCCGGTCATCGACCAGGAGGATCTTGGCCTTCTGTACCATGCCCCGTCCTCCTCGTCCCGGCAACGGCTCTCCCCGGACCCCCGAACCAGGGGAAGCACCGGGCGCCGCCCCAGAAGACGACTCCCTAGCGCCGTCCGTCCTTGTGCCGGTCATCGTAGCCGCACCCTGCCCGTCGCCACACCCTGTCACCGCGATGTCACTGTGCACAGAGCGGAAACGCGGCGGGAGACCAGAAGGTTCCCCGTATCCCGCCCTCTCACACGCCCCTGGCGACAGTGCGTCAGTGGGAGCCGGCGGAGCCCGGGGGTCCGCGCCGAGCACGGCACGGACCCCCGGAGCGGAGTCACTGCCCCCGCATCCACTGCTCCATGACCGACAGCAGGTGATCGGGGTCGACCGGCTTCGTCACGTAGTCCGAGGCACCGGACTCGATCGCCTTCTCCCGGTCGCCCTTCATCGCCTTCGCCGTCAGCGCGATGATCGGCAGCCCGGCGAACTGCGGCATCCGCCGGATCGCGGTCGTCGTCGCGTACCCGTCCATCTCCGGCATCATGATGTCCATCAGCACGACCGTCACGTCGTCGTGCTGCTCCAGGACCTCGATGCCCTCCCGCCCGTTCTCGGCGTACAGCACCGCGAGCCCGTGCTGCTCCAGGACGCTGGTGAGCGCGAAGACGTTGCGGATGTCGTCGTCGACGATGAGCACCTTCTCGCCGGAGAAGCCGAAGGTGCGACGCGGCTCGGCCTCCGGCTCCTCCCGGTCCGCCGCGGCCTGCTGGCCGGACTGCCCGGGGACGGCGCCCCGCATCCCGGTCGCCTCCGCCGCGGCCTTCCGCCGGTGCCGGAACAGCGCCCCGGCCCCGGACCGCGCCTCCGTCCGTACGGGCGGCGGCGGGAAGTGCGGGAACGGGTGGACGGCCCCGGCCGTCCCCTCCTCGGCCCCCTGCTGCGGATCGTCGACGTCCTGCGCGCCCTGCCCGTAGCCGCCCGACGACGGCTCCGTCGGGCTCAGCGGCAGATAGAGCGTGAACGTCGAACCGCGGCCGGGCTCGCTCGCGGCGAAGATCTCGCCGCCGAGCAGCCGCGCGATCTCCCGGCTGATCGAGAGCCCCAGACCCGTGCCGCCGTACTTCCGGCTGGTCGTGCCGTCGGCCTGCTTGAACGCCTCGAAGATGACCCGCATCTTGCTCGCCGCGATCCCGATCCCGGTGTCGGTGACCGAGAAGGCGATCAGGTCGGCCTCCGGATCGCGCAGCGAACCGGCCTCCAGGAGCTGCTCGCGGATCGACTGCGGCACGTCCGCGCCGGCCGGCCGGATCACCAGCTCCACCGCGCCCGTGTCGGTGAACTTCACCGCGTTGGACAGCAGGTTGCGCAGGACCTGGAGCAGCCGCTGCTCGTCGGTGTGGAGCGTGGCCGGCAGCTCGGGCGAGACCCGCACCGAGAAGTCGAGCCCCTTCTCCGCCGTCAGCGGCCGGAACGTCGCCTCCACGTAGTCGACGAGCTGGACGAGCGCGATCCGCGTCGGCGAGACGTCCATCTTGCCGGCCTCGACCTTCGACAGGTCGAGGATGTCGTTGATCAGCTGGAGCAGATCGGAGCCGGCGCCGTGGATGGTCTCCGCGAACTCGACCTGCTTCGGCGTCAGATTGGTCTCGGCGTTGTCCGCGAGCAACTTGGCCAGGATCAGCAGCGAGTTGAGCGGGGTGCGCAGCTCGTGCGACATGTTCGCGAGGAACTCCGACTTGTACCGCATGGAGACGGCGAGCTGCTCCGCCCGCTCCTCCAGGACCTGCCGGGCCTCCTCGATCTCGGTGTTCTTCACCTCGATGTCGCGGTTCTGCCGGGCGAGGAGTTCGGCCTTCTCCTCCAGCTCCAGGTTGGAGCCCTGGAGTTCCTTCTGCCGGTGCTCCAGCTCGGCCGACCGCTCCTTGAGCTGCTCGGTGAGCTTCTGCGACTGCTGGAGCAGCACCTCGGTCTTGGTGTTGACGCTGATGGTGTTGACCGTGGTCGCGATCAGCTCGGCGATCTGGTTGAGGAAGTCCCGCTGGATCTGCGTGAACGGCTGGAACGAGGCCAGCTCGATCACTCCGAGGACCTTGCCCTCGAAGAGCACCGGCAGCACGATGACATGCGCGGGCGAGGCCTCCCCGAGCCCCGAGGAGATCTTCAGATAGCCCGGCGGCACGTTGACCTGGATGGTCCGCTTCTCCTCGGCGGCCGTCCCGATGAGGGTCTCGCCGGGGCGGAACGAGGTCGGCATGGACCCGGTGGAGTATCCGTAACTCCCGCGCATCCGCAGCTCGTACGAGCCGTCGCCCTCGCCCACGAGTTCGGCGTCGCCGTGGGCGGAGCCCGTCGGCATGGCCACGAAGAACGCGCCGTGCTGGGCCGAGACCACCGGCGTCAGCTCGCTCATGATGAGCGAGGCCACGTCGTCGAGGTCCCGGCGGCCCTGCATGAGACCGGAGATGCGGGCCAGGTTGCTCTTGAGCCAGTCCTGCTCGTCGTTGGCGAGGGTGGTGTCGCGCAGGTTGGCGATCATCGTGTTGATGTTGTCCTGGAGCGCCTGGATCTCACCGGCCGCGTCCACGCCGTCGATCTTCACGTTGAGGTCGCCGCGGGTCACCGCGGTGGCGACGGCGGCGATGGCCCGCACCTGCCGGGTGAGGTTCTCGGCCATCTCGTTCACGGATTCCGTCAGGTCCCACCAGGTGCCCTCGACGTCCCGCACCCGGGCCTGGCCGCCGAGCTGCCCGTCGGTGCCCACCTCGCGGGCCACCCGCGTGACCTCCTCGGCGAAGTTCGACAGCTGGTCGACCATCGTGTTGATGGTGTTCTTCAGCTCCTGGATCTCGCCGCGCGCGTCGATGTCGATCTTCTTGGTGAGGTCGCCCTTGGCGATGGCGGTGGTGACGGCGGCGATCTGCCGCACCTGACCGGTCAGGTTGTCGGCCATCGAGTTCACCGACTCGGTCAGGTCCTTCCACGTGCCGGAGACCCCCGGCACCCGGGCCTGCCCGCCCAGCTCGCCCTCCGTACCCACCTCGCGGGCCACGCGCGTGACCTCGTCCGCGAAGGACGACAGGGTCGTCACCATCGTGTTGACGGTCTCGGCGAGCTCGGCGACCTCGCCGCGCGCCTCGACCGTCACCTTCTTCGTCAGGTCGCCGTTGGCGACGGCCGCCGACACCCGGGAGATGTTCCGCACCTGGTTGGTCAGGTTGTTGGCCATCAGGTTGACGTTGTCGCTGAGGTCCTTCCACGTGCCGGTGACACCGCGCACGCGTGCCTGGCCGCCGAGGATGCCCTCCGTACCCACCTCGCGGGCCACGCGCGTGACCTCGTCGGCGAAGTTCGACAGCTGGTCGACCATGGTGTTGACGGTCGTCACCAGCTCAAGGATCTCGCCCCGGGCGTCGACCGTGATCTTCTTCGACAGGTCGCCCTTGGCGACCGCCGTCGTGACCTCGGCGATGTTCCGCACCTGGATGGTGAGGTTGTTCGCCATGAAGTTCACCGACTGGGTGAGGTCCTTCCAGGTGCCGGAGACGCCCTGCACCTCCGCCTGACCGCCCAGGATGCCCTCGGTGCCCACCTCGCGGGCCACCCGGGTCACCTGCTCCGCGAAGTTCGAGAGCTGGTCCACCATCGTGTTGAGGGTGTTCTTCAGCTCCAGGATCTCGCCGCGCGCGTCCACGTCGATCTTCTGCGACAGGTCACCGCGCGCCACCGCGGTGGCGACCTGCGCGATGTTGCGGACCTGGGTGGTGAGGTTGCCGGCCATGCCGTTCACCGAGTCCGTCAGGTCACGCCACACACCGGCCACGCCCGGCACCTGCGCCTGACCGCCCAGACGCCCGTCCGTGCCCACCTCGCGGGCCACCCGGGTCACCTGGTCCGCGAACGCGGACAGCTGGTCCACCATCGTGTTGATGGTGTTCTTCAGCTCCAGGATCTCGCCGCGCGCGTCCACGTCGATCTTCTGCGACAGGTCACCGCGCGCCACGGCCGTCGTCACCTGCGCGATCTGCCGCACCTGCGAGGTCAGGTTGCCTGCCATGAAGTTCACGGAGTCCGTGAGCTCCCGCCAGCGCCCGGACACCCCGTCGACCCGCGCCTGACCGCCGAGCCGGCCCTCGGTGCCCACGTCCCGGGCCATCCGGGTCACCTGGTCCGCGAACGACGACAGCTGCGACACCATCGTGTTGACGGTGTTCTTCAGCTCCAGCATCTCGCCGGCCACGTCCACCGTGACCTTCTGCGACAGATCACCGTTCGCAACCGCCGTCGTCACCTGCGCGATGTCCCGCACCTGACCGGTCAGGTTACGGAAGGCCGTGTTCACCGAGTCGGTGAGGTCCTTCCACGTCCCCGCCGCGCCCGGCACCTCGGCCTGACCGCCGAGCAGACCCTCGACGCCGACCTCCCGGGCCACCCGGGTCACCTCGGAACCGAAGGCCGACAGCTGGTCCACCATCGTGTTGACGGTGTTCTTCAGCTCCAGCATCTCGCCGGCCACGTCCACCGTGACCTTCTGCGACAGATCACCATTGGCCACGGCCGTGGTCACCTGCGCGATGTCCCGCACCTGCGTGGTGATGTTCCGGAAGACCGTGTTGACGGAGTCCGTCAGGTCCTTCCACGTCCCCGCCGCGCCCGGCACCTGCGCCTGACCGCCGAGCAGACCCTGCGCGCCGACCTCGCCCGACACCCGGGTCACCTCGTCGGCGAACGTCCGCAGCGTCTCCGTCATCTGGTTGATGGTGTCCGCGAGTTGGGCGATCTCACCGCGCGCGGAGACCCGTACCTTCTGCGACAGGTCGCCGTTGGCGACCGCCGTCGTCACCTCGGCGATGCCCCTCACCTGATTGGTGAGGTTGCCCGCCATCGTGTTGACGGAATCGGTGAGGTCCTTCCACACGCCGGCGACCCCGGCCACCTCGGCCTGACCGCCGAGCTCGCCCTCCGTACCCACCTCGCGCGCGACACGGGTCACCTCGGAGGAGAACGACGACAGCTGGTCCACCATCCGGTTGACGGTGTTCTTCAGCTCCAGCATCTCGCCGGCCACGTTCGCCGTGACCTTCTGCGACAGATCGCCGTCCGCGACCGCCGTCGTCACCAGGGCGATGTCCCGCACCTGGGCCGTCAGCCGGTTCGCCATGGTGTTGACCGAGTCCGTGAGGTCCTTCCACGAACCGGACACCCCGCGCACCTGCGCCTGCCCGCCCAGCTTGCCGTCCGTACCCACCTCGACGGCGACCCGGGTCACCTCGGAGGCGAACACCGACAGCTGGTCGACGAGGTTGTTGGCGGTACGGGCGACCTTCAGGAACTCCCCGCGCAGCGGCCGCACGGTCCCGTCCGCACCCTCCGAACGCAGGTCCATCCGCTGGTCCAGATCACCCTCGGCCACCGCCGAGAGCACCCGCCCCACCTCGGACACCGGCCGGGCCAGATCGTCGACGAGCGCGTTCGCGGCCTCGATCGCCGCCGCCCACGCCCCCTCACTGGCTCCCGCCTCGAGGCGCTCGGACAGCTTGCCCTCACGGCCGACCACCCGCCGTACCCGCGACAGCTCCCCCGTCACGTGCATCTGCCGGTCGGCGACCTCGTTGAACACGGCGGAGATCTCCGCCATGATCCCGTCACCGGACACCGTGAGACGCCTACGGAAGTTCCCGTCCCTCATCGACACCAGTGCGGTCAGCAACCGCTCCAGCGCCGCCGCGTCCACCTGGACCGTCCCCCCACGGGAACGCCCGCCCCTCGCGCGCGTACCGCTGCCTCCGCCGCGCCGCGCCGCCGTGCCAGACTCCACCGTGTCCCTCCCGAAAGGGGTCGACCGTACCGCTCCGGCTCTCGCCGTCAGCCTGCCCAGTGTTTCACCGTGACCGAACCAGGCGATAACAGTTCGGCAGCTTCGCAAGCGTCCCTACCCCCGAGGGACGGAATCAGTGGTGACCGGCATCCGCTCGGACAGCGAAGGTAAGTAACCTGGCATCCGGCTGTCCAGCCGCCCCGGTCCGCCCGGCGGGGGCGGTGTGGTGCGCGCACGACCACCGGGCAGTGGGAGGGACAGACCGAGCATGGCAGAGCCGGGCGTCGAGACGCGTACGAGGAGAGCTGTGATCACCGCGCGGGCGACTGCCAGCTTCGAGCCCGTCGGGCGGTCCGTCGCGGCCGCCCGCGCCTTCGTCAGGGACACCCTCCAGGGCTGGGGACACCCCGAACTCGTCGACGACGCCGTCGTCCTCACCAGCGAGCTCGTCACCAACGCCGTCATCCATGCCGGCACCTCCGCCGAGGTCCTCTGCCTCCGCTCCGACGACAGTGTCCGCGTCGAGGTCGCCGACCGCTACCCCGAGCGCGAGATCCCCGTCCAGAGCGGCCACTCCCTCGGCAGCCCGGACCGCGAGAACGGCCGCGGCCTGCTGCTCTGCGCCGCCCTCGCCCACCGCTGGGGCGTCGACTACTCCCCCACCCGCAAGCACGTCTGGTTCCACCTCGACCTCCCCCAGCGCCCCGTCGGCACCCGCTCCGCCGGCCCCGTCCTCCCCGACGCCCTCCTCCCGGTCGCCGAGACCCGCGTCCGCGTCGCCGTCGCCCAGATCGACCGCGGCGGCACGATCACCGCCTGGAACGAGGACGCCGAGGAACTCTTCGGTTACGGCTCCGACCTGGTCATCGGCAAACCCCTCGGGGACCTCGCCGCCTGGCCCCACACCCCCGGCATCGGCACCGGCCTCGCCGAGGCCCTCCGCCTCTCCCGCTGGGAGGGCAGCTACGGCATCCGCTGCGCCGACGGCCGGGTCATCCCCGTCTACGCCTCGCACCTCCGGGTCCGCGACACCCAGGGCGAACCCTCCACCGTCTGTCTCCTCGTACGGGAGCACGAGCGCGCGGTCCTCCAGACCCCCCAGCGCCCCGTCGCCGAGCCGGGCTCCGAGAGCCGCGCCGCCGACCCCTTCGAGGTCTTCATCGGCTCCCCCGCCCCCGACGACCTCGACGGCCTCCTCCAGCGCACGGTCGAGCGCGCCCGCGACATGCTCGACGGCGACGCCGCCTTCCTCCTGCTCGCCACCGACGACGAGACGGAACTGGAGGTACGGGCCACCACCGGACTCCCGGCCGCCCGCCAGCGCTTCGCCCGCGTCCCCGTGGAGACCGGCGCCAGCCGCTACGGCTCCGCCCGCATGCCCGCCGTCCACGAGGACCTGGCCGCCGTCCCCGGCGCCGTCCCGCTCCTCGAAGGCACCGGCATGCGCTCGGTCGTCACCGTCCCGCTCAAGGTCGAGGGCCGGCTCACCGGCTCCCTCGGCGTGGCCGCCGAGTCCGCGAACCGCTACTCGAACGAGGAGGCCCTCCGCCTCCAGTTCGCCGCCGACCGCATCGCCCTGGCCGTCGAATCGGCCCGCCTCGGCGAACTCGAACGGCTCCGCCGCGGCTCCCTCAGCTTCCTCGTCGAGGCCTCCGACCTCCTGGCCGGCACCCTCGACCGCGACCAGACCCTGGCCCTGATGGCCCAGATGACGGTCCCCACCCTCGCCACCTGGTGCGCGGTCTACACGATCGCCGACCAGGCCTCCGACCCGTACCTCTCGTACGTGCTCCACGAGGACGAGGACCGCATCGACGGCCTCAAGGCCCTGCTCTCCTCCATCGCCCCGCCCGACCCGGTGCCGACCCCCGGCGCCCGCGTCTGGTCCGCCCCGGGCGACGCGGCCCACCGCGCGGCCCTGACCGCCTCGGTCCGCGCCCTCGACCACCCGGCGAGCCCGCTCTCCTCCGGCATCGACACCACCCTGGCCACCGCGAGCGCGGTCGCCGGCGAGACGGTCGTCCTGCCGCTGGTCGCCCGCAACCGGGTCATCGGCATGCTGACCCTCGGCAGGCCCTCGGAGGACCACTTCCGCCAGGAGATCCTGGAGCTCGCCGAGGACCTCTCGCGCCGGGCGGCCCTGGCCCTGGACAACGCCCGCCTGTACTCGGAGCGCGTGGCGATCAGCCAGTCCCTCCAGCGCAGTCTCCTCCCGCCGGGCCTCCCCGTGATCCCGGGCGTCGAGGTCGACGTCATCTACCGCGCGGCCGGCGAGGGCAACGAGGTGGGAGGCGACTTCTACGACGTCTTCCCCATCAGGGACGACGTCTACGGATTCGCCATCGGAGACGTCTGCGGTACGGGCCCGGAGGCGGCCGCCGTCACCGGCCTGGCCCGTCACGCCCTGCGCCTCCTGGCCCGCGAGGGCTTCGGCGGCCCGGCGGTCCTGGAGCGGCTGAACGCGGCGATCCTCGACGAGGGCGCCCGCAGCCGCTTCCTGACCCTCCTCTACGGCGAGATGCGCCCGCAGCCGGACGGCTCGGCGATCCTCAAGGTCGTCTGCGCCGGCCACCCCCTCCCGTTGCGCCTCCGCCCGGACGGCACGGTGGAGCCCGCGGCCGAACCGCAGCCGCTCCTGGGCGTCATGGAGGACCTGGAGCTGTACGAGCAGACGGTCACGCTCGACCCGGGCGACGTCCTCCTCTGCGTCACGGACGGCGTGACGGAACGCCGCGAGGGCACCCGCATGCTGGGCGACGACGGCCTGGCCGAGGTCCTCAAGACCTGTACGGGCCTGACGGCCGGCGCGGTCGCCTCCCGTGTCCTCCGCGCGGTCGAGCGCTTCGCCCAGGCCCCCGCCTCCGACGACATGGCCATCCTGGCGATGCGCCTCCGCGAACCGGACCACAACTGACGAAGGCCGGCGCCTCCCTCCAGGGGAAGGCGCCGGTCCTTTGCCGTCCTCCGCCCTGGAAACACAAAAAGGCCCCCGCCTGATGGCGGGGGCCTTTTCATTTTCGGAGCCCTTTAACGGAATCGAACCGTTGACCTTCTCCTTACCATGGAGACGCTCTACCGACTGAGCTAAAAGGGCGGGTTGTTCGGCGGCGTCCTACTCTCCCACAGGGTCCCCCCTGCAGTACCATCGGCGCTGAAAGGCTTAGCTTCCGGGTTCGGAATGTAACCGGGCGTTTCCCTAACGCTATGACCACCGAAACACTATGAAGTTGAACTCAACCGGCAAGGGAGTTCATTGCTTCAGAACTAACACAGTGGACGCGAGCAACTGAGGACAAGCCCTCGGCCTATTAGTACCGGTCAGCTCCACCCCTCACGGGGCTTCCACATCCGGCCTATCAACCCAGTCGTCTACTGGGAGCCTTACCCTCTCAAGGAGGTGGGAACACTCATCTCGAAGCAGGCTTCCCGCTTAGATGCTTTCAGCGGTTATCCCTCCCGAACGTAGCCAACCAGCCATGCCCTTGGCAGGACAACTGGCACACCAGAGGTTCGTCCGTCCCGGTCCTCTCGTACTAGGGACAGCCCTTCTCAATATTCCTACGCGCACAGCGGATAGGGACCGAACTGTCTCACGACGTTCTAAACCCAGCTCGCGTACCGCTTTAATGGGCGAACAGCCCAACCCTTGGGACCGACTCCAGCCCCAGGATGCGACGAGCCGACATCGAGGTGCCAAACCATCCCGTCGATATGGACTCTTGGGGAAGATCAGCCTGTTATCCCCGGGGTACCTTTTATCCGTTGAGCGACGGCGCTTCCACAAGCCACCGCCGGATCACTAGTCCCGACTTTCGTCCCTGCTCGACCCGTCGGTCTCACAGTCAAGCTCCCTTGTGCACTTACACTCAACACCTGATTGCCAACCAGGCTGAGGGAACCTTTGGGCGCCTCCGTTACCCTTTGGGAGGCAACCGCCCCAGTTAAACTACCCATCAGACACTGTCCCTGATCCGGATCACGGACCGAGGTTAGACATCCAGCACGACCAGAGTGGTATTTCAACGGCGACTCCACAACCACTGGCGTGGCTGCTTCACGGTCTCCCACCTATCCTACACAAGCCGAACCGAACACCAATATCAAACTGTAGTAAAGGTCCCGGGGTCTTTCCGTCCTGCTGCGCGAAACGAGCATCTTTACTCGTAGTGCAATTTCACCGGGCCTATGGTTGAGACAGTCGAGAAGTCGTTACGCCATTCGTGCAGGTCGGAACTTACCCGACAAGGAATTTCGCTACCTTAGGATGGTTATAGTTACCACCGCCGTTTACTGGCGCTTAAGTTCTCAGCTTCGCCTGGTCGAAACCAAGCTAACCGGTCCCCTTAACGTTCCAGCACCGGGCAGGCGTCAGTCCGTATACATCGCCTTACGGCTTCGCACGGACCTGTGTTTTTAGTAAACAGTCGCTTCTCGCTGGTCTCTGCGGCCACCCCCAGCTCAGAGTGCAAGACTCATCACCAGGCGTGGCCCCCCTTCTCCCGAAGTTACGGGGGCATTTTGCCGAGTTCCTTAACCATAGTTCACCCGAACGCCTCGGTATTCTCTACCTGACCACCTGAGTCGGTTTAGGGTACGGGCCGCCATGAAACTCGCTAGAGGCTTTTCTCGACAGCATAGGATCATCCACTTCACCACAATCGGCTCGGCATCAGGTCTCAGGCTATGTGTCACGCGGATTTGCCTACGTGACGCCCTACACCCTTACCCCGGGACAACCACCGCCCGGGCTGGACTACCTTCCTGCGTCACCCCATCGCTTACCTACTACAAGTCTGGTTCGTCGGCTCCACCACTCCCCTTTGCCCGAAGGCTCCGGGGCGGCTTCACGGACTTAGCATCGCCTGATTCGATATTGGGCGTTTCAAAGCGGGTACCGGAATATCAACCGGTTGTCCATCGACTACGCCTGTCGGCCTCGCCTTAGGTCCCGACTTACCCTGGGCAGATCAGCTTGACCCAGGAACCCTTAGTCAATCGGCGCAC